>NZ_CP027226.1:1152500-1475000 GCF_002998295.1 Fastidiosipila sanguinis
GCACGACCTTGTTTCTTATCTAAATTTTTCTTTTACTTTTTTCTATTGATATGAAAATTCTAATGAGTATATATAGTTTTCATCTCTATATTCTATATATGCCTTATTGTCACCATCGCCATCATCATAATAGATAGAAGTTAAAGTTTCATCTTTAGAGAACTCTTTAACTTTTGACAATTGATTTTCCTTCAAATTCCAAGAAATCACTTGTCTAGATTTCTCGAAAACAACTGATAATAAAACATATTTATCACCTACTGGTGTTGCATTTACCCAGCCTTCATCTATCTTTACACTATGTAATTTGTTGTCTTCAATGTCATAACAAAATACTTTACCTTTACTCCAATAATTTTTACTCTCTAATTGACTCCATATAATATATTTTTCACTTGTTACTATGTCTGTTACTAAATCTGTTTTTAACGGAATTGTCAGGCTTTTGCTTTTCGATTCATAAATTATTTCCGCATTTCCATCATCTCTCAGCCTGGCATACCCAAGAGTATTATTTATACCTAACGGTTGCTCATATGGATTTATTATGTGTGTCTTTTCAGCTACTGTTTTAATCTCATTAGTTTCAGGGTTAAAACTTTTTAGTGGATGCTCTTGTTTCCATGATTCATAAAATAATAATTCATTTCCAACTCTATTTTGTCCCGAAAAAAATTGCTTCTCAAAGCCATCTGACACTTCATTTGTTGAGAGATTCATCTTTTTGACAAAAATACCATCCTCATTCTGTTTATCCCAAACCAAGTAATTATCAAAAATTTCCAAATTTGTACAAAATATATTTTTATGTTTTGGCTTAAAATTTACTAGAGGAACTGGTTTAGATGAATTTACAGTTATATAGCCCAATTCCGACTCATTACCACTGTTTGACATTGCAGTTCTTTCATCACAATACCTTTTGGTATAATACTTTCTCCCATCTTTTGAACCAAATACAAAATAATTTTCTAAAAATACTCACTAGTTTTATCAAGATTTAAAGAAAATTCTGTCTTTTTAACTAGTTCATCAACAGGTAGATTATCATTAACTTTTAGTTCTGTGACTTCTGGCAAGTTTACCGTTTTTTCCATTTTATTATTAGTGCTACATGAAATGCTAGAAAGTAAAAATAAAGATGAAATTAATATTGAAATTATTCGTTTTTTCATAAGAAGATACCTCGTTTTCAAATCCCTTTAAAAATCTAAAAATCTTCCTTTATCCATGACGCGATAATTACTAACTTTGAAATTTATTATTATTTGACATTTAACATAAAGAGCATAACAAACAATTGATATAGTTTAATATACCATCATCCCCAAACTTTATCAAGATTCTACCGAATCATAGTTATATTGTTCAATAAAAAATCCCTACTTAGGTAATCACATCATACTTAACCTAAACAAGGACTTTTCTGGTTTTGTTTGTTTTTATTTACAGTTCCAAGAAATTAGTTAAAACGCTTCCTACTTGTACTATCTTTACCAATCTTAGTCAGCTGACCTTCTCCAGTAACAGCCTCCTTGGCTCCATCTTTATCTGGATCCATATGCTCGTTGTACCAAGATTGCAATTTTATATAGAGATCATCTATTATTTCATTATAATTTTCATCATCAATTAAGTTTTCGTCTTCATTAGGATCTTTTAACAAATCATAGAACTCATGTGGACCATATGGATATCTGTGAATATATTTATATCTGTCGTTTTTGATCATTCTAGTTGGGCCATATTCATCAAACATATAAATATATCCATGCCCATTAGTTTCGGCACCATCTCTACTAGCACCTTTATCAAATAATCTCGCAAAACTTTCACCAGCTAGGTAAAGTCCATCAGTAGAAATTCCAACTAACTCCATCAAAGTTGGGAAAAAATCCAGCTGACTGTACATATTATTTATTTTTGAACCAGGATTCTCGTCTTCAGGAACCCTAAACAGGCAAGGGACAATTATCGATTCATCATACATGTTTATCGGAACAGTAGCATTACCTTTACCCCAGACTCCGTGATGTCCCATGTTCATACCATTATCTCCGGTAAAAATTATTATAGTATCATCATAAAAACCTTGCTCTTTCAAACTTGCTATTATTTTGCCTATACCTCTATCCATTGCAGTAATAGCAGCATAATAACCTTCAAGATTTTTCCTACGATTCGGAGTACCATAAACATTAATTCCAGGAATCGAATTGGGGTGATCTGGAACATCTGGTGTTGAGTCCAAAGCTAAATTTCTATAGATATTTAAGTCTTCTTCTTTGTGATTCTCAGGTTCCCAAGGTGAATGTGGTGCTGTGTAATGAACTGATAGGTAAAATGGTTGATCTTTCTTCAATGCAGCTTCTTCTATAAACTGAATTGCACTATCTGTGAAAAGATCAGTTACGTATTCATCCTCAATCTTTACCTCACCATTTTCAACTACATCTGGATGCATATAAAATGCACTTCCTCTAACGACGGTATACCAATGACTAAAACCATGTTGTTGATGTCTTGAATCACCTAAATGCCATTTTCCACTTAGACCAACTCTATATCCATTTTTAGCCAACAAATCTGTGTAAGTGGTCTGATCTTCTAGATATCGAATTGCATTTCTTTCACGTGCGTAAAAACCAAATGGATCCTCTACTCCTTTATCATCAATATAGCTTTTATCAACATGCCCTCCATCTATCCAGTCTAATACACCGTGACGTGATGGAATTTGCCCTGTCAATATTGATGCTCGAGCAGGTGAACACACAGGTGATGCACAATAAAAATTAGTGAAAATTTGGCTCTCTTTAGCAAGCTTATCCAAATTAGGAGTTTGCACCTCATTGTTACCTGCATATCCCAGAGCCCAGGCTCCTAAATCATCCGCTAAAATGAAAACTATATTTTTTCTGTTTTCTTTTAAATCCATAAACACCTGAAAATTCAAATTGCTAGTTAATTTAGATTAATTAATTTTTCAAACTCTTCTCGAATTGCTCTACCAAATTAAAGTAGTCTATTAAATACTCAGCAAACAAGCTGTTTGACCAAGCAAACCAAGGTCTAGTAAATTCTTCTGGATTATTTACATTAAATCCTTCATGCATCTGATATGTTCCTGCATCAGTGTTCATAATAGTTTCTAGGATTTCTTTTCTTTCATTTTCATCAACACTTGTCAAACCTTGCATACTTAAAGCAATATGCCAGACATAATCTTCTGGTGTATGGTCACTACCAATTCCCGCAGCATATTTTCCACTGTAATAAGTTCTATTTTCTGGGCTTAAAATAAATTCCCTTGTATTTAGATAGATTGGATCATCAGCTGCTACTGCACCTAAATAAGGCAAACTCAAAAGACTTGGTACATTAGCATCATCTAAGAATAAATGATTACCCATTCCATCTACTTCATATGCATATATAGAACCAAGATCTTTATAGTCTACAACAGCAAATTCTGCTAAACCTTTTTCAATTTCAGCCTTTAAATTAAGAGCTCTTTCTTTTAACTCAAGATCCTCATAAACAAGTTCTGCAATTTTTGCTATTTGTTCTAGAGATACTTTAGCAAACATATTTGAAGGGACTAAATAACCATACACACACATGTCATCGCTTGGTCTAAAACCAGACCAGGTCATACCTGTATATGCTACTGGATTACCTTTACCATTATTTGGTAAAACTCCAGCTTCTTCAATTCTATCTACCCTTTCAAAAGTGTATGGAGAATTTTCATGTCTTTGCTCAACTGTCCACAAATCAATAATATTATTAATTGCTACTTTGAAATCAGGGGTGAAAATACTTGAATCATTTGTGACCTTCCAATATTGGTAAGCCAAGCGTATTGGGTAGCAAAGTGAGTCTATCTCATACTTTCTCTCCCAAAGTCTAGGATGCATTTCGGTAATATCGGTATGATGACCTGCACCACTGTCAGTTTTGTTAAAAGCATTAGCATATGGGTCAATGAGTATACATTCAACCTGAGTTTTTGAAAGTCCCTTAATTAACTCTTTTACCTCATCTGAGTAAGGAGCAAAAGCCAACAAGTGTTGAACTTGGGCTGAAGAATCACGTAACCAAAGTGCTGGAATATCCCCAGTGATAACAAAATATTTGTAATCTTCTATTTTCTCTGTAGTGGTTTCCCATGTACTCAAAAAGCATGGCTCAAAAAACTTTTGCGCTTCCTCATTTGGAATTAATTCTGTTATTTTTTTTGCTAATTCTTTTATTTTCATAAACAAACACTCCTACTAATTTTGCTTATTTAGTCGATTAAAATATCTTAAACCTATAGATAATCATCGTCAGCATCTTCCTCATAATCTGAGTCTAAATCATCGTAATCATCCTGATCTTCTTCATCCAAATCTAAGTTATATTTATCTATCATCTCAGGATCTTCATATAAATCTTCTGACTCTTTAAGATCATCTTCCAACTCTGTGCCTTCTACTTCATCATTCTCATCAGACTTGAGAACTAATGCATATGTCAATACATCATCTTTTACAACTCTCATCAAATGTACACCTGTTGCATAACGACCTAGGTTAGGAATTTCAGCACTAGGGATTCTAATTATTAATCCTGCTTGATTCATGATAATTACATCCAAGAAATCATACAATTCACTAGCTTTAACAAGTCCGCCTGTACGCTCGCTAGCTTTATAGCAGATTAGACCTTTACCACCTCTGCTTTGAGCTCTAAACTCTTGTGCATAGGTCTTCTTACCGAAACCTTTTTCTGTTACAAATAGCAGCTCAACGTTGTCATTTCTTAAAGGAACAACAGCTATTACTTCATCATCATTATCTAAGTTTATACCTCGTACACCTCGAGTGCTTCGTCCCATTATTCTTACATCATTTTGATCAAATCTAATACCTTTACCATTCTTAGTAATGAGCATTACATCATGATCTTCTTCAGGCAGGTATTCAACATTTAACAAGTGGTCATAATCTTCTAGCTTAATTGCGATAATACCTGTCTTGTTGATGTTTCTGAAATCTTCAAGGTTTGTACGCTTGACATATCCTCTCTCTGTGGCAAAGAATAAGGTACCTGACATATCGTAACCATCTTCATCGGCTACATCATTAGGTAAGTTTATAATCTTTTTAACCTTCTCATCTGCTTCAAGTTGTAAAATATTAACTATTGCAGTTCCTCTTGCAGTTCTTGAACCTTCTGGAATATCGTATCCCTTTAATTTGAATACTCGACCTTTATCAGTAAACACTAATAAAACATCATGTGTAGATACAGCAAACATATCTACAACTTGGTCTTCTTCTCTCGTTGAAAGTCCGCTTACACCTATACCGCCTCTATGTTGTACTTCATATGTAGATATTGGTGTTCTCTTAACGTAACCAAATTTAGTAAGTACAACTACTACATCTTCTCTCTTAATCAAAGATTCATCGGCGATACCATCAATACCATAAATATCTATTACTGTTCTTCTATCATCCGCAAAGGTTTCTTTGAACTCAGTTAGCTCACTTATTCTTAGTTCAGTTAATTTTTCTTCATTGCTTAGAAGTTCTCTAAATTCTGCAATACGCTTACTTAACTCTTCGTATTCAGCTTCTAATTTTTCTCTTTCTAATGCAGTCAAACGGCCTAAACGCATATCAACGATATGTTGTGCCTGACGTTCAGAAAAATCAAATCTCTCTTGGAGTCTTTCTTTGGCTTCTACTTCATTTGCAGAAGATCTGATAATTCTGATAACTTCATCGATGAAATCTATTGCAATACGTAAACCTTCAACAATATGTTGACGTGCTAATGCTTTTTCCAGATCGAATTTTATTCTACGAGTTATAACATCACGGTTGTGATCTAAGAAATACTGAAGTGCAGTTCTTAATGTTAGTAATTCAGGTTTATAAGAACCATCTTGTCCTGGAACAAGTGCCAACATATTAGCATTGAATGCTTCTTGCATCTTCGAATATTTATAAAGTTGATTTAAGGTAAGTTTTGCATTAGCATCACGTTTTAGTTCAATAACAATTCTAACTTGTTCATCACGAGCAGAGTCATCCCTAATGTTTGAGATACCTTCAATTTTTCCTTCTTTAACATACTCTGCAATTTTTTCTATCAAACGTGCTTTATTTACAGCATATGGCAAACTTTTTACAATAATTTCTTGTCTACCATTATCTTTTGCATGAATCTCAGCTTCGGCTCTTACAACAATTCTACCTTTACCAGTTTCGTATGTTTCTTTAATACCTTCGGTACCAAGAATAGTTCCACCTGTCGGGAAATCTGGTCCTTTGATGTGTTCCATAAGTTCACTAACTGAAGCTTCTGGATTTTTCATCAAACAAATTGCTGCATTAATAGTTTCACCTAAGTTATGAGCTGGAATGTTAGTAGCCATACCTACCGCAATACCAGTTGATCCATTGACTAAAAGATTTGGGAAATTGGCCGGCAAAACAACCGGTTCCATATCATGCCCATCGAAGTTAGGCTTGAAGTCAACGGTATCTTTGTTGATACTTTCCATCATGGCAACGCCAAGTTTTGTCAATCTAGCTTCAGTATAACGATATGCAGCAGCAGGATCACCATCTCTTGAACCAAAGTTACCATGTCCATCAACCAATGTATGGCGCATTGAGAAATCTTGGGCTAAACGAACCATTGCATCATAAACAGATGAATCACCATGAGGGTGATAATGTCCTAAAACTTCACCAACAACAGTAGCAGATTTTCTATAAGGTTTATCTGGAGTCAGACTTTGAGTCTGCATTGAATATAAAATTCTACGGTGAACAGGTTTAAGTCCATCTCTAACATCAGGTAAGGCTCTATCAGTAATAACTGACATTGCGTAGTCAATGAAAGCTTGTTTCATTTCGCCTTCCAAGTTTACAGGAATTACATTGTTTACATTAGTTTCGAATAGTTCATCTGCACTTATTCCTTCTGTCTTGAAAGTGCTGACATTATCGTTTTTCGCCATGAGTTTCCTCCAATTTTTAACTCCTTAAATTATACCATAATCTTTAGATCAAAGGGTCTTTGCTTGGAGTTCCTGCCTGCCTTGGATATTTCTTTGGTGTAGACTTATCTTTACGTATTTTTATTATAGTTCTCTCACCTGCTTCAAAAGGTAAAATCAAATTCTTCTCAGATTCAACTCTTGCTCCTAGAATATTTAGAGCCTTCTTTGCTGTCTTTAATTCTTCTTCACTAGTCTTCATAGCCAAAAATACAGCTGACTTTTTCACATAAGGCAATGTTAATTCTAAAAGTGTAGGTAGTTTAGCAACTGCTCTAGCAGTTACTATATCAAATCCTTCTCTATACTCTGGGAGGTGGGCAAAGTCTTCTGCTCTTCCATGTAGAAAATTGATATCATCTAATTTTAATTCTTGTGCAACTGATTCCAAAAACTTCACCCTCTTATTCAAAGAATCTAACAGGACCATCTCAATCTCTGGTCTCATAATTTTTATTGGAATTCCTGGGAATCCTGCACCACTTCCTACATCTAGAAAAGTTATTTTAGTTTGATTATTTTCACTAATAATCTCATCAACAAACTCAAGCAAAGCTAAGCTATCAATAATATGTTTGCTATAGAAACCCTCCGCATCAGTAATACTAGTTAAATTCAAGTAACGGTTTTTTCGCAGAACCATTTCTGAGTAAATCAAAATACTTTTCTCTTGAAGGTCAGAAAACCTTCCATCATTTTGCAAAAGCTCTTCTAAGACTTTTAGTTCAGCCTCTACCTCTGGCGTAAATTCTTCCGGCATATCTACTTTAGATTCATAAGCACCAGATCCAACAACTTTATTAATCTCTTCATTTACTTTCATTTGATCCTGCTTCACCATTTCTTCACTAGTCATAACTACCCTTTTTTCGCATTATATTTCTCTTGTTTTTCTTTTGCTTCAAGATAAACCATCAATACTCCAATATCGGCTGGAGACACTCCTGAAATCCTGCTTGCCTGACCAATAGACTCAGGTCTCATCTTATCCAATTTTTCTTTAGCTTCATTACGTAAACCTGTTATTGATTTATAATCTATATCGTCAGGTAAAACTTTTTGCTCACGCTTCTTAAATTTATCAATTCTTCTCTGCTCAATTTCTATATAACCTGCATATTTAATTGCATTTTCTACACTGTCGATTAAAACTTGATCTTCTGTATTAATGTCAGAGTCAATCTCAGCCAAATCTAAGTACTTAATCTGAGGTCTTCTCAATAGATCTGCCAAACTTGCGCCTGTATTCAGAGCACTAGTACCTTTTTCCTCTAAGAACTTATTAACTTTTTCGGACGGAGTTACTCTAACAGCTTCAATTCTCGCAATTTCATTCTCTAAATCTAATCTTCTTTGTTTGAAACCTTCATATTGTTTTTCACTAACTAGACCGAGTTCGTAACCCAAATCAGTCAATCTTAAATCCGCATTATCTTGGCGTAAAATTAATCTATATTCTGCTCTAGATGAAAGCATTCTGTAAGGTTCTTTGGTACCTTCAGTCACTAAGTCATCAATTAGAACACCTATATAAGCTTCTGATCTATCTAGTACAAATTTATCCTTGCCCAAAACTTTTCTCGCTGCATTTACACCAGCAATAAAACCTTGACCTGCAGCCTCTTCATAGCCTGAAGTACCATTAATTTGTCCTGCTGTATATAAGTTCTCTACTGTTTTTACATTGAGGTCTGCTCCTAGGCAGTATGGGTTAATGCATTCATATTCAATTGCATAACCTGTTCTTTGAACTACTGCATTTTCTAGTCCAGGAACACTCTTCAAAAACTTCAACTGAACTTCTTCTGGCAAACTACTTGATAGTCCTTGGATATACATTTCTTCAGTATTAACTCCCATTGGCTCAACAAAGACTTGATGTCTTTCTTTATCAGGAAAACGCACAATTTTATCTTCAATACTTGGGCAGTATCTTGCACCTACTCCATGGAATTCTCCTCCATAAAGTGGTGATCTATAAAGATTATTCTCAATGATGCTTTGTGTACCTGTACTAGTCCAGGTTATATAGCAAGCTTCTTGATCCCTTCTAGCTTCCTTAGGTCTATCTTCACCATACAAAAATGAAAATGTCCATGGTTCTTCTTCACCTTCTTGAATCTCCATCTTAGAAAAATCAATAGAATTCTTATTAACTCTAACAGGTGTTCCAGTCTTAAATCTTTGCAGAGGTAATTCGAGTTCTCTTAAGGACTGAATAATGTCCATGGCAGGTCTTTGGTTATCCGGTCCACTAGAATAATTTGTTTCTCCAATAATAATTCTCGCATCAAGATAAGTACCAGTAGTTAAGATAAAAGTCTTAGCTTTGTAAATAGCATTGGTCATACTTACACAAGCTTCAATTTCGTATTTACCATCTGCATTTTTCTTGGATAATAGCTCAACAATCTCTGCTTGTCTTAAGTGAAGATTTTCCTCTTTCTCAAGAGTATGTTTCATCTCATCCATATAGAGACTACGATCCACTTGAGCTCTCGGTGCTCTAACTGCTGGGCCTTTCGAGGAGTTCAACATTCTAAATTGAATACCAGCTTTATCTGCTACTCTCGCCATTTCTCCACCCAAAGCAGAGATTTCTCTAACAATTTGGCCTTTTGCAGATCCTCCAATATTAGGGTTACAAGGCAAGTTAGCAATTGTCTCTAGTGACATACTAAATAGCACCACTTTCAGCCCCATTCTTGCAGCTGCTAAAGCGGCTTCACAACCGGCGTGTCCAGCACCAACAACAGCAAGATCATATTCTCCTGCTAAGTAGTATTTTTCATCTTTTATGACTTCTTCAAAACTTCTCATATATTTAACTTTCTAATTTCAAATTAAATTCCATTTAAAATATAAATTTTATATCCTTATACAATTTCTATTTATATACAAATTTTATTTACCTATACAAAATCTTGAGAAAATATCATCCAACATATTTTCTGATACATTTTCACCAGTTATTTCACTTAACAATTCTAAACCTTGTCGTAATGCCGCCGCTAAAATATCATTTGGCAAAATTGAACGGTCTTGGTCAATTGTCTTAAATACTTCAAAAGCAGATTCAATTAAATGTTGCTGTCTCTTGGATGTCAATACTAGATCATTTGCACCACTACCAGATAGATTTTCATAATAATTAATTACCAAATCTTTTAAATCCTCAATAGCTTCCCCAGTACTTGCACTGACACTTAGATAGCCTTTAAAATGCTTATCCTCTTCTTTTAATTTTTTAAGATATTCCCAACTATCTAGATTAGAGTAATGATCACCAGATATATCTAATTTATTAAGAACAATATAATAATCTCTATCTCCTGCTGAAAGCCTTAAAAACTTATCAATTTCTTCTTCTAGTTCTGATTTTATTTTTGGAGTTAAAACTAAAAATAAAAGATCTGCTTTGTTTAATAACTCCTTAGATCTCTCCACTCCTAATCTCTCTATTGGATCTTCAGTTTCTCTTATTCCAGCTGTATCATATAAAGTTAATGGTATACCACCTAAATCAATTTTCAACTCTATACTATCTCTAGTTGTACCTGCTATATCAGTAACTATAGCCCTATCTTCTCCAGAAAGTGCATTCAAAATGGAAGATTTTCCTACATTTGGTTCACCAACTAATACTAATTGTAAACCTTCTCGCAAAACCTCACCTTTTTTATTACTCTTAACAACTTTGTCTAAAGTTTCCAGTACAAAATCAATATTTGAATTAATTAACTCTTCCTGTAATGCGAAATCTTCATACTCAGGGTATTCAATATCTACTTCTAAAGCAGATAATAGTTCATACACTCGTTCTTTCACCCCTTGTAGTTTCTCTGCGGTTTCACCTTGCAAATGTCTAAGAGCTGCTTGATGTTGTCTATAAGTATCTGCTTCGATAATTCCCATAACAGCTTCTGCTTGGCTTAAATCCATTTTTCCATTGATAAATGCCCACTTAGTAAATTCACCAGCTTCCGCCAATCTTGCTCCTGCTCTTAAAACTAGGTCTAATGTCTCTTTTCTTAAAGCAGCACCACCATGAAGTGAAATTTCTACTTGTTCTTCTCCTGTATAAGATTTACCCTTAACAAATTTGGTGATTACTACTTGGTCTAAAGGTTTATTTATATCATTAATATCATGTAAATATCCAAAAGCAGCTTGATACCCCTTTAATTTAGCAATTCTTCTTTCACTTCTTATTGCTCTTTTCTTATTAAAGTCAGGCAAAGGACCAAAGTTAAAAATCTTGTCAACTAACTCTGCTGATCCCGGTCCTGCAACACGTAAAACCTGCAATCCTGAACTTCCAACAGGTGTCGCAAAGGCTGCTATAATTTCATCCAACATATTTTCTATTCAACTGCTCCCCTTTTTTATCGTGCTTATTATATGCAAAAAGAAAGCTTCTTGCCGTAGCAAGAAGCCTGATATTTTTTAATACTTATATCAAATATTATATTACTTGTTGCAATTAATTCTGCAATTAGTCGTTAATGACTTCCTCTGCTTCATCAAATTCTGAATTATCTTCATCAACATACTCTAGATCGATTACTACATAGCGTCTTGGTTCTTCACCTTCACTGTATGTGATAATTCCTGGGAAGTCATTCAAAGCTGAATGGACAACTCTTCTATCTGCTGCTGACATTGGAGTTAGCTCGAAAGCTTGGCCTGTGCTTATTGCTCTTTCTGCAGTTCTCTTTGCTAATTCAGCAACATTTTCTTTATGTCTAGCCTTATATCTTCCAATATCTAAAACAAATCTAACTTTTGTTTTTGCAGTTTTATTAGCAACTAGTGATGCTATATATTGAATTGCTCTTAAAGTAACACCTTTTCTACCAATTAAAATACCGCAATCATCGCCTGTAATTTCAGCTGAAATTTTATTTTCTTGGACTTCAACAGTAACTTTGTTATCACCATCCAAATCGAAGTTATCTAGAACTTCGTTTAAGAAATCTTCAATCGCTTTTGCTGCTAAATCAATTCTCTCTTCGAAACTACGCTCATCTTCTTCAGATTCAGAAAACTCAACATCTTCGTCGTCTTCCTCAACTTCAACATCTTCAACTTCTAGATCTAAATCTTCATAACTTAACTCTTCAGCTTCAATAGTTTCTGCACTTTCTAAAAGACTTACTTTAACTTTAGCATCTTTGCTACCTATACCAAAGAATCCTGCATTTTCTTCTTGAAGCACTTCAATATCTACTTCGTTTTCTGTTACTCCTAATTGTAACAATGCTGATTGGATCGCTTCATTAACTGTTTTTCCCTCAACTGTAATTGACTTCATTGTGTCCTCCAAATTTATGATCTTTTATGATCTTCTTGTACGTTTTTTCTTTTGATTTTTAGCCTCAAGAGCCTCAATTTCAGCTTTTTCTTTCATTGCTCTTGCGGTAATTTTTTCTTCAAATTCTTTATCTGCTTCAGCTTGTCTTGCTGCCATTGGTTGTGTATAAATCTTGTCAAATAACCATGTTTGGAATATTGCTAAAGCGTTACCTGCTACCCAATAGATTGACATAGCTGCTGGCATGCTAAAGGTAAAAATCAATGTCAAGAATGGCATCATGTACATCATAGTCTTAGCACTACTTGCAGCTGCATCTGTATTATTATTAGCTTGCAAAGCAGGGTTTTTCTTACGTTTCTCTTGCTGAGCTTTTTTCTCTTCTTTACTTAAACCTACTGTATTAACTTTTTGAGTGTACCACATTACAAGAACACTAGTTGCAAAAGCTATAATCGGTAAAATCATTAATGGCAAGTATGTAGATGACTGTTCACCAAATAAAAGTCCAAAATTAATAGTTGGAGTTAAACCAAGGTTCATACCTAGGAAGTCCATATCTATTAATTGGTCTACTGATAATAGTCCTTTGTTAACTACTTCTGCCAAAATATTAGGGTTATCATTCAAAGCTTCTATAATGAAAATATTATTATGCATTAGATTTTGTTTTACAATTGTTTCTGAAACTATTCCAGCATTAACTAATATTTCTGCAATCTTGCTTAAACTTTCCACTGATACTTGCATAATAAAATATAGCGGACCAGAAATAATCCTATAAATAGGCCACATCAAGAATAAAGAAAATAGAGATGGTAGACATCCTCCTGTCAATGAAACTCCATGTTTTTTGTAAAGTTCCATTTGAGCTTGAGCATAACCTTCTCTATCTGAACCGTAATATCTTTGCAAATCTGCAAGTTCAGGTTGCAGTGCTTTTTGTTGAATACTTGATTTGTGTTGTTTTACGTTAAAAGGTAATATTATCAATCTTATTAAGATGGTAAAAATAATTACAGCTAGACCATAATTACCGAATACTGAATATATTAGTCGCATTACCCAACCAAATAATGAATAAAGTGGGTCTAATATTGATAAAGACATTAATGGTAAATTCATACTATTTTAACTTTCTTTCTTTTTTCCAGAAATAACTGGATCGTAACCTGTATTTTTATTAAAAGGGTTGCAACGCAAAATTCTCCATAATGCAAACATTGTCCCCTTTAAAGCTCCATGTTCTTCTAAAGATTCGATTGCATATTGTGAGCAAGTTGGTGAAAAGCCGCATTTGTTTGCACCCAAGCTAGGTGATATTGATTTCTGGTAAAAGTGAATGCATTTAATCAATAACTTACTCACTGCAAATCTCCGTAGTTTCTTCTAGCAGTTTTGCTCTAGTAAAAAGCTTTAGCATATCAGCTCTAACGCTATGATAATCACTAATTTTTTCACTATTTCTGCCCATGATTACGATATCGTATCCATGTTTCAATTGGGGTTCTAGGTTCCTATATGCTTCTCTTAGCAAACGTCGTTCCCTATTTCTTTGTACAGCATTGCCATACTTCTTAACGGTGGTAAAACCCAATCTATTGTAGGCTAATTTATTTTTCACAAAATAAATTGAAAGCTCTCTACCAAACTGGCGTTTACCTGATTTAAATACTTTGGAAAACTCATAATTTTTCTTTAATTTTTCCAAATTAATTCCCCAACAATTTAATTAGGCAGATAAAGATTTTCTACCTTTAGCACGTCTACTCTTTAATACTTTTCTACCGTTATTAGTAGCCATTCTTTTACGGAATCCGTGTTCTTTTGCACGTTGACGTTTTTTTGGTTGAAATGTTCGTTTTGGCATAATTATCTCTCCTTCTTTTTACAATGCAACTGATTATAAATTCAAAAGCCTTGTTCTGTCAATTAAAAATAGGATTAATCTTCTAAAACTTCTGAATCTTTTGCTTCTTCAGCCTCTGCTTTTTTAGCAGCTATTATTGCTTCATTTTCTTTTTTGATTGCTTCTTCTAATTTAGCATAATTTTCTTGAATTATCTCTGCCGCTTCAGGTTCTACAGCAATCTCTACAGTATCAGTTAAAATATCAATATAACTATAAGTAACTAACTCCGGGTCATCTTGACTCTTTCTGATACATCTAACAGTGAAAACCTTTGGATAGCAATCCTCTACAATTCCTTCTCTGATAATTGTTCTTTTTCTACCACCATTGGTTTTCAATCTTACTTTCTTACCTATGCAAGCTTCAATATCTTTCTTGCACATCTCCAAATCTTCTCTTTGAATCACTAGTTAAAAAGCCTCCGTCTATTTATAGCATGCAGTATTATATCATAAAAGCATGTTTTGTTCCCAAGTCCTTAAGATGCTCAATGTTTAGCTTAGTAATTAAATACTAATCCAAATTCTGCTTCTCACTTACAAATGATTTTCTGTATTCTGATGGTGTTATACCAAGTATTTTCTTAAATGCAGAATTAAATCTCTGGGTTGATGTGAATCCGACTTCTCTGGAAATGTTATTAATTTTGAGATCAGTTTTTTGCAAAAGCTCTTTACTCTTCTCCACCCTAAACTTAATCAAGTAGTTCATTGGGCTTGTCCCTAGCCTTTCCTTAAAGGCTCTAGTAAAATATCCTTCACTCAAAAAAACATGTTCAGCCATATCTCCTACACTTATATTCAAGGTGTAATTTTCATTGATAAAGTCTTCAATAATATCTAAGAGCTCATCAACACTGCCTTCTTTAATTCTTCTCTCCTGTTCTAGCTGATCTTGCAAAGCTCTATTTAACTGTACTGTAAGCTGCAAGGCCAAAGCTTGGAGCATAGGTGATTTTCCAAACATCTGAAGTTTGTTTTCTATAATTATATTCTCAACAATATTTGCAATTTGATATTTACTTTGCCCCTTCAAAACTAATTGCTGAATCTCATACTCTGGTAACTTATAATCTTCTAGTTCAGTATCAAGATATTCATTTTGCAAACCTAATTTGCTTTGATCTTTATTTTCTTTTTCATTAACGTCTGATACTTTTCTATTTCTCTTATATTTGCTATCAAGATTATTCTGATTAAAGATATCATCTGAGTTCATTGAGAAATACACACAAATAACCTCACATTCTCCCAGAACTTCATATGTATGATCAACACCAGGCCAAACAACTATAGTGCTACCGGCTTTTAGATTTAATTTCTTACCAGCAATATAGTAATTAACCTCACCTGAACTAACATATGTCAACTCGTAGGAGTCATGATGGCTTGGGCTCTTAAATGAGTTTCCCTCTGGAAAAAACAACTCCATGCTAGTCAAAATTAATGGTAATTCATTAAAATAATTAATATTATCTTCTCGTCTATTATTTAAATCTGAATCTAAAATCATATTTGCCTTTCTTTAAACATCAACCTTTAAAATCCGATCAAATTTTTTTAATTTCAACTACTTCTATATTGTAACTTTTGTGATAATTTATCTCAATTTGTCTAATTCATATTAAATCTAAGCTTCTACAATTAAGTTAAAACAAAAGAAGGAGAGTTTTATATGAAAACTACAGAGAATAGCAATAATGATAGAGTTAGTTTTAACATTATTGAATCGCTTGGTGTACTAAGCACTAGTACAAATGGTTGGACCAAAGAAGTAAATGTCGTTTCTTGGAATGACAGACCTGCAAAACTGGACATTAGAGATTGGGATCCAGATCATAATAAGATGAGTAGAGGGATTGGCCTTAATGCGACTGAAGTGGCTGGGCTTTATGAACTCTTGCAAAATACAGAAATTTCATCTCTAGGAATTTAGGTATTTACTCGAGTATATTAATGCACCTAGTTAACTAGGTGCATTTTTTACTAAAAATAAAACCTATATATTTATTTTCTGTGCTATTAGTCTTCTTGTCTTTCTTTTTCTGGAATTATTTCACCATTCTTAAGAATTATTTTTGGATAGACCTTCTCTTCAATAACTCCCTCGGAGATAACTACTTTTTCCACATCTTCTCTTGAAGGAATATCATACATTAAGTCCAGCATAGCTTCTTCAAGCACTGCTCTTAATCCTCGTGCACCTGTCTTTCTTGCCAAAGCTTCTTTCGCTGTCCTTCTTACTGCTTCCTCTGTAAACTCTATATCAATATCATCAAACTCAAATATTTTTATGTATTGTTTTATTAATGCATTTCTAGGTTCTGTCAGAATTCTAACCAAATCTTCTTCTTTAAGTGAGTTTAAACTAACTATCATAGGAATACGCCCTATTAGTTCTGGTATTAAGCCGAACTTGTGTAAATCCTCTGGGCCTACTTTACTAATAATCTCATCATCTTGTGCATCTGAGTCATCTATTCTAGCACCAAAACCTATTGACTTAGCATCAACTCTACTTTGAATTATCTTTTCTAAACCATCGAAACTTCCACCAAAAATGAAAAGAATATTTGTTGTATCAACTTTAATATATTCTTGACCTGGATGTTTCCTGCCACCTTGAGGTGGTACATTTGCAACGGTTCCTTCAACAATTTTCAATAGAGCCTGCTGAACACCTTCACCTGATACATCTCTTGTAATACTTGGATTTTCAGATTTTCTCGTAATTTTATCTATTTCATCAACGTAGATAATACCTTTTTCTGCAGCTGCTATATCGTAATCTGCATTCTGAACTAGTTTTAATACTATATTCTCAACATCTTCACCGACATAACCTGCTTCTGTAAGCACTGTAGCATCTGCAACAGCAAAAGGTACATCCAAGATTCTAGCCATAGTTTGGGCTAAGAGTGTCTTACCGGAACCTGTTGGTCCTATCAACATGATATTACTTTTTGAGAGCTCAACATCTTCATCATTTCTAGCATCATAACCACCAAAAACTCTTTTATAATGGTTATATACAGCAACGGCTAAAGCTTTTTTAGCTCTATCTTGACCAATTACATATTCATCTAATTGTTTTTTTAACTTAGCTGGAGTGCCTAGTCGATTTTTTTCAAATTCGTTGCTAGCTCTATCCATGTATTCTTTCTCTTTGAAAGAATCATTTACGACTTGATAGCATAATTCTATACAATCAGTACAAATATATGTATCGTCTAATCCGACTATCATTTGCTGGACTTCATCATTTCCTCTTCCACAAAAAGAGCAAGTTGCCATTTTTTCGTTCATATAATTTCCTTTGTTTTAAATTAAAGCTTTAGTAAAGAAAAAGGCTAGAATAGTTTTTACTAGCCTTTTCCCTTCTATTTTTTACTAATTTAGAATTTTTTGCAATTACAAAATTTATTCTCTAGTTGTCATTATCTCATCGATAATACCGTACTCTTTAGCTTCTTCCGCAGTTAGCCAAAAGTCTCTTTCCATATCGATAGCTACTTTGTCTAATTTTTGGCCAGTACGTTCTACTACAATATTATTTAATTTTTCTCTAGTCAATTCAATATGCTTTGCAGAAATTAATATATCACTTGCCATACCTTCTGCACCACCTGATGGCTGATGAAGCATGACTTCTGCATTTGGAAGAGCAAATCTCTTACCTTTTGTACCACCCATTAATAAAATGGAACCCATACTTGCAGCCATACCCATAACGATGGTTTGAACATCTGGCTTAATATACTGCATAGTATCGTAAATCATTAAACCGCTTGAAACTTCTCCACCTGGGCTGTTGATATATAATTGAATATCTTTCTCAGGATCTTCAGCTTCTAAGAATAGCAGCTGTGCAGTAACAACACTTGCTGTAGCTGAGTCAACTTGATCACTTAAAATAATAATTCTTTCCTTTAATAATCTAGAGAAAATATCAAATGATCTTTCACCTCTGTTTGTTTGTTCAATAACTGTTGGCACAAGGACATTTAATAAATCTTGTTTGTTCTTATCCATATTGTTCTCCTTTTCTTTATGTATATGTTTATATTTATCGTATGTCAAATAAAGTCAAATTATATTATATATGCTTTTCTGAGACATTCAAGTGAAATAGTTACTTATTCATAAAATATTAAAGAAGGTATCTTGATACTTATCAAAATACCTTCATTATACCTTCATTTTAAATACATCTTTACAAGATTGTATATTTGACATCAAATTTCCAGTGAAAATTTAATACATAATAACTAATTATTCTGCATCTTCAGCTTCTTCTGCTTCCGCATCCACCTTTACATCTAAAAGTTCTGCTGCTTCTTCAGGGCTAATTGCTTCTGCATTTTCTACTAAGAATTTAACAGCCTTGTTAGTTAATGCATCTCTTTCGAAAGCTTTTTGAGTACTTGGGTTCATGTCAATACGTTCTTTAACTTGTTCTACAGTTAGTTTAGTGCTCTCAGCTAAAGCTTCTAATTCAGCTTCTAAATCAGCTTCTTCAACTTCTAGATTTTCTTCTTTAATAACTGCTTTCAAAGCTAAACGAGTTTTAATTTGGTCTTCAGCTACTGGATAAATGCTCTTCTTGAATTCTTCAATATCTTGGCCCATAAATTGCAAGTATAGCTCTAAAGAAAGACCTTGTTGTTGTAGTTGTCTCTCTTGATATTCTAAGATGTGATCTACTTCATGCTCTAACATTGATTGAGGAATCTCTACTTCAATGTTTTCAGCAACTTTCTTAAGAACATTATTCTCAAATTCTCTATCAGAATATTCTTTAATTTGCTCTGTCAATTCTTTACCAACTGAATCCTTGTATTCTGCAAAAGTGTCGAATTCACTTATATCCATTGCAAAGTCATCATCCAATTCAGGTAGTTCTTTACGTTTAATACTATTAACTTTTACTTCAAATACAGCATCTGCTCCGGCTAAATCTTCAGCATGGTATTCTTCTGGGAATGTAACGTTTACTTTTACATCGTCTCCAGCCTTTGCACCAACTAGTTGATCTTCAAATCCTGGGATAAAGCTATTTGATCCTAATTCTAGATCGTGTCCTTCACCTTTACCACCGTCGAAAGCTACACCATCTTTGAAACCTTCAAAATCAATATTTACAGTATCACCTTCTTTAGCAGCTTCATCTTCAACAGGCACTAAACGAGCATTTCTCTCTTGTACTCTCTTGATTTCATTTTCTATATCTTCTTCGTCAACAGTGTCTTTTGGTCTAACAGCCTTTACGCCTTTATATTCACCTAATTTTGCCTCTGGTTCTGTATCAAAGCTTAGAACTACTTCTAAACCTTCTTTTGAACCAATTTTCTCAACATTTAATTCTGGTTGTGATACTGGGTTAATATCCAATTCTTCTATTGCTTCAATGTATGCAGGGTTTACTAAGTAGCTAATAGCATCGTCATACAAAATACCTTCACCATAGTGAGCCAAAACAATTTGTTTTGGTGCTTTACCTTTTCTGAAACCTTGAATTTCAAAACTTCCAGCATTACGTTTAAAAGCTTCATCCAATGCCTTAGAAAATTCTTCTGCTGTAAAGCTTAAACGCAAAACACCATTATTCTTTTCTTCTTGTTTAAAATCTCTATCCATTATATCCTCCTAAACTTACTCCCTTTCTACATCTAAAGATCCCTCTGATGCCCTTATTCAGGAAGTAAGAATTTAATAATTCTAACTAAAATAATGTAATGCCAGTCTAACATATATGGCCTAGGTGAACACACTGATTTGTACCTTATACATTATTATTTAATCAGGTAATTCTAGCAAATTGCTCACCTTTTTATCGTCAAAATTCTAGCATAGAGGAATGCCCTTGTAAAGCTAATCAGCTATCCCATCTACTTTAATACACTCTCTTAAAAGTTAATAATCTCTAAACTTTTAAAAGTTCTTTGCACAAAAGTAGCAGCTAAATATTAAATTGATTAATTCATTTCTCTCAATTGTGACCTTTTCGTAATAAATGTAGTAATTTAGTGACACTCAGCAGTGTAAAATGCTTGTAAGATTTTTAATAACGAAAGGTAGATAGGTTATTATGAACAAAGATTTAAATAAGGATAGAAACTGGCTAAAACATATGCATTCTTACAAATACGTGAGTGGATTAAGCGATAGTCCAAATCAAAAACGTGCTAGTTTTGTAGTTACTAGAGTTAATTCAGATAAAAATTCATATGAGCAAAGTCTATGGGAGCTTAAAGAAGATGGTATTAAACAATTGACTGATTATAGTGATTTAAGGACATATATTTGGGAGGATGATAATAATCTGATTTTTTCCGATAACTCCTCCAAAGGCAAAGATAAAGATAAAAATCTACCAGAAACGATTTATAAACGTTTAAACTTAGAAGGTGGTGAAGCTTTACCTGCTTTCACAATACCACTGAATGTTTCTTCAATTTACCCAATAGCTACTGATGAATTTTTATTTTTCAGCGAAGTTGATCAGGAAGAAATAGACTTACTATCTGCTAGTGAAGAAGAGCGTAAAACTTATTATGATGCTATTTCATCAAAATCTTGGCGAAGAATATACGAAAGGATACCATTCTATCTTAACGGAAAAGGCTACTTTGAAGAAAAAAGCAATAGGTTATTGTACTTTAACGGCAAAACTTCTGAGGTTAAAGCATTGAGCCCTAAATCTCATAATATTAATTCAATTTACTTTAATGCAGATAAAAGCAAGGCATACTTTACCGGTAGTAAAGCTTCTAAAAAACTCCATTTCACTGATGGTATATGGGAATTAGATTTGTCTACTCTAAGAATTAAACTTCTAACTTTAGACAGCAAGTTAAGCATCTCTCATATCTACCCTCTAGAAGAAAAATTGATTTTGATTGCTTCTGACATGAAGAAAATAGGAATTAATCAGAACAATAACTTCTGGGAATGGAATTTTGAAGAAAGAAAAGCTACTAAATTAGATGATGCCGAAATTGAGTTAAGTAACTCTGTCGGTAATGATGCTAACTTTGGCCCACAAAGATACATTGCCAATCGTGCTGATCATATGCATTATGTTACAACAGATAAAACCAAGTCAATTCTTGAAGAACTTGATGGCAACTTAAATAAAACCGAATTAGTTAATAAAGAAGGTTCTGTATGCTCTTTCGCTAATCTTAACGGAACCAACTATGTAGTTGGTTTTTACGATATGAAATTAGCTGAAATATACAAGGTAAACTCAAGTACAGAGCTTGAGCAAATTACTTTTTTTAACGATGAGCTTTATGAAGACTTCCCTGTACAATCACCAGTACATTTAGAATTCAAATCAAGTACAGATAACAGTATTCTAGATGGTTTCGTAATTACACCCCCAGAGTTTGTTCCTGAGAATAAAGCCTCATACCCTGCCATATTGGCTATACATGGTGGCCCAAAAACTGCTTACGGTGTTATTTACAATCACGAAATGCAAGTCTGGGCTGACGCAGGTTATGTAGTATTTTACTGTAATCCCCATGGCTCTTCTGGTAAAGGTGATGTCTTCTCAGACATAAGAGGTAAATATGGTGAAATTGATTATCAAGACATTCTTGATTTTACAGAAGCTGTATTAGAAAAATATCCTGCCATTGACAAAAATCGCTTAGGAGTAACTGGTGGAAGCTACGGTGGATTCATGACTAACTGGATTATCACTCAAACAGACATGTTCAAAGCTGCAGCTACTCAACGTTCCATATATAATTGGTTAAGTTTTTACGGAACTTCTGATATTGGTTACTATTTTGCAACTGACCAAAATAAAACAACAATAGATGATGCAGACTTTATTGAAACTTTATGGAACCATTCTCCTATGAAATTTATTGATAACGCCAAAACTCCAACTCTCATAATCCACTCTGATGAAGATTATCGTTGTCCAGTCGAGCAAGCTTACCAACTACATGTTGCACTAGTGGATCGTGATGTAGATTCTAAGTTAGTTCTATTCCATGGTGAGAATCATGAACTATCTAGAAGTGGTAAACCTCAAGCACGAGAAGAACGCTTAGAGCAAATCACTTCATGGATGGATAAATATCTTAAAAATCAGGATGTTAGCTCTGATGAAATGGATGCCTGTACAATTGGATTTTGTTAGAAGAAACCTACCATATATACTAAAAATATTAACGCCAGTTTTCAATACATTTTGAAAGCTGGCTAATTTCTTATTATCTAAACATAAGACATTGTATGCACTAAAAGATTATTTAAATTAGTGCTATTTTTAAGCAAATCAACTTGACAAGTATTTTTACTACACGTATAATGCCTCATGCTAATTAAATTTTATGCACTCGTAGCTCAGCTGGATAGAGCGTCTGACTACGGATCAGAAGGCCATGGGTTCAAATCCTGTCGGGTGCACCACAATAGCCTGTAACATCTATGGTTGCAGGCTTTTTATTTTTTCTGGGCTTATTTTAGGCTTAATTTTCACTGAAAACAATACTATCTTTTGATATTTCTAAAGTACAATTCTTGATATAAATACGAATCTCATTTTCATCTTGTACATAAATGTGAGCAAACGAGTCTTTTGGACTCTGCTCATTTACTATCTTTATACTATCGGAACTCTCTATGATTCTGAGGTCTTTAGATTCTATTCTTCTTGAGTATATTTCTATATTTTTACTTTCACCTGAAAATAATGACTCAATAAAACCTTCTGGATAAAAATTACTTCCATAGAATGAAATGATACTGTTCTTAATTGTTAATGCACAGTAATAATAATCCTGAACAAAAAGTTTTGAAGTCATATGATTGTATTCTAATCTTCCAACTAACAAGTTTCGTATATCAAGGTTCAGGTCTTGTAATAAGATAGCTTTATTACCACTCTCACTAGTTAGTATCTGCATATCTTTGCCTAGTTCAATTTTATTATTCTTGAAAAATGTATCATCAGTTAATTCTATATCAGTTTCTTCTACAGCATTTGCAAAATCACGCCTTAAATGAGGGACGATAAAATCAGCTTTTAATTTGTCATCTTCAATAATATATGAACTTATTTCTTTATTGATAATAAAGTCTCTCGAACCAGTCTTATCAATAATTAGAACTTCTCCCACTTCTTCACCACATAGAACAGATAAAGAAGAATTTGAATATAAATTTCCAATTGCTATCGGTAAATCAATTTTAAATGAACGAAATCCTCTAACAATACGTTTATCAAGCTTAACTGTATTATAAAACTTGTAACGTTTTCTTTTTTCATCCTTCTCATAAGATATATGTTCAATTGGAGCAGCTTTATGAAGTTTAAAGAATAGTTCTTTATTTTCATAAGAGAAATCTAGACTACAAATATTTGTAATAATCAACTTACCGTCATCTATTCTAATCTTAGAGTATATATATGATGTACCTTTTTCCTTAATTACTAGCTCATTGCCACTAATATAGGTATGAACAAGATTCAAAAAATTTTGGTCTTGTTCATTTTCGTTTTTGGAAATATTTATCCTGTAATCGTAAAAGGATACCGTTTTCATTAGTTCCTAAAACACACTCCTCAAAAGTAAATATTCATGAACGATTTTCTCTAGACTTAGTCCACCGTACTAGTCTCTTTAGTCTTTGTAATTTCTTTTAGATCAATTGGATTTTCCGTGACACTATTGGCCAAATCTATCATGTCACTATATTCTTTGCTTCTAACTCTTATTCCATCTAAATTTAAGAGATCAGAAGATAGCAATTTAACAACATTATCATTTGCGTCTACATATGAAAAGTCTAAAGTATCAATATATAAATACACATTAAATAAATCTTTTACTGCTTGTTTAGCAAAATATTTACCACCCAAGTTAAACTCTTCAGAATCAGTTTCAAAACCAATAACTTTAAACTTTGATGCTTCAGATAAATCTTCTTTAACACTTCCCTCTAGGATAATTTTCAAATCTTTAAATTCTACTGAATAGTATGATGTTTTCTCCTGATTAAAATTTCCTATAGTTTGTATGGACTGATTTTTTGGCTCTCCAAATTTTTTTACTAAATCCGAAAAAGTATATTCCTCGCCAATTGCTAAATAACTCTCATTTCCCTTGAGTAAAATAGCGTCTACTTTCCAGCTATTACTTGGAACAGCATCTTTAACGACTATTTTATCTTTATCTCTAACAATCCTGACTATATGACGGTTATAGCGATTTTCATTTTTTTCTGTATTTTCGAAATTATTTTCTGAATTCTCAGTACCATTCACATCATTATCAATATTTTCCGTAACAACATTGGCAGATTCTAAATTTGAACTTAATGTAACTTCTCTATTCAAGTCCACTTTATTAGGATCTACACTTAAAGAAAAGGTAATTGCATCCATCCTTATATCCACTATAGTACTGTTATTAATAATATTGGTGAGAACTTTATTTTTGTAAAAATCTAATAACTCATTAGTTTTCTTGATTTTGACTTCATCATTAAGGTCGTATGAGTAGGTCAATCTATATAAGTTCTCAAAATTCGAATCCTTAATAGTACTAAAATAAAGCACAGCAAAATTCCTCAGTTCAAGGCTTCCTATAACCCATTGTTTAGGTAAAGAGATTTTCCCATCTTTTTTCTGACTCAATAAAATAGGAATTTTACCATTTTCGTTATTCTTTTTAAATTCTAAGTAGTGAAAACTAGCGGAGTCAATTAACTCTTTATAAACTTCATTATGTTGCAACATTGAGTCTTTGATTGTTTTACGTTCTGAATATTGCATAGTTGAGTAGGATAAAACTTTACCACCAACTATCTCATTCAGCATAGAAACATAACTTCTATATTCTTCTAAGGACAAACCATTAAGCTGTTCCTTTGTGAATTGCTTATATATGTCATCAGCATTTTCAGGATTATTTATGCTCTGAGAAAGCATTTGTAAAATATCATTTGTACTTGATGCTACTGCGTGTTGCAGTTCCGGATCTTGGGTTGGAGCTTCACTTGTACTTTCAGTAGTGCTTACATTTGTTAAATTTTCAAAAGAATTAACTGTAACATCACTTTTTGCATTATCTTCAAGATATCTAAAAAACACGACAGCAGAAACCGTTAACACTATTACAGCTATAATAACTATAATTATGTAAGATTCTCCTGAGAGTTTTTTCATTTAATCCTCCAACGTAAACTTAGTAAACTTAGTAAACTTAGTAAATTTAGTATACATAGTAAACTTAATATACTTTCTAGGCTTAGTTTTCCCCTAATCTTCAAATATTTTTTTCAACTTCTGCTTTATCCTTTGTAAAGCATTATCTACAACTTTTTCTTTAACATCAAGTTCTTTGGCAATATCATTATAACTTAATTTAAACAATCTTAAATTTAAAACTTGCCATTCCAAATCAGAAAAATTCGCTTTAAAGCTCTCATTGCTCAGTAGGTCTTGCAACTCTTCTTCATGAATACCGAAATCTTCAGCTTGCTCATCTTCAATAAAAAACTTCATATTTTCTATAGAAACTGCATCACTCAGAACTCTATTATTTTTAGCCTCAGATTTTCTAATTGAATCTATCATATGATTTTGTGTTGTCGTCTTCACAAAAGCTGCGAAACTTGTTTGTTTTTCAGCATCAAAGGCTTGAATTGATTTAAACAAAGCTATCATTGCTTCTTGAATAACATCATCTCTATCTTGCCCACGGATAAAATACCTATTAGCCAAACTTAAAATCAAGGGTTTATACCTTTCCAGTAATATTTCCAAATATTTATCTTCACCCAGTTTTGCTAATTCTATAAGCTCTTCATCGTTTTTATTTGATAAATTATTAAAATCTGAATTATTTCCTTTTTCTCCAGATATCATCAATTACCTCATTTAATATTTCAAAAATGCCTTGTCAATAATAATGTTTTGCCTAACAATAATGTTTTGTCTAATTTAATAGTTTCTACTTTTATAGACCGCATACATAGATATAGCCGCAGCGTTTGAAGCATTCAATGAATTGATTTGACCTATCATAGGAATTTCCAAAATAAAATCACAACTCTTTCTTACCTTAGGTCTAATACCTTTACCTTCATTTCCAACAACAAGAGCAATCGGTCCACTTAATTTATCTGATGCGAATATATCCTCACCATCCATATCAAGCCCTGCAACCCAAATACCTTGATCTTTAAGTTCTGAAATGCATTGATTCATATTTGAAACTCGAGCAACTTTAACATGCTCTATCGCACCTACTGAAGTCTTAGCTGCTGTTGCATCTAAAGTTACTGAACGTCTTTCAGGAATAATAATTCCATGTACTCCTGCTGCATCTGCTGTCCTCAAAATAGCACCCAGGTTTTGTGAATCTTGAACTTCGTCTAGAATTATAATAAAGGCATCTTCGCCACGTTCTTTAGCTAACTCCAAAATATCTTGAACTTCTGCGTATTCATGAGCAGCCACTTGAGCGATAATACCTTGATGAGAGCCTGTTTTCGACATCCTATCCAATGTTTTTCTATCTACAGGATAAAGAACAGTCTGACTTTGCTTTAGCCTATTAATTATACTTGCTAATCTATCGTCCATTGATTTATTATCAGACTTTAAGTACCAAACCTTGTTAAACTCTCTGCCACTATCTAGGGCTTCAACAACAGAATTTCTTCCTTCCAATCTAGATTCATCTTGAATGTCAATATCTTTAAAATTATTTTTTCTACTATCTTTTTCTCGATTAGAATAGGAGCTATTATGCTTCTTATTTCTGTTAGCAATATATTTATTATTGTCTGAATCTCTTCGATTAGATCTTCTACCTGATTCCTGCCTATTATTATTCTCTCTCATTTAATTCATCCTTTATAAAAATCATATCCATTAGCTCTTCTAATCTAGAAAAATTTTGATGCAAATATACATATCCTATTAGAGTTTCCAATCCCGAAGCTAAACGATAGTCCTCAATACTTGCATTCTTAGCTTTTGTTCCAGGATTAGCATTACGTCCTCGCTTCAAAATAATATTTTCTTCTTCGGTAAGATATTCCGTAATAGCTTTTGCTGCTTCAGCCTGGTAATTAGCATTAACGTATTTAATTACGATTCCATGTAGTTTAGAAGGTTTTACTTTGTACTTCAATAAACAACGTTGTCTCATATACAACTCATATACAGAGTCTCCAACATACGCTAAATCCTGGATTGGTAATTCTTTTATGCTTTGAGCATCAGGAAAATCCATTAAGCATCCACCTCTACCTTTGTTCCCTGCGCTGTATCTGTAAGTTTATAACCGCTACTGACTATTTCATCTCTTAATTCATCAGCTAATTGGTAGTTCTTTTCAGCTTTAGCTTGAGTTCTTTTTTCAACTAGTTCTAATATCTCTTCCGGAATATCATTCTCTTCATCAAAGCTCAATCCTATTACATTTGTCAATTCTTCTAAGCAGGAGAAAATTAACGCTAGACCTTCACTAGACTTAGGATTTTCAAGAACAATGTTTATTTCTTTAACCAGCTCGAAAATTGCACCTAAAGCATCTGCTGTGTTAAGGTCATCATCCATTGCCCTCTCAAAATGTTCTTTTGTTTCTTGATAAAGCTTTTGCAAGTGATTAAATTCTTCTAAACTCTCAGAATTCTCTTCAGTTACCTTAAAGTTATCTAAAGTATATTTCAGGTTCTTATAGCAGTTCTTAATTCTTTCATAAGCTGATTTAGAAGACTGAATCATGTCTATAGAATAATTAATAGGTGAGCGATAATGTGAGTTTAATAAGAACAACCTTATTGGCATGTACCCATACTCATTTGCAATTTCTCTAATTAGGAAAAAGTTATTTTGAGATTTACTCATTTTTTCATTATCTACAGTGATAAATCCATTATGCATCCAATAACGAGCAAATTCTTTTCCACTTGCAGCTTCACTCTGTGCTATCTCATTTTCATGATGTGGAAAAATCAAGTCTTTACCACCACAATGGATATCAAAAGTTTCTCCTAAATACTTTTGACTCATTGCAGAACACTCCAAATGCCAGCCTGGGCGTCCATCTCCCCATGGAGACTCCCAGCTTGGCTCACCTGGTTTATTAAATTTCCAAAGCACAAAGTCACTAGAAGATTTTTTCCCAGATTCAACATTTTCTTCCTTACGAACATTCTCCCAAAGATCTTCTTTATTAAAACCTGAAAGTTTCAAATAGGCAGGAAATTTATCAACTGCAAAGTAAACACCATCATTAGCAACATAAGCTATATCTTTCTCCACTAATTTTCCAATTAGCTCTAGCATTTCTGGAATATTATCAGTTGCTCGAGGATGAACATCTGCTCTCTGAACATTTAAACCATCAGCATCTTTGAAATATTCTTGTATATAAAAATCACTCAATTCTCTAATGCTTTTATTTTCTGCATTAGCTCTGTTTATTACTTTGTCATCGATATCTGTAAAATTTTGAACGAACTTAACTTTATAGCCTTTATATTTTAAATATCTTCTCAATGTATCGAAGTTTACTAGGGGTCTGGCGTTACCTAAATGGAAATAATTATAGACTGTTGGTCCACATGCATAAATTCTAAACAAGTTCTCTTCTAAAGGAACTAGTTCCATCTTTTTTCTTGCCATTGTATTATATATAATCACTTTTCAACCTCCAGAATAAAAATCGCATAATAAAACCTAGCAATGCTACTCTTTTGACACCTTACTTTAAGTAAGGTGGGTGTCCTGCGTAGGTCTTCTGCCATCCCATCGTGCGGGCTCGGCATTATTCCTATCTAACCCGAACTCCCTAATTATGTCATGAAGGTCCAAAACAAGTAACATTTACTAGGCACTATTATTATAACACGCAAATCAAATTTTTGAACCTACTCTTCTTCGAAATCTTCCTTCCAATCAGTATAAACATATACTGTAGAGCTCTTGTACTCATCTCCTGCTTTTAGTAATGGTGCTGGGAAATGAGCTCTATTTACAAAATCAGGGAAAAACTGAGTTTCCAAACAGATACCTGCGAACTCACCTAACTTTCTACCTGAATCACATTCATAATCATCTAGTAAGTTTGCAGTATACACTTGAATCCCTGGACAATCTGTAAAGCAGACTAACTGTTTACCAGTTTCTTTATCAACTAGTCTAGCTGCATAGCTTAGCTCATTTCTTTCCTCTTTGTTCAGAACGAAATTATGATCAATACCCTTAGTAGCTGGGAACATTTCTTTTCCATGCTCTACATAATCTTTAAGAGATTTCAATTTTCTAAAGTCTAATTGTGTTCCTTCAACTTTAGCAATTTCACCTGTAGGAATTAGTTCATCATCTATTGGTGTGTAGAAATCTGCATTAAGTTCAAAGAATAAACCTTTAATAGTTTCAGCATCACTGATATTAAAGTAACTATGATTAGTTAAGTTTACATATGTATCTTCAGAGCTTGTAGCTTCATAATCAATATATAATTTTCTATCATTTGAGAAACTATAGCGTACTTTAATTCTCAAATCTCCAGGATAGTTATCTTCGTTAACTCTTATTGAGAAAACTACTTCATGATCACTAACTTCATCAATATCCCAAAGTCTATAGTCTAAGGCTAAATCACCGGAGTGAACAACGTTGTTACCCTCATTTTTTTCTATAACATATAAGTTGGATTGGAATCTGAATTCTGCATTTTTGATTCTATTTGCTATTGGTCCAACAGTAGCACCTAAGCTTCCTCCGCCATTTTCGTAATCTTTAACAGAATTTCTTTCTAAAACTATATTTCTCTCAGTACCATTTTCATTAAACTTCAAAGCTACTATCCTAGCTCCATATGGTATAAGCTCTAGTTTATCACCTAAATCATTTTCTAAAACAATAAGATCTACTTTCTCTCCATCCTTAGTTTTTCCAAACTCTAGTTTTTTATACTCTTTCATGAAATCTACTCCTTATTTATTTTAGTCAAATGTAGTTCTCTTTCTGATTACCTGTTATTGCTAATATAAAAACCTCCGCACCATTTTGCGCAAGTACACTAGCTGCTTCCCACAGAGTTTTACCACTACTAACTACATCATCAATTAGTAAAATCTTCTTCCCTATTATAACAGCTGTATCATTGAAGGTAAAAGCATTTTCTACATTCTTTAATCTCTCCATTTTGCTCTTCATTTCAGATTGTCTTTTTGTATTTTTTATTCTGACTAAACAATTGATGACTTCTTTGCCTGTTAACTTTGCTAACTCTTTCGCAATTAATTCAACCTGATTATATCCTCTTTCATAAAATCGTTTTTTATGTAAAGGTAATGGTACAATGTAATCAAAATTCAAAACCTCTTTAAACTCTCTTGATGAGCATCTTCTGGCTCTTTCTAAAACCAAATAAATCAAATCAGCAAGAACTGGAACAAATTCAAGCCCTTCATGAAATTTCAAGTTTCTAATCATATTTTTTAAATACTCATCGTAATATGTACAAATAAAAACATAAAAATTATTCGTATAATTTTGATAATAAGAATTAAATTGTTCGCTTACATTTATGCTTTTAAAATTAAATCTAGCTTCCGCAGGATCTTCCATAAAAAATAAATTGGAATTGACATCTCTTAAACTTACTTTACCAAGGCACTTATCACAAATATTTCTTGGAAACTTATTTGCACTTATATTTTTCAAGCAAAGAGCACAAGCAGTAGGTAGAAACTCTTTTAACGATTTTCGTAGGCCTTTATAAATTCTACTAACAATCTTTTTATTTCTTCCTGAAACTCTTTCTAAGCTTCTACTCAAACTGCTCTACTCTCCTTTATTTACAGTTATTTACCTTATTGTGCTAGTGACCTTTTTATATCATCAACTTTATCTAATTTTTCCCAAGGCAAATCAATATCTGTCCTACCAAAATGTCCGTAAGTTGAAGTTTGTCTAAAGATTGGATTCCTTAAACCCAGAGTGTTAATTATTCCATCTGGAGTTAAGTCAAAATTCTCTTTTATTATTTCTATTATTCTTTCATCTTCAACTTTTCCACTTCCATTAGTATTTATAAAAATTGATACAGGTTCAGCTCTTCCTATTGCATATGCGATTTCAATGGAAATTTCATCTGCTACATCTGCTGCTACTAGGTTCTTTGCAATATATCGTGCCATATAACTAGCAGATCTATCTACTTTAGTACTATCCTTACCACTGAAAGCACCTCCACCATGAGCTACCCAACCACCATATGTATCTACAATAATTTTTCTACCAGTTAATCCAACGTCAGCTTGAGGTCCACCTATAACAAATCTTCCACTAGGATTAATATGGATTTTTGTTTCTGCTGTTATTAATTCTTCAGGAATAACTGCCTCAATTACAAAAGCAAGAATATCTTTTTTCAATTGCTCTCTACTAACTTCTTCGTCATGTTGAGTTGAAATTACTATTGTGTCAATATACTTTGCTTTTCCTGCTTCATATTTAACACTAACTTGGGTCTTTCCGTCTGGCCTTAAATACAACAATTTCCCACTTTTTCTCACATTGCTTAATTGTCTAGATAATTTATGTGATAATACGATTGGCAAAGGCATAAACTCTGGAGTTTCTTTACTTGCGTAACCAAACATCATACCTTGATCCCCTGCACCTAGGCTACCTGCATTATCCTCCGCACTATCAACACTATTAGCTATGTCTGGCGACTGTGTATCCACACTTGTTATAATTCCTACAGTTCTATAATCTAAACCTAATTCAGAAGAGTCATATCCCACTTCCTTGATAACATCTCTTGCAACCTCAGCGTAATCTACTTTATGAGTAGAACTTACTTCGCCAGCAATATGTATGAGTCCAGTAGTTAATAGCGTTTCACATGCTACTCTAGCCTTTGGATCATGACGTAAGAATTCGTCTAGTATCGCATCAGAAATTTGATCAGCTAGCTTATCTGGATGTCCTTCTGTTACTGATTCCGATGTAAAAACATAATTTTTTAACATAACTTATTTCTCCTTTTCCTTTTTCACTATCTTTATATTTATTTTTTGGCAAATAAAAAACCTTACCCAGAATGGATAAGGTCGCAAAATCAATATCTACCTTATCTTCTGAGCTACTCTATACTCAGCGGAATTAGCACCACTACTTTCTCAAGCTGGTTGCTGGGCTTCATCGGGCCGTTTCCCTCCACCTCTCTGGATAAGTTATTTGCTATTCTAGCACTATATAAAAATTCGTCAATACCTTTTAGTCTTTTATGTTTTTATAGAATCATTTTTCACATATTTTTACATTTTGTAGTTATTTTTACCCACTTCAACTCTCCTGTTTTCCATAAGCTTTTACACAAGGAGGTTATCATGAAAATTAAAATAAGAATTATTGACCAAGACCTTAGTTACGGAGAAAGTTTAGCTACCAAGTTACGTGAGTATTTTCAGACTATTGAAGTAATTGCTATTACAATTCCTCTTTATATCGAAGAAAGCGATGAGCTAGAAACTATAGATTTATTTTCAGAAGATCAATATCCAAGCTATAAGCCAGAAAACTATTATATTTCGATTAAATCAGAGAATCCTTTTAGATCTGAATTGGATAATAATAGTCCTACAAGTAGCTTAAGTAGATTTTCACCAATTAAAATGTTTATTAAGGTCATAGAAGCAAAAATACTAGAAATATCCCCAAACTATTTTGTTTCTAACCTGATATCAACTTTCTTAATTGAAGAAAATTCCAGCATATTATTGCAAAATATCGCTAAAGAAATATCAAACGTTTCTAAAAACAAGCATAAATTCATTCTCAATTTAGGTCCTGACAATTTATTCTCTAAGAATAAAGAAAGTATGTCTTTAAGTATAAGTAAGATGCTATTAAAAATCTCATTAAGAAATTTCGATGTTAATGAGCTGGGACAATATATTGAAATATCACCATTGTCACCTAATCTTATGCGTTTTACATTAACGGAAAACCATGACGATTGGATCTTCGCTTCCGATAGCCTTGTCCGAGAAACAATAGAATTAATTAGATCTTGGCTTGATACTAATTACAAAGATAATTGGGAATTGTACCTAATCTCAATTAACATGCCACACAAGATTAATCTGCTTCTAAGTAGTTTCAGTCAAAATCTTAGAATCTATCTTGCTGATTTTCAGGAGGCAGATGATAAATACGTCTCCGAATTAGTTGCCAACTTACCCAAAAACTCCACCTATGAAATAAAAACTAAATAAGAAGATTGAGGTATTTATTAAATGTTAAGGTTTTCAAATAAAGAAAATTACAAGCACAAGAGCTTAAATAAAACCAATGAAAACTCCGAAAATATATTTAAGCAAAACTATGACTACAATAAAATTTATCAAGAGATATCAAGTAAAGTTTATTCAGATGCTATTAACTCACCGAATCTTAATGACCAAAAATTAAATGAATTAATAATTTGGAACATTAACAGATACTCGGTTAAATCCAGACTAGCAATAAATGATATTGAAAAATTGCGCAAAGATATATTCAATAAGCTTCGTCGTTTAGATATTCTTCAGCCTTTATTAGATGATCCCAACATCACAGAAATTATGGTTAATGGGCCGGATAAAATATTCTATGAGAAGTCAGGTAAGTTATTCTCAAGTAATTTATCCTTCAACAGCTTAGAAGAGCTAGAAAGTATTATTATTTCATTTTTCTCAAAACATAATATCCATTTATCCTTCTCTAAGCCTACAGCGAATTTACGCTTGCCTGATGGTTCCAGAGCTCATGCGGCCATACGGCCAGTTGCTCCAGAGGGGCCTATTCTAACCATACGAAAGTTTACTGGCATAAAACCTCAGATGTCAGATTTAATTGCCGAAGATTTTTTGAATCAAGACATAGCAAATTTTCTTGAGGAAGCAATATTAAATAAGAAGAGCATTATGATTGGCGGAGGAACAGGCTCAGGTAAAACTACTCTTTTAAACACCCTATCAAAATTTATTCCAAGCAACGAAAGAATTGTCACTATAGAAGATTCTCCAGAACTAAAGCTGCAGGATAAAGAAAACTGGGTAAAGCTAATTACACATGAAGATTATTTATATCCTGAGAACAGTGTAAATTTAGATGATTTAATAAAAGAGTCTTTAAGAATGCGACCGGACAGAATTGTTATTGGAGAAGTAAGAGGAGCCGATGCTTATTCTATGTTAAAAGCCACACAAACTGGACACCCTGGAACTATGTGTACCATCCATGCTAATAACTGCATGGGCATGGTCTATAGACTGGCAGATCTAATTTTGGATGCTAGTTCTCTTCCATACGAAAGCATTTTAAGACATATTTATTCCGCTTTCGATTTTCTTATTCATATTCAAAGAAATTCAGCCGGCAAAAGATACATTTCTGAAATCTCCGAACTTCAGCTAGATACTAATGGTTATTTAAAAATAAATGAAATTTTTAAAAGAGGTAAATGATGGCAAAAACAAAATTTATATCAAAAAACAGATTTAAAAGCACTTCTAAATTCTCGTATGAATTATTAGGTAAAAAACTAAAAAAACTAGTTATTAATTTTCTAGTCTTCTTACCTTGTTTCATTATGTTTTTCTTTATTTCCAAATTATTCTTCTCGAATAGGAGCATCTCTATCTATGTTTCTGTAATTACTGCTCTTTGTTTTTACAGGATTTTTTTCAGATTGCTCAAGTATTATAGAAATCAGAATAATATAAAGAATTACACTCTCTTTTTACAAGCACTCAACAATAATCTAATTCTAAATAGAAGTTTTAGTTTATCTATACTTCTCGCTTGTGAAGATCTAATCAAATTAACAAAAGATAAAAAACTTTACATTAATCTAAATAAAGTTCAACAAAGTATTAAACTTTCTACACCTATCTCCGAGATAATAAATTTATTGAAGGAAACCTTTCCATGTATTCAAGCTAATACTAGTTTAAGTCTTATGTCTGCTCCTCAAGTAATAGGAAATAACATTCATATCCTTACCAAAACTACATTAGAGTCTCTGCAAATTGATGAGAAATTCAAGAAAGACGTAAATACAGAACAAGTGAAAAGCTTTGTTGAGAACATTACTGTTTGCTCCATGCCATTAGTAATTCTTTTATTCTTAAGATTAACTGCAATGGATTTTGTAAACTTAGCTTACATTAGCTTTTTGGGACAAATAATACTTGGATTATCTTATTTCTTATTTATTTTGGGACTAACATCTATTTTTCTTGTTTACATACCTAGAAATGAAGATGCAAAAAATCAACTAGCAAAGCTTTTTAATGCAAGATCTAATCTTAAGCCTGGAAGTTTAAAATCTTTATTACATAGCAATGCATTATTCCTTCTTAAAAGGACATCATTCCCTTTTCATGCAAATAATATTATTCAATATTCATATTTATTAGGAAGGCAAGAAAACTTAAAACGTGAGGATTTGTTTTATATGCTTATACTTGCAAGAATCAAAGCTTTATTACTTGCACTAAACATAGCGTTGCTAGGTATAACTTTTAGCTTGCCTACTATATTAATCTTTCTATTATTTGTTGCTATAGTTTCCTACCCTGACTTAAAGTTATTAGATAGGATTAACTATTACAAAAAAGAAATTAAGCTTAATATGCAAAGCTTCATTACAGCCCTATTATCCGCCCTAAGAGTCGGATACACTATTGAAACTGCATTAGTATTTTGTGAGAAATATGGTAACTTAAATAAAGTATTAACAAGGGAAATTGCCACAATTAATAATAAGATTAATAATTCAAGCACAGCAGAACTTGCATTACTAGAATTTACTAACATCTTAAATGATAGAGAAATTGAAAGTTTTTTCTACCAAATCCAAAACCACAATCAAGTTAATAATAACGACTCGATTAGACAATTAGAACTTCAATTTGAAAAAATCAAAGAAAAACTTTTTAACGATAGAAAAAAAATTGTAGCGTTAAAAGGTAATAACTATTTGTTACCTTTAATACTAAATCTAATAAGCATTTTTCTCATTTGTTTAGCTCCTGTTTTACCAAGTCTACAAATATAACCTTTTGTGATATCTTGTCTATTTTCTATTGGGATTTTTCAGATATTCTAGAGATACAAAAAATAGGAGGACATTACTATGATCAGTAAATACAAATATTATTCAAGTATATTTAGAAGTGAAAAGGGGTCTGTAGTTTTAGAAGTGGTAATTGTTATAGCAATTGTTTTAGCTTTAGCATTAATATTTAATGAGCAAATTACTAATTTTGCAACTGGACTATTCAACAGAATTTTTGACATTTCTAAATTAGACAATGTATTACCGTAAAATTTGAAGGTTTAGCTAATGAAAAAGAAACTATATACATTAGATACAAACCAAGATAAGTTGATATATGCGCCAGAAAATAAACATTCTTTGCAAATCTATGCTATTGAATGGCTTGCTTCCTGGCGTAATGATTACTTTCTTAAATGGGAACAGTTCACCTCTGGAAATAAGACGAGTTTATACTCTGATATCAGTACTTTTATTCCTTTTGAAGAGTTTCTAGCTTATGCGAGTAAAAAAGATCTGTATTACTGCATATCTTACATTTGTGAAGTTATAAAAATTATAGATAATTCAATACTTGAGCTGAGTAAAATAATGTTTGATATTAAATATATGTTTGTTCAAAACCATGAACAAGCTAAGACAAGTTATAAAAAGACAAGTTATAGAAAGCTCAACACTACTAGAAATTATTCAATCAAGCTACTATATCTTCCTGATAAAAACTTTATCTACCTAGGCCAAGATAAAAGTCTAAAAAATCTATTGATAACACTTGCTAATTTAATTATAAAAAAAGATTTTAGGAAAAGTTCTAAAGAAAAACAACAAAAATTACTTTTAGCAATAGAAGAAAATGACTTAGAAAAAGTATATTGCCTTTGCCAAAACGAAACTCAATCCAATAAGAACAAAAGTGCTAAAAGAAAAACAAATATTACTAATATCATTAAATCATTAGAAAAAGTAGATTTACCCATAATTCTTTTAGTGATTACTATTGGATTAATTTGCAATATTTTCATCATCAATAAACAAGTTGGGTATATCAGTATGTCAACTTTAAGTTTAATAATTGGACTTATAATAATGAATCTAATCTTGGAATTAGTTCTACTTTTCTCGCCTGCCTCACCATTCAAAATTGTAGATTACTCAATTTTTAAAACAAGAAAAAAGCATAAGAGTTCAATCAATGCTAACGAAGATAATAGAGACACAGAGGGAGATTATAACGGTTTAAAATTACATCCTTTATCACAATATAGGATTGGACACTTAATTCTAGTAGATGGAGCTACACAAGTTACCGGGAAAAAATCTTGGAACATTGCTAGTTCAGAGTTTTTAATCGGTACTAATGAGAAAGCGGACCTAAATCTTCCAATTAACTCTGAGGAAGCAATATTAATTAGGATTGTACAAAGATCCGGAACATTTTTTCTTGAATCTCTAAGTAAAAACATCAATGTACGTGTTGAAGGCCGAAACATTAGTAGATATCAAGAATATGAAATTTCAAATTCCATTAACTTTAGTATTGATCGATTCCATTTCAGTTTAGAAATAAAATAACTTTGAGAATAAAAAAGCTAGATTAGAATAATTAACTGACTGACAAATTCTATCAGTTAAAAATCTTCTCTAGCTCAAAATTTTTATCTAATTTCAGGTGAATTACTTAGTACCGAACAATCTATCACCTGCATCACCTAGACCAGGATAAATATAGAAGTGTTCATTCAATCCTTCATCTTCAGCTGCACAGTAAATATTTACATCTGGATGTTGTCTATGCAATTCTTGAATACCTTCTGGAGCAGCAATTATGCAACAGAACTTGATGTCGTTAATACCTCTTTCTTTTAAGAAAGATACTGCTGCTGCAGCGCTACCACCTGTAGCTAGCATAGGGTCCAATAAAATTACTGTTCTAGAAGCACTATCTTCTGGTAACTTGCAATAGTATTCTACTGGCTCTACAGTTTCAGGATCTCTATATAATCCAATGTGTCCAACTTTCGCTGATGGAATTATGCTTAACATACCATCAACCATTCCTAAACCTGCACGAAGTATTGGAACTAATGCTAATTTTTTACCGCTAACTTCCTTGAAAACACCTTTTTGTACTGGTGTCTCTACCTCTACATCTGATAAAGGCAAATCTCTTGTAACTTCATATGCCATTAGCAATGAAACTTCATTAGCTAGTTCTCTGAATTCTTTTGTTGGAGTGTTTACGTCCCTCATCCTTGTAACTTTATGTTGAATTAAAGGATGGTCAAAAACAAACACTTTACCTTGTTCTGCCATAGTTTCCCCTCCCAATTTTTACTTATATTATTTTAGACTTAACATCGCGATGAATCAAGCTTAAAATTTCATTTTGAACTAAGCAATATATATATAATCAATGTATGTGAGTTAAAGCCATTGCCTTGTATCTTTTTTACAATTCCTGTGTAAGTTTTTTATGCATATTGTCGAATTGTTAAATATTAATGATTTCATTGTATTTATGCATTAGACTTAGGCCTTTATCTGTAATATTATTAAGTTATCAAATTTAGATCGGGTTTAACAAGGTCTAAATAACGGTTATCCGGATGAATGTTTTTTATTAATGTAGTGGATATTTAGAATTCTAATTTAAAATTTTACTGTAACTTAATGAATTTAAATTCAATTTTCAAAAAAGTGAATAATTTGATGCTGTCTTTTTGTTCACAGAAAGGAGAAGAATATGAAAAATAATTTTTTCACAGAAATGCAAAAAGTCATTTTAGGAGAACTTGTACGCAAATACAGGCTACGTAACAATAAATCCCAAGCTGAACTTTCTTTTTATGCTGAGATGAACCCTAGTTATTTATCTACTATAGAGTGTGGAAATAGTATGGTTACAATTACTAAGTTAATTGATATTTGCAAATCTCTAGAAATGAGCCCTGCATTGTTCTTAGAAGAATTTGTCCAAGAACTCAATAAATTTTTAGATAAAGATTCTAGAATAAAACAAATTGATGATATCAAGGATTCTCCTGAAGAAGATTCTTTCAATGTAAATACTCAATAAGTTAACTCAAAACTGCAACTACAATATATTGTAAATAGAAAACTGAAAAAATATGTTAAATACATATACTCCTAACTGCACTAGACTATCATTTTTTGAATTGCCTCTTCAATTATTGATTTCTAGCTTAAGTCAGGACTGGGCACCTGTTACTCAGGTGCCTATTTTATTTGAGATTAATTAAGAAAGTCACACAAATTTATCATTTATAAAGTAGAATATGTATATGCCAGAATTACCAGAAGTTGAAACAATAACAAGAAATTTAAATATTAACTTAGTAGGTCAAAAATTACTAAGTATCGATTTTCTCAGAAAAGATATTATTGCTGAGAAATTAAATCCTGTTTCTGAGTATCTTTTATTAGGGGAATCAATAATAAAAGTTTTCAGATACGGTAAGTATCTTCTATTTCAATTTACCAATAATTACTTAATGATTGTTCATCTAAGGATGACTGGAAAGTTGCTATATTTACCTCTTCTAAGTGAAGAAGATAAAAATTTATATTTAAATCATAAGCATACTCATGTTATTTTTAATTTTTCTGACGGAGAGTTGCTATTTAATGACGTTCGACGTTTCGGTAAAATTTATTTTAGTAAAATAGACAATTCTGTTACCTTAGAAGAATTATTAAACTCTGGGCCGGATGCTTTATCAGAAAACTTCAGCAAAGATTATTTATATCAAAGATCTCAGAAGAGCCCTAAAAAAGCCATTAAAACATTTTTACTTGATCAGAAAATTGTTGCGGGTATTGGTAATATCTACGCTGATGAATGCCTATTTTTAGCTGCCATTAAACCTAATAGAGCTGCCGCAAGTTTAACTAGAGAGGAATCATCTACCTTACATGATAAAATAATCCAAGTTCTAGAAGATTCAATTCTTTCCGGAGGAACTACTTTTAGTGATTATAGAACCGCTGATAATCATAAGGGTAACTTTCAAAATAAACTATTTGTTTACGGACGAGCTGGAGAAAGTTGTAGAATCTGTTCTAATACATTAGAGTCCATTAAAATTGCAGGAAGGACTACTGTGTATTGCCCTAAATGTCAAATATAACTGTTCCAAACGAATAATATGCACTCATAAATTAATATTTATTCTGCAATAAAACATATTTCCAACTTCTCATTTGATATTGTCAAAATTTATTTGTTATATATATTTAGTCAACGTATTTTCACTTTTCAACAAATATATTGATAAGTTTTATTTATCGGAATTTTACTGTAAATTTAACTAGAGGTTTTGTTACTTTTTTATTTTTTATTTTTAAGTATATTTTTGATCTAAACTTATACAAAAAAGCAAATTTAGATGAATATATCACGCGGGAAACTGTATATTTATTAGTAACAAAACCTCTAGTATATTTTACAATTCAAGTAAAAAATTAATACTTTTCTACCCAACGAATAAAAGTAGTATGTGAGATATTTAGGGCTTCTCCTGCCTCCCTTGAACTAATTTTTTTATCTTCATATTCTCTTTTTAAACGGAAAAACTCTTTTGGAATTTCATATGCTGGTCTTCCAAATTTTATGCCTTTTTTCTTTGCTTCTGCAATCCCCTCCTTCTGTCTTTGTAGAATAAATTCTCTTTCAGTTTCAGCTACATAACTTAGCAGCTGTAGTATTATTCCTGAAATTAATTCTCCTGTTAATCCATTGCTTGTCCTAGTATCTAAGATTGGCATATCTATAATATAGATATCTACATTTTTATCTTCTTTTAAATACCTCCAAGCTTTAAGCATATCTTTATAGCTTCTGCCGAGTCTATCTAGACTCTTAATTACTAACAAATCTCCTGCCTCGAGAACATTAAGCAGTTGATTGTAAGCCGGACGATCAAAATCAGCTCCAGACCACTTATCCTCAAAAATATTCTCTCTTTCTACTCCAAACTTTTCCAAAGCAGAATATTGTCTATCTGTTCGCTGTTCTACAGTCGAAACTCTAACGTAGCCAAAGGTCCTCATATTTTTCTTTCCTTCATTCATACGTTTCCCACCTTTCAATAATAATTATTTTTATAGAGAAACAAATAAACAATATTAAACAAACTTTGAGAAATTGTGCTTATTAAAACATAAAAATAGGACTTCCAATCTTTACAATTGAAAGTCCTATAATTTCACAAGTTGATTTTTAAACTTAAATCCTAATCGTTTCTGTTTCTACCACCAAACAGAATTATTAGCCTCATTAAGGAGAGTAGTGATGCAGTAGCGGCTGCAACATATGTTAACGCAGCAGCACGTAAAACTTTTGAGGTTGCTTTTAATTCATCTCTATCAAGTACATTCATACTTTCAATATGAGCAAGAGCTTTTCTAGAAGCACCAAACTCAACTGGTAGAGTAACTACTTGGAATATAAATGTTAATGAGAAAAGTAATATACCTATATTTATCAAAGTCTGGTTATAACTTAAAACTATACCCAATAAAATTATTGGCATACTAAGCATAGAACCAAAGTTTACAGCTGGAACCATATATCGTCTCAATTTCATAGCCCAGAACCCCTCAGCATCTTGCATAGCATGTCCTACCTCGTGTCCAGCAACACCAATTGCACCGATTGTAGTCATACTGTGCGTTGTTTCTGACAAGTTTAAGGTTTTGTTCATAGGGTTATAATTATCTGATAAATTCCCTCTTGTACTTAAAATCTGCACATCGTAAATACCGGCTTTTTGCATCATTTTTGCAGCAAACTCTGCACCAGAAATTCCGCCTTTATTGCTAATCTGTCCATATTTATTATAGGTGCTTTGCATATAAATTGAAGCACCTGCAGAAATAAGCATACCTATCAAAACTAGTATATAAGTACTATCAAAATAAAAAAATGGCATATACAACTCCTTCTAAAATTTTATATAATCGCTCACCCAAAAAGAATAGAGAGACAATCTTTTCAATCAATAAACTCTGTGTCTTCACTATTTCTCGACGTAAATTTAGAGTAAATATAATTATACCTTATTTAGCTACTATAAAGTTAAAACGCAATTAAAGCAATTAAATAATTAATTATTAATTTTACTATAAATAAACAATTTCTAAGCTGCTTCCTTTGTTTGTCTTCTTGACTCTAACTTGTTGCATAATCGCATCCTTAAGTTCATTCACGTGTGAAATTATTCCTATCATAGTAGATTCATCCGACATTGAAGACAAAAGTTTTGTTGCTCTTTGTAAAGCCTCCTCATCTAAAGATTCAAAACCTTCATCAATAAACATTACCTCTATCTCTATTCCACCCTTTAATTCTCGTATAGTATCAGACAGACCTAATGCTAAAGCAAGTGAAGCCATAAAAGTTTCACCTCCAGATAAACTATTAACGCTTCTACTTTTGCCTGTATAGCTATCTAAAACATCCAATTCCAAGCCATCCTGACCACTACCTCGACTAGCCTCTTCTCTATGCATCAGCAGATACCTGCCATCGCTTAACGTACTAAGTCTAGTATTAGCTGCTTTCAGTATTCTTCTAAAATAGTAAGTTTGTACAAATTGTTCGAAGGTAGTTTTCATTTTACCTCCTCGAACTTGTCCATTACTTAAAGCAGAAAACTCTTGATAAAATGCTTGCTCTTCTCTAACATTTACTAGTTCTTTACTCAGGGTTCTAAGATTTTGTGATCTCTTTCTAAAATCATCACTTAATTTTTGCAAGATATTATATGTATAAAGGAACTTATCATAAATCGCACTTGCTTGCTGCAGCTTGTCCTGAGCCATATCGAGATTTGGTTTCTCAAATTCGGAAGTTTTATTTTCAAGTTCAGCAATACGTATATTAGTTTGTTCATACAAACTTTCATATTCTGAAATCATCTTTCTAATAATTTCTAAGTCTTCTGTATTTCGCTCTGCTAATTCAAATTCACTTAAATCAACAAAACCATACGCTTTCAATCTTTGCTCTAAATCAATTCGTTTAGAAGATAAGTCATTCTTTTTCTGTTCTAAATTTCTATTATCAACCTCAACTTCTGTAGAGAGTTTTATATTCTCTTTATTAACGTTCTCTAGCATAAGCTGAAGTTCATTTTGATCAGATTTTGCCTTACTTAACTCGGCATCTTTTTCACTTATAATTTTTGCTAATTTCTCTGAATTGAACTGCTCATATTTAGATTCATCTCGAGAAACAATTGCTTTTAGGGATATGCTCTCCCTTTCCAGTTTAGTTTTTGCTTCAATAACTCCTTCAAAATCTTCCTTTATTTGATTAAGATCAACTTCAACTTTATTTTTATTGTTCTCTAATTCTTTCTTAGCTTTTAGAGCCTCATTTAGTTCTGCCGATAGAGCATTCAATTTGTTAGCTTTGTTCTTCATAAGCTCTTCAATTTTATTAATACTATCTTGGATCAAAGATACATCTTTATTTTCAAAAGCACTCTGTAAATACTCGTTTATCTCTTGCAGGTTAAAATCAAGCTTATTCTTATTCAACACTAGTTTATTAATCAGCTCTGCACTTTTGTCGTTAGCAATTTGGTTTTGTTCTCTAGCATAATTCCAATCAGCTTCAGTCGCAGATTCAACATCTTTTGTTGCAGGATTTGGGTGCTCTAACGATCCACAAACAGGACACTCTTTACCAACTTCAAGTCTATCTGCTAAAATACCAGCTTGACTTGCTAAAAATTTTCTTTCTACTTCTGCTAAATTAAGTAAACTTTTCTTTTTATTCTCTGACGCTATATTAAATCTTTCTTCTAACTCCGATCTCTCTTTCAACAGATCATTGAGATCCGCAAAATGCGCTTTAGCTTTATTAAACTCTTCTCTATTTTTTTTGAAATTGTCTATATCATTCTTATGAGAGGATGTTCTAATTTCTAAATCGTTATATTTACTTAACTCCTGCTCTAAACTAAGCAATTTATTATTCTGAGCATCGAGCTTCTTAGATATTTCAAGTTCTTGCAAATATAATTTTTGAGTTTTATCGTTGAGTTCGAGTTCTTGGGTTTTCATCTTTTCATATTGAATTACCTCAGGAAGTAGTTGTTTCCAACTCCTTAATTCTTGCTCTTGTTCTTCAATATGGCTCCATTTTTCTTTGAAATTGGATAGATCTAGCTCTAACTTCTGACGTTTTTCTTGAATAAGACTTAACTTAGCTTGCTTAATCTCCAGTGTTTTCTCTAATTGTTGATGTAGTAATACTTCATGTTTATATGCGTCAGCATAAGGTTTAACTTTCTCCGCATTTTCTGCTGTAACAAGCTCATTCTTTTTATCCTGTATTAAATTATAGTTTTTCTCTAATTCTAACTTTCTGGCTTGCTTTTTCTCCAATTCAGTAAATAACTTAGATAAACTTATAGCATTGTAGTAGCTTTCATTAACTTTATTATTCTTTGTCTTTATTTCATTGAGAACTTCAGCAAAACCCTGCAAAGAACTCATTATCTTTTGACTAGTACTTTCTAGGTATTCCAACATCTCTTTTTCAAACTCAGGGTTTATTTGGATATCCTCACTCATCCAATCTTGAGTAAAAATAAGTTGATATTTAAAGTTCTCCTCACTAAGTCCTGTGATAGAATTTAAACAGTCCAAATCCTCAGCTAAATTTTTAGCGTTATATTTATCAGTAAAATCAGTAAAAATTGTTTCTAAACTTGATAAAATATCAGTTTTTCTCACCTGTAAAAGTTGTAATTTATTATCAGACTCACGTTTCTTATTTTGTAAAAAAGCTTGGAAATTACTATACATATCAGTTTGAAATAATTTCCTAAAAATATTTGCTCGCTCTCTACTATTAGCTTTTAAAACCTCAGTAAACTCACCCTGGGCAATTAAAGATGTTTGTCTAAACTCAAGATAATTCATTCCTAATATATCTTCAATGATAGCGTTTGCATCTGAAATTTTTACTATTTGCTCTTTGTTCGGCAGAGTAAGCTCGACAGCAGCTTTTTGTGTTGTCCAACCATCGCCTCTTCTACTTGGACGTAAGTAATCAGGATTCCTCCTAACCTCATATATTTCCCCTCTTTGACTAAAACGTAGAAATACATAAGTCTCTGTTTCTGGGTTAGCAAAGTCACTACGTATACTATCCGCTTTTCTCCTGTCACCACTACTCTCAGCAAATAGAGCATAAGTAATAGCATCAAATATACTAGTTTTACCGGCTCCAGTATCCCCTGATATTAAGAAAATATTTTCATTTTCAAGATTGGTAAAATCTAGACTCTCAACTCCTGCATAAGGTCCGAAGGCTGACACTTCTAAATATAACGGTTTCATTTAGTCAACCTCCCTGTCTATTTTTTCTTCCTTTAGACGCAATTCATTCCACAACATCTCTAATTTTTCTGCATCTTTTTCACTTAAATCTATTCCCTGTTGCAATTGATAAAAATTTCTAAACAAATCAATAAAGCCTTGTTGAGAAAAGTCCTCATAGTAATCTTCTGATTCAAGTTCACTCAGTTGATAATCTCTTTCTACTCGTAATTGTACAATATTAGGATAAAAGCTTTGCAGTCTTCTCATTGGATCTACAGGACGCTCAGCATCAGTTAAATTCACTCTCAAAATATCGTTTAATCTAGGTGAATTATTATTGGCTAACTCTCTAGCTTCTGACAAAAGCTCATCTAAGTTCCCGCTAAGTTCTCTTACTTCACGTATTGGATTTAAGTATTTTAATTCAATCTTTGCTGCTTCCCCAACCTCTCCTAATTCAACTATTGGAACAGATTTTCTTTGATTCATTTCAGAAAATGAATATGCTAAAGGTGAGCCAGCATAACGAAGATAGTCTTTTGTTAATCTTTGTGGCCTATGAATGTGTCCTAAAGCACCATACGAATAATCTGCAAGCAACTTTACATCTATGGCATCCAATCCACCAATTATATCAAGCTCTGATTCAGATAATTTGACAGGATCTATACCTGCCCAGAACTGATGCGAAAGAATAACCTTACGTTCATTTCCAGGCAAATTTAAATTTTCTAGTATGAAACGAGTAGCGTCTGTATAAGATTGCAATTGATCAATTGCTTCTGGAAACAAAACCTTAATTTCATGCAACCTAAAGAAAGGCAATAACACAAAATTCACTGGACCATATTCATCACATAACCTTAAAACTTCAGGCAAGCCTTCAAGTTTACCTGCTAGATGAATATTCATATTTTCCAAAATAGGCTTAGCATAAGCTAATCTGGACGGAGCATCATGATTACCAGCAATCATTAAGACATGCACATTTAATTTAGATAGTTCTGCAAGAAAATCACTAAGCATATCAACTGCAAAAGCCTGTGATTGAGCTTTGTCATAAACATCTCCTGAAATTAAAACAGCATCAAGATTTTCTGCGGAAATTATCTCAACTATCTCAGCTAAGATATGTTTTTGATCTTCAATTAAAGATAGTTCATTAAATTTTTTACCAATATGTAAGTCTGCTAAATGTGCGAAACGCATTATCTTGCAAAGCCTTTCTTATTGTTTTGCATACCCTAACACTAGTACTCTAGTCCTGCTAAATAACCCCAATCTCTAACAAAAATTCTCTTATCAGTAGAAGCTTGCTCTTTTTGAACTAGATCAGTAACCTGACTCTCAATAGTATCAACGTAGTGTACTATTGCACATGCAACCGTTGTTGGTCTATCCCCATAATCTCCATGGTGACCAATAATTATAGATTGCAGTTGTCTATAGAATTTTTCATCATAAGTTTCAATAATCTTATCTTTGAACTCTGCTATGTACTCAATTCCTCTAGCTCTATGGTTCGCATACCAATATTCAGCCATCTCTAAATCATTGTATTCAAATACTTTTCCAATATCATGCAAAAAGGTTCCCATGGTCAAAAGGTCAGCATGTTTTTTGAGATAATCATCATTATCTATCAAAACAGCCAAAATTCTTAACATCTTACTTGAATGGTGGGCTAATCCACGAATTACGTTGTCGTGATGACTAGTTGCCGCACCCTCTATCCAAAATCTATTACCAATAGTTTCTGAATTTGTAATCTCGTCTAGTAGTTTCCAACATTTATCACTCACACCGAGCTTACTTAAATGTTGTTTAGCATCATTAAAAATCTCTTCAACTCTATCTTTTTCTACACTTGGAAGAAAATCATGTTTACTCAATTTATCATCTTTTTGAACTTCTATATTTTGTACCGTTAAATAAATTTGGTTATTGAATTCAGATCCTACAACTTCGGCTTCATATACACCCGTTCCATTTTCTAAAACAGTCTTAAAAATCGGCTCATTCCATATTTTAAATTCTACTTCTTGATTTTTATTGACAAATTTTCCTACCATGTAGTCGTCTTTTTTCCCACTCCTAAGCTGTGGTTCAGCGAGTATATAAACAGCTCCTGAAGTTCTCAAACCACGTTCTGTTGCTTTTTCTAAATCCAAAATTGCCATGTGTTCCTCTTTCTAATTAATATATTTTAAGATTTATTTCCTTATAAAAATCATTTAAACAACTAGTCAGTACTACTTAATGAGTTTTAATAACTTCTTAGCTACAGCATCTTCGTCATTGTTACCTATAATTTCATCTGCGATAAGCTTTACATTTTCCTTTGAGTTCTCCACAGCATATGAATAGTCTGCTTCGTTCATCATAGGGATATCGTTTGTATTATCGACAAAAACTAACATCTCATCGGCTCCAGTACTTTCTCTAAGCTCTTTGGTTGCAGTACCTTTATCCACTCCTGCTATATGAACTTCAAGTATCCAGTCATCAGTATAGACATCCAGATAAAGCAAAGTATCAACATTTTCTACTTCATCTATTGCGAGTTTGACATCGCTTAAGTCATCAAACTTTCCTAACAAGGTGAAATAAATTACTTCGAACTTTTTTAAATAATTGTAATTCTCTATTACTTCAAAACGTTTATTGAATTTGACAACTCGTTCATCCTTAAAATATTTCATCTCAGGTGTTAGTTTTTCATCTTCATATGTATAACAAATTAATTCTTCATTTTGAATTGTATATACAAAAGCTGGTACCTTTTTAGTTTCAATAATATCTAAAATTGCATCTCTCTGTGCACAAGTAAAGTTATGTTGTTTAATATAACGCTTATTCTTAAGATCATAGATGGCCATACCATTCATTAAAATTACTGGTTCTTTAATATCTAATCCAGCAAGAATTCCATTTGCTGTGGCAGCTGTTCTAGCAGTAGCAATTGAGAAATTTAAACCTTTAGCTATTAAATCATTTATTGTATTTCTAGAAAATTCAGATACTACACCAGAAGTATTCAAAAGAGTACCATCAAGGTCACTTACATATAATTTTTTCATTTTCATCAGATACCACCTTAAAGTATTTCTAATAGATACATTACCACAAAGGGCTTAATCTTGAGTAAGAAAAAACCTCCGAAAAAGTAACAAGTTTCACTTTTGTAAGTTAAAACAATAATCACTTCATCGAAGGTTAATAATCAAAAAATCCAAATTTACTAAGACATTTTACTTTTTACTTGTCTTTTTAGTTTTTTTGCTAGTAGAAGTTGTTTTTTTATCTGATGCATCCTTCTTAGGACTCTTCTCTAGAGTTTTTTCATCTTTCTCAGTAACAACTTCTTTTAAAGTTTCTTCGCCACAAACTCTTAGTATCCATTCTTTTGCATCTTCTAGTTCTAAAGGAATAATATCTTCCTCAGAATATTGAGATTCTGCACCACCTTGAACTAGCAAGAAGAAGTCACCTGCATTTTTCTTATACATCTCTTCTTCGAATCCATAAGGGTTACCAAATTCACCTTCTACATTTTTGCCAATGTATTTTGACTTCTCTGTATCATATATCTTTCTACCAATCTTTTTTCTCATTCTAAAGCCTCCTAATAGAATTTAAACGCTTATACACCGAATTGATGTACTATACATATTATACATAAATCAGTACAAATAGCGCAAATAGCTTTATTTGCAGTAAAAGTTTTTACATTCAACCACGGTGAATTTAGCAATCAAATGAATTTTCATAACTCTATTTCAGAAAATCACAAAACTACTTAACCACGATATTAACTAATCTCTGTGGAACGTAAATTTCTTTAACAATGGTCTTGCCTTCAAGATATGATTGAACTCCCTCAAGTTCCTTTGCTCTAGCCATAACTTCATCCTTATCCAAGTCACGAGCTATGACAAGCTTATCTCTAACTTTACCATTGACTTGAACTGCAATCTCTATCTCATTTTCAATAGTCTTGCTTTCTTCAAATTCTGGCCAAGTCTGGTCTGTTATTCTGCCTGAGAATCCTACATTCTCCCAAATCTCTTCGGCTATATGAGGAGCAAATGGGTTTAAAAGTATCAAGAATGTTGCTAATTCTGCTTTATTAACTTGACCTAAGTCAAAGAATTTGTTTATTAAAGTCATAAGTTGGGCTACAGCTGTATTGCCCTTTAGTTTCTCAATATCTTCGCCAACTTTTTTAATGCTTTGGTGCATCAATGTTTCTGTATCAGTTCTATATTCCTCACCATCTACAAGTATTTCTTGTAATGACCAGACTCTCTCCAAGAATCTCAAGCAGCCTTTAATACCGTTTGTATTCCATGGGGCAGCTTTCTCAAAGTCACCGATAAACACTTCGTAAACACGCAATGTATCAGCACCATAATTTTCTATAATTTCATCTGGGTTTACTACATTACCTCTGGACTTACTCATTTTCTCGCCATTCTCACCTAAAATCATTCCATGAGATGTACGCTTCATGTAAGGTTCTGAAGTATCCACTACTCCCAGATCAAATAAGAACTTGTACCAAAACCTTGAGTACAATAAGTGTAAGGTTGTATGCTCCATACCACCGTTATACCAGTCTATAGGCATCCAGTAATCAATCTTATCCTTACTTGCTAATGCTTCATTATTATGTGGATCAACATATCTTAAGTAATACCAAGAAGATCCTGCCCATTGAGGCATGGTATCAGTTTCTCTCTTAGCTTTACCACCACAATCAGGGCAAGTTGTCTCTACCCAGTCAGTAATATTTGCTAATGGAGATTCTCCGGTATCAGTAGGCTCATAAACCTCTACTTCAGGTAGTGTCAAAGGTAATTCACTCTCTGGCAACGCTACTAGACCACAGTTCTCACAATCAACAATAGGAATTGGTTCTCCCCAATAACGTTGACGACTAAATACCCAGTCTCTTAATTTGAAGTTAGTTTTTCTTTCGCCAATATGTTCTGACTCAAGCCATTCAAACATGAATTCAATGGCATCTTTAACATCTTTACCATTTAAGAAATCAGAGTTCACCAAAATTCCACTATCTGTATCGGTATAAGCAGATTCAGAAATATCTCCCCCACTTACTACTTCAACTATATCAAGATCAAATTTCTTCGCAAATTCATAGTCTCTAGTGTCATGAGCTGGTACTGCCATAATTGCTCCTGTACCGTATGTGGACAAAACATAGTCAGAAATAAAGATAGGAACTTCTTTATTATTTGCAGGATTGATTGCACTTATACCTTCAATTTTCACGCCTGTCTTTTCTTTATTCATTTCAGTACGCTCAAAATCAGACTTGCTTGCTGCAAATTCCTGATAGGCCTTAACCTCATCAAGATTTTTGATTTTATCCTCATTTAACTTCAACAATTCATGTTCAGGGGATAAGACTAAATAAGTCGCACCAAAAATAGTATCAGGACGTGTTGTATATACTTCAATAAATTCATCTATATTAGTATTAAATTTAATTTGAGCACCATGAGATCTTCCGATCCAGTTTTTTTGTTGTGTCTTAACTCTTTCGATAAAGTCTAGGTCATCTAAATCATCAACCAAGCGATCTGCATACGCTGTTATTTTCAACATCCATTGCTCTTTATCTTTATGAATTACTTGAGCACCACAACGCTCACAAGCTCCATCGATTACCTCTTCGTTAGCTAGAACTGTTTTATCTTCAGGACACCAGTTAACTTTCATCTTAGATTTATAAGCTAAGCCTTTTTTGAATAATTGAATGAATATCCATTGAGTCCATTTATAATACTCAGGATCTGTGGTATTTATCTCTCTATCCCAGTCGAATGAGTAACCTAGAGACTTCAATTGGCGTTTAAAGTTTGCAATATTATTTTTTGTAACTATAGCAGGATGTATCTTGTTCTTGATAGCAAAATTCTCTGTAGGCAAGCCAAAAGCATCCCATCCCATTGGATATAAAACGTTGTAACCTTCCAGACGTCTCTTACGTGCAACTAAATCCAAAGCAGTATATGATCTTGGGTGACCTACATGCAATCCATTAGCTGAAGGGTATGGAAACTCTATTAAGCAATAAAACTTCTCTTTATCGCTGAAATCCTCTGCTGCAAAAACTTTAGTTTCATCCCAAATATCTTGCCATTTTTTCTCTATTTCAGAAAAATTATAACTCTGCATACTCATTCTCCTAATCGCTTAAACTCTTATCAAAATATTATACACGACTTTAAAATATTAGTTTTATTTCATCACAAAATAACTGCCATAAATATCAATCTATTTAGATTTCTCTTTTTTTCCAACAGAGAAAGTAATAAATTCACTTTCGCTTGGAAGTTTATTTTCAATTGGTTTTAAGGCTGTAATTAATAGAAGCTCAATAATTATATATAGTATACCCATTATTGCCGAGTTCAAAATTCTTGGTTTCATTAGTACATATATAGACTTCCCTAGAAGTTCTGCCAAGAAGTAAGATCTTAATAAAATCGAACAAAGTATGGTAGTGATAACATTTGTAGCCAAGATTACTTTCCAGTCAACTTTCTTTTTATTAAGAAGCATCATAAGTCCTGCAATAAGACCTTGTAATCCAGCAGTTATAGTAAAACCCCAGTGAAATGCTGCTCCATTAGAATTTATAAAAAATGCTAATGTATTTGTAATTATTGCGATAGCAAAGCCATAAATAGGTCCCAATATATAGCCAGCAATATGCAAAACTGCGTTAGCAACACTAAACTTAAAGACTACTATATATACATTCAGGTAAATGGAGCATATCAAAGTAATAGCTATTAAAATAGATGCTAAAGCTAATCTTTTCAACCTATATTGCCTATCCAAAAAATCTTTTACATTTCTTTTGTTCATCAATTAACCCTCCGAATAAAAACTCCTATTTCTCAAAGTTTACTGTCAAAGTATTAAAAAAGCAATTACAGCATTTATGAGTAATTTGTATACTTTTTCATAATCAAACAAAAAACTGTTAAGCAAATAAAAATCCCGAAAACCTTTTAGTTTACGGGATTCTAGTATGGTGGGTGATACAGGACTTGAACCAGTGACCTCTTGCGTGTCGAGCAAGCGCTCTGACCAACTGAGCTAATCACCCGTGTATTCAATTTGATATTTACTTATCTTAATTACATCAGTATAAAAGTTCACTAACATTCAGCTGCACTTTTCAAAAGCTTCTTCTTAAGACAGTGATATGAATTATAGAGAGTATTTCAAATATAGTCAAATAATTTTTTTGTCTATATTAAGTCTTGTAAAGTGCAACATAAACTGAAATTGTTTTTTGTACAATGTTAATTGTTTACGCTATGGCTAAATATTTACTATTTGCACTGTTTCCTTCTAATACTTTCCTTGGGTAACTATTAATAAATTCCTCTAATTTATTTATTTCTCTCTGTGGTATATCTTTTAGTTTTGTACCTTTAGGAATAAAATATCGGATAAATCCATTTAGATTTTCATTGCTTCCTCGCTCCCAAGATGAGTATGCATGCGCATAATAAACACTAGTTCTATATTTCTCACTATATATAGATTTTTCCATGCTTTTCCAGTCTTGAAACTCTGCTCCATTATCTACCGTTATACTCTTAAACTTTTCTCTAAATGCTCTTGCTCCTAGTTTTCTTTCTATAGAATTAAGCTTCTTTACTACAGATTCTTGTCTTTGCGTATTTATCTTTAAAATAATGCATTCTCTTGTAAATCGATCTACAAGTGTCAATAAACAAGTCCTATCTCCCTTACTAGACTCTATACAATCCATCTCCCAGTGCCCCGTCTCTGTACGCTCTTCTATAGCTTTTGGTCTATGGTTTATTCTCTTCTTATCTGGTGGAGATAAGCGCTTTTCTATATAGCGTTTTCTTTTTCTAGGTTTATTTCCTTTACGTGGAAGATCTTTCATTGTTACTTCTAGGAAGACTTCTTTTTCTACATAGTTGTAAATAGTTCTAGTACAAAGTCTTTTATCTGTAGGCCAGCCAACTCTGTCAAAATACATTGTTATTGCTGCTGGAGAGAATTTAAGATTATTTATTCTATTCATCTCTTTTCCTATTAGCATGTTTTCTATTATTTTGGCTAATATATGGTCGTTACTAATCTTTAAAGATGGTCCTTTATTACTCCAAGTTTTTTCTACTGTTTTCTGAGCTACTACAGAGGAATATGCTGTGTATTCTTCTAGCATAGAATTCTTTTGTTTGACTTTACCGCGTTTTAGTTCTCTAGATAGAGTTGCTTCACTCCAGCCTAATATCTTTGCTAACTCTTTTTGATTTAATTTATCTTTTTTAGGTCGCTTCAAATTCTCATTATATAAATACTCTAGATGCTTTCTATCTTCTATTGTTAAATGCTGACCTGCTTCTCTTTTCCTGATATAATGTAATTGGCTCATACGATCCTCCTTTGTTTCGTTTTTCCAATTAACATTGTACAGGATTGTTTGAGCCTTTATTATTTCAGTTTATTTTACAACTCGCCGTCTATATTAAGTCTTTCAAAACGCAAAAAATCTTTTCCTCATGCAAAACTTATATTTAAAAATCCGAACATATAAAAAGCTCTTCCATTTAGATTTTAATAAATGGAAGAGCTTCTAGTATTTTAATTAATTCTATTTATACACCTAACAGCTAAGATATTACCTCTGCATGAGCCTCTGCTTCTTCAAACTCCGGACGAACTATTGCAATAGGTTTAGTACTCTTACCTCTATTTTTATTACGTAATTTAATTAATAAATATATTGTTGGAATTATCATTACTAAATAGAAGTATGTTAGATACTGACCTGCCTCTTCTAATCCAAATTTCAATAAAATTTGATTTAATCCGCTTCCTAAGAAGTTGAAAATAATATGCATGAATATTGATTGATAAATAGACTCGGTCCAGATATAGACTAGACCAAACATAATTCCACAAACAGCTGCATATACGGACTGAATTGGGTTCATATGAGCTATACCAAAAATAACTGCAGTCACTATAACTCCTACCCAGTCTGGCATTACTCTTCTAAGCTCACTTAAAACCAATCCTCTAAATACTAGCTCTTCTGCAATTGGCACCAGCACACATACAGAAATTATAGTAATCAAAACATTTTCATTAGAAGTAATTGAAGACATTTGCTCATAAATTTCCATTTGTTCAAACCAAAATTTAGAAACTTGAGCGAGTAAATAGATTAAAAACATCCAAGCCATTGCAATACCAAGACTACCAAAGGTAATTACAGTAGTAGACAGATAGGTCTTACCTTCAGCTTGTTCTTTAAGGACATATCTTTTCTCCCTCTTTTCTCTGAATCTAAGGAAGAAAATTAAAGCAATTATCTGTACTATTGAATAAACAATAGCGACAACACTAAATTGTTGCACTTGTACATTAGCAAGAGTAGTGACAACTTCTAATGGATCAGCGTTTTCTATGGAGCTTCTCAAAACTGGATCTGAGAGAATTGCGAAAACTAGTCCAGCAACTTGTGCCAAAAACATAGTTCCAAAGAAAAATACTATACCTAATAGTGGCCATAATATTGTTCCAGCATCAAATCCTGGTTTTCTATAATAAGGATTTGTTTCTTTTTCTTGATAATTAGTAAAATCTCTACGATATTCTTGATTATTTTGCATAACTTACCAACTTCCTAACTATTTAAGCTATCTTCCATTCTGGAGTAAAAGATCTCAAAAACTTCATCTAACTCTTCATCTTTACGTATTGATTTAAATATTCTATTGCCTTTTTTATCAACTTGGCTTCTCATAATTACTAGTTCTGGCTCAGGATGGTCACCAAAGTCTGGTTCATAACTTGCTAAACAGATGTAATCTTGGCCATTTAAGCTAAAAGCATCTAATTGGTAAAAGAAAAATTCATTACCATTATCCATATCTTCTAGAACAAGTAATTCTTGGTCAGGATCAATCATTTCAGCTTGTTGATTTGCTTTTTCTCTATTAACCTTCTCGGATTTTTTAATTTGCTTATTCAATTGTTCTTGATTCAGTTCTTCTTGATTCATTTATTATTACCTTTTACTTAGAATTTATTTAATCCAATATATACAAAACCAAAGAATATTAATTGCACAGAATAATACAGTTCACTACTTTTCGAATAGCTCATCTTCCATATCTTCTTCTAAACTCTCAAAATATGCAGAAACTCTATCAAATTCATCACCTGTTATTGATTGGAAATTCATGCTACCATCAGCTTCATTGATAACTTTCGCAAAAATAGCTTCAGGCTCCTCATCAATATTTAGTAAGAATGCGTAAATCTCATTCTCAAACTCGAAATCATCTAGCATATAAAAAGTAAATTCTTCACCTGTTTCAGAATCTTCTAGAATAACTGTAGAGCTTTCTATATCATCGCCTAGAAGCTCTTTAACTTCTTCTAATAATTCTTCTCTTTCTTGTTCATTTTGTTTATCAACATCACTCATAAAAAAATACTCCTCTTCTCTAGTTCTTTTGAAATCTTTGTTTTTCTAAGAACCCTTGTAAAATAATTTCAGCAGCTACTTGGTCAACTTTAGATCTATAAGAACTCTTTTTGCTATTTCCTTGTTGCAAGAATTTAGTAGCCATAACTGTCGTCAAGCGTTCATCTTCAAAGTGCAAAGGCAGTCCAAGGCGAGTTTCTAGTTGCTCTGCAAAAACTTTAACCTTCTCTTCTGCTTCACCTAAACGATTATCTGTACGTTTGGGTAACCCTAATACTATCTCTGAAACATCTAATTCTTTGCAGATTTCTGCTATACGATCCAAAACAGGTTCAACGTCTTGGCCATCCCACTTAATAGTCTCTACACCTTCTGCTGTGTACCCTAATAGATCACTCTTAGCAATACCTACCCTTGCTTGCCCAAAGTCAATTCCTAAATATCTTTTCATAAATAATTCAATCTATTTAATATTATCTTCAATGTAGCTCTTCAGTATAATCTCAAGAATTTCATCACGTTCCATTCTTCTAATTACACCTCTAGCACCATTATGATTTGTAATATATGTAGGATCTCCTGAAAGTAAATAACCTGACAGTTGATTAACTGGGTCATATCCTCTCTCTTCTAAAGCTTGTAGAACTTCTGTAATAATGTTCTTAACTGTGTCTGCCTTGTCCATTTTTAGCTCAAATCTTGTTGTTTGATCATCCATCTTTAAGCCCTCCTATTTTTACCTTTATTATTTCTTCTGTTACGTTTTCTATTATTCCTCTTTGATCTTTTCGATCTATTAGAGTTACTTTCACTATTTAAATCATTTGATTTACTATTTTTATTATATCTATTTCTACTTCTATTTTTACGTTTTTTATTACTAGATGAATTTCTATTATGTCTATTTTTCTCTACTTCTTTTCTCTTAGCTTTTTTGTCAGAAAGACTTCTATCTATTCTACCACTAGAATTTTCATCTACTAGAACCAAGTCTATATGTCTTCTTACTACATCAGCTCTAGCAATTCTTACTTTTACTTTATCACCCATCATAAATAAACGGTGTTTATCTCTACCTTGAGCTGTCATTGTGCGTTCATCATACACATAAAAGTCATCCATTGTTCTGAAAGGTATCATACCCTCCGCTGTACTTGGTAACATGACAAACATACCAGCTCCAACAAATCCAGTGATCTCAGCTTCATAAACCTCACCTAATCTATCTGCGTAGTACTCTGCTACTTTCTGATCAGTACTGGCTCTCTCTGCTAAAACGGCAATTCTCTCAGTATCAGAAACATGTTCTGCTACATCAGGAGCTTCAGCTTTCCACTTTTTGATATTCATATCCGCTCGTAAGAACCCTTTTATAACTCTATGTATAAATACGTCAGAGTATCTTCTAATCGGTGCTGTAAAATGGCTATAATCTTCTAAGGCTAAACCAAAGTGTCCAATAGGCTCATCAGAATAACTTGCTTTTGCGAGAGATCTTAATAAAAGCGTCTCTAGAGTTTTTGCTGCAGGAAGGTCTCTAATTTTATTCAAAATTTTCTTAATATCCTTAGGTCTTGGATCTTTAGGAATCTTAACATCCCTATCTCCAACCATTTTAAGAACTTCCCTAAACCTTAATAATTTCTCCTCATCAGGATTATCGTGCACCCTATAAATAAATGGCATTTCTAATTCAGTAAATTTCTCCGCCACGAAAGAGTTTGCCGCCACCATGAATTGCTCTATTATTTCATTAACAAAGGAATTACTCTCAGGATAAATATCTAGGACTTTTCCATCCTTGTCCACATCTATTGCAGTCTCTGGGAAATCAAATTCTAAGGCTCCACGACTTTGAGATTTGGATTCAAGTATTTCAGCTAATTCTTGCATCCAATGGAACTCACGCATATATTTCTCATAAGATGGGATTGGCTGTTCTTCTAATGCAATTTTCACAGTATCATAATCTGCTCTAAGGTCTGACGTTATAACAGACTCATAAATATCGCCATCTATTAATGTTCCACCTGAGTCATACTGTAGCATGCATGTCATAGCCAATCTAGGCGTATTGGGATTCAAACTACATATACCATTGGACAACTTTGGTGGCAGCATCGGGATAACCCTATCAGCTAGATAAACGCTGTTTCCACGATTCAGTGCTTCTTTGTCTAACGCAGAACCTTCTTTTACATACTCTGCTACATCTGCAATATGTACGTATAATCTATAACTACCATCTTGATCTTTTTGAATAGAAATAGCATCATCCAAGTCTCTGGCATCTATACCATCAATTGTAATTGTTACCAGATCTCTTAAATCTTTTCTTCCTATCTTTAGCGCTTCTTCTAGTGCTTCCTCACTTAATTCATATGGAATAAATTCTAGCTCTGCTTCAACTTCTGCTGGAAAAGTTTCGGATAATCCGTGCATAAGCATAATGGCTTCCATAGCAACATCTGGTCTCGCTGGATCGCCTAAAACTTCAACAACCTTACCCAGTGGATCTGGAGAGTCTGGACTAGAAATCAGCTCGACTACAACTTTCATACCAAAAGGCGCACCATTAAGGTAAGGTTCAGGAATCCTTAATGCATTGATAGATACTAGTTTACCGTCTGGACTAACTAAACCATCTCTACCATCTTGTTCTAAAATACCTATTATTTTCTGCATTAAACCCTCCATTAAAGCTAGTATCTTATTTGTCTTATACTCTCACTTAAGCAAATATTATATTTTCTAAAATCATTCATGTAACTTTCTATATAACATTATAACAATTCTTTTCCATCTTAGAATCGCATATATGCATTCTTAGAATTATTCTTAATTTTTTCATAAATAAAGTATTATTAGTCTTTTTCTCAACATTAAATTATAATTACAATAAAGTTATATAATTAATAGAAATAATTCAGGAAACTAGTTTTATTTAATTAAGAGGAAAATATGGATAAAGACAATAAAAACAATCTTAGCTTAGGCGAAAGACGTAAATTGTATCAAAAAGAGCAGGAAGAAAAACTGCAAAATAAAGAAATGGCATATCTCAAGAATTCAATTCGTCGAGACATGTCTGGTCGTCCAAAAGTTGCAAGTAATGATTTAACAACTGCAGGACTGTTAGGAAAATTTGCAGGTAAGTCAGTTTTGATAGGTATAGTAATTATTCTGATAATAATGGCCTTGATAGGTTCAACTTTGATAGGAATATTAGTTGGCTATATTGCAACTGCTAAAGAAGTTCCTAGCTCACTTTTCACAATAACTCAACAAACATCATATCTTTATGATAAAAACGGTGAGCAAATCGCTGCTCTTACTGGTGATAGCAACATTAACCGTGAGCTAATAGATTATAGCCAGGTTTCTCAAACATATATTGATGAAGCATTTATAGCAATTGAGGATAGAACTTTCAATACAAACATAGGTATTGACCCTAGACGTATTGCTGGTGCTGCAATTAGTACTCTGGCTAACCTAGGGGATTCCGCTCATGGTGGTTCTACTATTACACAACAAACAGTTAAAATGCTTACTGGAGACAATGAAGTTTCCTACCAAAGAAAAGTTCAAGAATGGTATAGAGCTGTTCGTCTTACAGAACAATTACCTAAAGCTAAAATCATGAACCTATACCTTGATTTGGTGCCAATGGGCAATAACTACGTTGGAGTAGGTTCTGCTGCTAAAGCTTATTTTGGTAAAGAAGCTAAAGACTTAAATCTTGCTGAATCAGCACTTCTTGCAGGTATTCCTAAGAGTCCCGCTTCCTATAACCCAAGAACTGAACTAGGTCGCAAAAACATCCAAAGACGTCAAAGAATAGTTTTGCAAGCAATGTTGAGTGTAGGATTCATTACTAGTGATCAATTTGAAGATGCCATAAACTACGAAATTGTCTATTCAAATGAAGATATTAGCTTTACCGGTAATGAGATTAATTCATACTTTGAAGAATTCGTTATCGAACAAGTTACTAGAGATTTGGCTAACAGTGGTAAATACACCGCTGCAGAAGCTTATAGCCTAGTTCAAAACGGTGGTTTGCATATTCATACTTCTTTGGATCCTCTAGTCCAAGATAAATTAGATGAATTATTCCTACAACAAAAGAATTTCCAAAGAGATCCAAGTCTCTATGTTAACTCACCAGAAAAACCAGATGCAGGTACAGTTGTCCTTGATAGTAAAACAAATAACATCGTTGCCATGCAAGGTGGCGCTGGCGAAAAAGAAGCCAATAAAGTCCTCAACCGTGCTACTGATATTCGTCGTCAACCAGGTTCTGTTATTAAACCTTTGGCTGTTTATGCACCTGCAGTTGAAATGGATCTAGTTACTGGAGCTACGATGGTTAAAGATGAGCCTGTTCATATGGATATACATAACCCGAATACCTTATGGCCTACAAACGCTTATGATTCATATTATGGTGCAATGCCAGTTCGAGGAAACCTAAAAATTTCTAATAACGTCCCTGCAGTTAAAGTTCTTAATGAAGTCGGAGTTGATACTGCCAAGACCTATCTTGCTCAAATGGGCATTGATTTAAGAAATGATCCGGTTGGATTAAGTTTAGCCACTGGTTCTTTAAGTTATGGTGTTTCACCTTTGCAAATGGCAAATGGTTTTCAAACTTTAGCAAACGGTGGACTTTATACCGAAAGCAAAGCATATACTCAAGTCTTAGATAGTAATGGTGTTGTTATATTAGAATTTTCGCCAGAATTTGAGCAGGTCTTCTCAGCTGAAACATCCTACATGATGCTAAGGATGATGGAAGATGTTTTGAAAGGCCCATCAGAAAGTGCACCTTATTATGGTACCTTATGGGATTTCGGCCAGATCCATAATGCTAATGGCGAAACAATAAGAACTGCTGCCAAAACAGGTACTACTGATGCCTTCCAGGATGAATGGATTGCTATGATGACTCCGTACTATACAGTTTCAAACTGGTATGGATTTGATAACAAATTAAAACGTTCTTATTTACCAACACTGGATTATAAGAATCAACACTATGCAACTGAAGAATTATTCAAATACATACATAGGGACAAGCCAGCAGCAGAATGGGACAAACCAGCTGGAATAGTTGAATTCTATGTTAGTGCTTCTAATGGATATCAGGTTTCCGGAAATTATGGAAATTCATTCTTAGAGTACTTCAAAGCTGGAAGTCCAATCACACCAAATAGACCTTCAAACGGAGACATTAACTACTTGAATACTGATAAAATCCCTGGATACTATAATAATTTCGCAGCTAGCGGAGGCTACCAATAATAATTATAAAAAAGGAGACTTGTATGAGCAAAAGAGAAGATTATATAGATTGGGATGAATACTTTATGGGAGTATCGCTGTTAGCAGCTAAACGCTCAAAAGACCCTAATACTCAAGTTGGGGCTTGTATTGTAAACCCTGATAATAAGATAATATCAACAGGTTACAATGGTTTTCCTATAGGAATTGATGATGATGATTTTCCTTGGGAAAGAGAAGGTGGTTTTTTAGAAACAAAGTATGCTTTCGTATGTCATGCAGAACTTAATGCAATTCTAAATAATCCCGTAACATCTCTTAAAAATTGTAGAATCTATGTAGCGCTCTTCCCTTGCAATGAATGTACCAAAGCAATTATTCAAGCTGGAATCAAGGAAGTTATCTATATTTCAGATAAATATGCGAACACAGAAGGTACAAGAGCCTCTAAGTTAATGTTTAACGCAGCTGGTATAAAATATAGAGCATTTGAAAGTTCAAAACAGGACTTAACAATAGACTTTTCCGTAGACAGTATTTAGGCGATATTTAGATATGTTAAAAATTACACATCCTACTTTGAAAGTTTTTCAGAGTAGGATTTTTTGTGAAATTATGTGCAATAAAAAAACCTCTTACCTAAACTGCCAGCACTTGGCTTCATAGATAAGAGGCTTAATAAATTAATTATGATTTACTATTCTAGCAATACCTAGTCTAGAATAGTGAGTTTAAGAATTCAGCAAATCCAGCAGGTTGGACTTCAACTAATGCAGCTAGAATATTGCTTACGAAAACTGCAAGAATTATTAATCCTAGAACTTTCCACTCACGAGATTTTTTGCCTTCAAATTCTTTGTTAAGAATATTATTTAGAAGTACTACATTAAATAAAACTGCAGCTGATGTTATCACGCCTGAAATTGTCATCATTGTAGCATTAAAGAAACTTCCAAAAATAATATTAAGTGTATAAGCAAATAATATTGGTAAAGTAGGTATAACTGCCGTATTAAATGCTTGATACCATGATTTAAGTGTTTTATTAGAACTTTGGGCAATGTAAATAACTAATACATTCACGAAATAGATCAAAGCTGAGATTAGCATAACAGCAAAGAATCTACCAATTACATAACCTGAATTTCTACCAGCACCAATTGAATTGAATAATCCTTTTAAAGCACCTATCAATGCAAATAGGCCTAAGAATACTGTCCAAGCAAATGGTTCTCTAGAATCTTTTGCCACTTCAGCAGCTGAGCTTGGTCTCTCTGATACGAAACTCTTGAACCATACTAAAGCTTCTTCGGTTAAAATTTTAAACTTGCTATCTTTGGCTTCAGAAACATGTTTCTCACCTTCATAAGCTGCGTAAGTATAAGGCACTTTACCTTGAGCATCTTCAGGATCTGCTTGAGTTTGACCATAATAACCATCTTGGTTATATTCGTCTTGTTCAAAACCCTGAGGATTCAAGTAAGTAGGATTTTGCTCTTTTTGAATTCTTTCCGCTTCTGTTGCAGTCGCTTCATATGGCTCTCTTTGATATGCTTCAGATTGATAGTTTCTCTGATAATCCATATCATTGCTTTGAGAATTTTTGTTTTGATAATTATTCTGACGATCGTCTCTTGCAGGACCTCTATAATCAGAATTGTAATCATTAGATTCGTGATTTAACATTGTTAACTCCCTCCAATACATTATTACAAACATTAATAGTTTTGTTACATTATATCAAATTCATGTATTATTACTAGCCAAATATGAACTCAAAGGGACTAGCATCTGGCTCAATCTATCCCTAAATAACTTTAAATATTGGCAAAACCTTTAATTATATTATAAAATGATTAGGCTAAAAATAGATTTATTAGGGGAAAACTTATGCGCAAATCAAAACTATTAAATATTGCTACATCATTACTTGCATTAGCATGTGTAAGTAGTTCATGCCAACGTGTTCTCCCACCTAATAGTCAAGGAAGTAATGTTCAAACTCCTGTTGAATCATCTAAGCAGGAGAACTTAGAATCAGAGAGCACTCCAAGCTCATCTAATAATGAAAATGATTCCAAAGCAAGTCAGTCATCGAAAAGAGATGAAACTAATGTCTCTGATTCCGAAGATGATCCAGATAGTAAAACTACAACATCTTCTAAATCAATTGATACATCAGATTTATCAACTCAAGAAACTAAAAAAACTGATTCAACTTTAGAAAATACTTTAAACACAAAAAAACTCACTCCTTCTGAAATAAAAAAACACAAAAATTCCGAAGATGATTCTTATAGTGAACGTTTAATAAACTCAATATTGGGTCTAGACAGGGATAAAAACAAGGATAAAGACGGAAGCATACATAAACCTCACAAAATCGGTGAGACTGCACACTTTGATGGAAGCGAAACGCTTTTCGACCCATTCAAATCTGAAGTTAAAATCCAAGAAATCTATAGAGGCAAATCAGCTTTAAAAATGATAAAAGATGCTAGTATCTTTAACCCTGAACCTGAAGAAGGTAAAGAATATATGGTGGCTCAAGTGCTAGTAAAAATAACAGCATCTAAGAATCAAGAAATTGTTGGGCTTAGCCCTAATTATTTCTCACTAGCTAATGGCAAAGATGGTAGGATGTATGGTGACGTAACTTTAATTCGTAACATCACCCCTGTTCTCTCTCCAATCGAAGAAGGAGAAACTTCAATCGGCTATATTTGTTTCTCAGTAGACAAAGATGACCAAAACCCATACATAGTTTTCTTATCTAGAGCAAATGGTGGCATCTGGTTTCAGACTACAGAAGATAATATTACAGAAACTACTCCAATTTTAGGAAAGTAATTACAATAATTTATAACTTAAGCAAAATAAAAGACTTTGATTGTTTTTCCAATCAAAGTCTTTTTACATCTAATCAATAGATATTTCAACAAAATAACTCTGTCAAAAATCTAGTAAGCCTTACCCCAAATTAACATTGTCTCTGCAGCTTCTTTACAGTAAATACATTTATCTGAAAGTTTAACTTGCTCATTTTCAAATGGGATACAACGACTAGTTACAGTGGTTTCTTCTTTTATAGCTTCTTCACATTCAGTTTTTCCACACCACATCGCACGCATAAATCCTGGCTTATTATCTGCTACATTTTTGAACTCATCATAGCTTGTAACATCATAGATTCTTGACTCTAAACGTTCTTTAGCAGTGTTGTAAAGGTTCTCTTGAATCTCATTCAGAAGACGTGTTACTTCACTATTTAAATTATTTAAATCAACTGTAATTTTCTCGCGAGTATCTCTACGAACAATAACACAAACATTATTTTCTATATCTCTTGGACCAATCTCAATTCTAAGAGGAATACCTTTCATTTCGTACTCACTGAACTTCCATCCTGGAGACTTATCTGTGTCATCAATAATTACACTGAAATCATTTTCTAATTGTTCTTTAAGCTCATATGCTTTGTCCAAGACACCTTCTTTGTGTTGGGCAATAGGGATAACTACAAGTTGATTAGGAGCAATTCTAGGTGGCAATACCAGTCCAGAATCATCACTATGAACCATGATTAGACCACCAATCAATCTAGTACTAACACCCCATGAAGTTTGATGTGCATATTGTAGCTCGTTATTTCTATCACTATATTGGATATTAAATGCTTCAGCAAACCCTGTACCGAAGTAATGACTTGTACCTGCTTGAAGTGCTTTACCATCATACATTTGTGCTTCCATTGTGTAGGTTTTTTCAGCACCAGCAAATTTCTCTTTGGCAGTTTTTTCACCTCTAATAACTGGAATCGCTAAGTAATCTTCCAAAAATTTGGTGTAAACATCCAGCATTAACAATGTTTCTTCCATTGCATCTGATTGAGTCTCATGAACGGTATGACCTTCTTGCCAGTAAAATTCTCTAGTTCTTAAGAATGGTCTAGTTGTTTTTTCCCAACGTACTACAGAAACCCATTGATTATATTTCTTAGGCAAATCTCTATAAGAGCGAACAATCTTGGAATAAAGTTCACAGAATAAAACTTCTGAAGTCGGACGCACGGCTAGTTTTTCCTCTAGCTCATTAGCACCACCATGAGTGACCCAAGCTACTTCAGGGGCAAAACCTTCAACGTGTTCTTTCTCCTTTTGTAGCAAAGACTCAGGAATAAACATCGGCATTGCAACATTCTGGTGACCAGTTGCCTTAAATGCTTTATCTAAACCTTTTTGAATATTTTCCCAAATTGCAAAACCACCGGGTAACAAAATCATACAACCCTTTACACTTGAATAATCGGTTAATTCTGCACGTAGACAAATGTCTGTATACCATTGAGGAAAATCAACATCTCTTGATGTTATGCTTTCTACAAATTTCTTATCTTTTGACATATTCTTCTCCTATATAAATACTGAGCTATATTATAGCATTAAAAGGATTTTATTCAGAATTTTTATATAAAATTTCTATCATTAAGTTTCATTAATCTATGGGCGAGTTGTAAAATAAACTGAAATAATAAAGGCTCAAACAATCCTGTACAATGTTAATTGGAAAAACGAAACAAAGGAGGATCGTATGAGCCAATTACATTATATCAGGAAAAGAGAAGCAGGTCAGCATTTAACAATAGAAGATAGAAAGCATCTAGAGTATTTATATAATGAGAATTTGAAGCGACCTAAAAAAGATAAATTAAATCAAAAAGAGTTAGCAAAGATATTAGGCTGGAGTGAAGCAACTCTATCTAGAGAACTAAAACGCGGTAAAGTCAAACAAAAGAATTCTATGCTAGAAGAATACACAGCATATTCCTCTGTAGTAGCTCAGAAAACAGTAGAAAAAACTTGGAGTAATAAAGGACCATCTTTAAAGATTAGTAACGACCATATATTAGCCAAAATAATAGAAAACATGCTAATAGGAAAAGAGATGAATAGAATAAATAATCTTAAATTCTCTCCAGCAGCAATAACAATGTATTTTGACAGAGTTGGCTGGCCTACAGATAAAAGACTTTGTACTAGAACTATTTACAACTATGTAGAAAAAGAAGTCTTCCTAGAAGTAACAATGAAAGACCTTCCACGTAAAGGAAATAAACCTAGACAAAGAAAACGCTATATAGAAAAGCGCTTATCTCCACCAGATAAGAAGAGAATAAACCATAGACCAAAAGCTATAGAAGAGCGTACAGAGACGGGGCACTGGGAGATGGATTGTATAGAGTCTAGTAAGGGAGATAGGACTTGTTTATTGACACTTGTAGATCGATGTACAAGAGAATGCATTATTTTAAAGATAAATACGCAAAGACAAGAATCTGTAGTAAAGAAGCTTAATGCTATAGAAAGAAAACTAGGAGCAAGAGCATTTAGAGAAAAGTTTAAGAGTATAACGGTAGATAATGGAGCAGAGTTTCAAGACTGGAAAAGCATGGAAAAATCTATACATAGTGAGAAATATAGAACTAGTGTTTATTATGCGCATGCATACTCATCTTGGGAGCGAGGAAGCAATGAAAATCTAAATGGATTTATCCGATATTTTATTCCTAAAGGTACAAAACTAAAAGATATACCACAGAGAGAAATAAATAAATTAGAGGAATTTATTAATAGTTACCCAAGGAAAGTATTAGAAGGAAACAGTGCAAATAGTAAATATTTAGCCATAGCGTAAACAATTAACATTGTACAAAAAACAATTTCAGTTTATGTTGCACTTTACATTTCATTAATCTATGGACTAATCCTCTTGCTTTATCTAATTTTAACGTATATAATCTTATTCACTACGCAAAGCTATTCGCGACCATGGCGGAATTGGCAGACGCGTAACGTTGAGGTCGTTATGAAGTAAAATTCGTGCAGGTTCAAGTCCTGTTGGTCGCACCAGTTTTAACACTTTCCTTGATAACTTTTTATCATAGGGAAGTGTTTTTTATTTACCAGTGGATATTTAGGTTAAAAGATTTTTAAAATCACGTAGATTTTCAAGTTATCTAGCGGATTATCAAATATATTTTTAATATCTAAAACAATATCCAAAACATTATAAATAAAATACTTTCATACTACTTTTAATACTTGTCCTGTAACAAAAAACTAAACCATTGCTGACGAAGCCAAGAGCAGTAACAATGCTAAAATAAATTTCCAATCTACTAGAGACATTTCATCTTGAAGTTCAATAGAATCATCTGAATTGGCTTCTTCATTTTCTTTATCAACCCTACTATCTGCGTAGGCACTAAAGCTAGCTTTAAATATTGGTATCAATAATACAATAGCAACTACTGCTAAAATCAAACTTATATAAAATTTACTGCGTCCATCAATACTCTTTAGATCTATGGCCGAAGTAAATAGTGGTAAGAAATATTGCATTACTAATAGTGAAGTCAAAATAGAAATACGCAATACTATAGATATAGTAAGATTATCTGCAGCTTCTTTCACGTATGATAAAACTAGAGCAATTCCCAAATAAACTATGACAAACATTATATTCTTAAAGAATAAACTTGATGCTGTTGCTGTTAATAGCATAGAAAGATGTAATCGCTCTTGATTTTTCAAACTTGTCTGTAAAACACCTCTAAACATGAACTCTTCTACTATTGCTGGAACAAACACCAAAACTACAAGCATTAGAACAAATCCTAGAATAGATGGTGACTCATTTATGGCAAAATGGTTTCTGAAAGTTACATTAACTCCCACCTTGTCTAACACAAAAATCATTAAATTATGTAGGCCAGTAATCGCTAAAGCTAATGGTATACCCATCAAAGCTGTTAAAACATAAGCGATTGAGTTTTGCTTAGTCTTACCAAAAACCTCTTCTTGCTTGAGAGAGAATCTTTTAAAAATAATTGCACTTGGAATTAACATAGCCAGTAAGAAAGTCAATAAATCTTTGAAGAATACTCCGTTTAGAGTGTATCTACTTAAATTTAAAGATTCTACTGGTATCTTTGCCCACGCTATATTAATTACTATAGCTATAATTGTAGCAATCAAAATCAAATAACCTGCAGCTTTGCGTTTTTGTATTTTTTCTTTTTGAGTCGTGCTTAAGTTAGCTTCAAATTTAGCTTTCTCTGCTTTCCTATTTTCCCAATTATTCTTAACCTTCTCAAAAAAATTTTTACTACTACCACTAACTTTTTCAATAGCTGATTTAGTCGATGCTTTAATATCAATTTTCCTGTCTTCATCTAAAACTTTCTCAGCATGAGATTCTGTAATATCACTTGTTTCATCTTGCAAAGACTCATCAACTTTAGCAGTTTCATGATTGTCATTCTGCTTAGCATTTTGCTCGTCCATTTCGTCCAACTCCCCAGTTGAACTTTCACCTGAAAATTTTTCAGAATCATCTAAACCAACTTCAGGTTCTTGCTCAGTGAATTCTTCATCTTCAGCATTATTATCAAGTTTTTTATCCTCAGTTTTATTTTCTGAGTCCAAACTCTCATTAACTAGATCATTTTCTTTTGAATTAGAACTGTTATCCTCTTCAGAATGAGCGTCAACTCTACTAATATTTATTTTTTCTACAACATCATTTATCTCTTCTGCGTTAAGAGTTGAGTCATCTTGTTCTTGATCATCTTGCGCTTGATCGCCTTGGTCCTCATTCACAGTTTCTAAAAGGTCTTCATTATCAACTTCTACTGTAACTTCCTGTTCTCCACTGAAAATATTATCTGAATCTTGTGCTTGTTCAATTAATTCATCAGTCTCAACTAATCCTGTTGATAATTGTAAAGGCTCAACTTTGATCTCGAAACCATTTTCAGGCACCTTGTATGTATCCTTTTTGGCTTCGTTTTGATTATTCAAGTTATTATTTTGTTTCCTGTTTTTTCTATTACTTTTCATCTCATTGGCCTTTCATAATATTATAAAGATTATAGCAATTCTGAGAAAAAAGCTCTACATTTAAGATTTTATTATAAAAAATATGGTCTGCACATGCAGACCATATTCTTTGTTTTTTATTTATAATTTCTTTTATCCTTTAACCGCACCCGCAACTACACCTGAAATAATGTATCTTTGTAAGAATATAAATACTAATGTCAATGGCAATACTGATAGTACTAGCATTGGGAACATACTATTCCAGTCAACTGAGAACTGACCAATATTTTTTGACAATTGTTGTAATAGAACATATTTCTTATCTTCCATTAGGAATAGCAGTGGATTCAAGAAGTCGTTCCATGCACCTAACATAACAATAATAGACATTGTTGCTATTACAGGTTTCATAAGTGGTAGAACTATCTGGAAGAATATACCTAATACTCCTGCACCATCTATCCTAGCAGCTTCCTCAATCTCAATTGGCACTGAAGAAGAAATAAATGATTTCATCATAAAGATACTTGAGATTAAACTTCCTGATGCATTTACTAATATAACTGCCCAAGGTGTATTAACTAGCTTCAAATCACTCATTAATTTAAATAGACTAGATAGACCCATTTGGAAAGGAATCATCATACCACTTACAAACAACATGAATATAAATGAATTCAACTTACTTCTGTGGCGTGCTAATGCATAAGATGCCATACTTGCTGCAGATATATTAATTAATACTGTCATACCTGCGATAAACATTGTATTTTTCAAAGCATTAAAGTAATTCATTTTTTCTAATGCTTCTCCGTAAGAGGAGAAATTCCAGCTTGTAGGTAAGGCCATTGGATGCAAGGCTGCTTCTTCAGGGGTTTTAAAGGTGGTTATAACTAGATAGTATACTGGTACCATAAATACAATAAATAGTGCTATCAATAATATTGTCACTCCTATATATCTACGGTTGCCTTTTTTGAAAATAAATTTAAAGTTTGATACAAATTCTCTCATCTCTAGCACCTCTTCCTAACTAACCTTGTTTTCCCAAACTTTTAGTAATCTAAGTAAGATCATGCTAATGAATAAAACTACTGCAAAAAATACAACACCAAATGCTGATGCTAAAGCATAGTCTCCTCTTCCTGATGTTATCTTTAGCATGGTACTCATAATTGTCTCAGTTGAGTATCCCGGTCCACCATTTGTCATAGAATAGACAATATCAAATACTTTCAAACCACCAACAAGTGAGCTAATCCCTACAACTGTTACACCTGGATATAAGAGTGGCAAAGTAATTCTGAAGAATATGTCAAAGCCACTTGCACCATCAACTCTAGCTGCTTCTATCATATCTGATGGAATAGTTTGTAAGTTCGCTAGATAGATAACCATTGCCCAACCAGTCCATTGCCAAACTTGTGAGAATATAATTGTATTCAGGGCATTATTTGTACTAAAGAAGGCAATACCCTCATGTCCTAAATTCTGCAAAAACATGTTGACAGGACCACTTTTACCGAACAAAAACTTGAACAAAAATCCTACAACCATTGGGCTGAACATTGCTGGTAAGAACCATCCTGCTCTCATGAAATTTCTTCCTGGAATTTTATTATTCAATAATACTGCTAGTGGTATAGCTATCAGTGATTGGAAAAATGTCATTCCCAATGCATACCAGATTGAGTTCAGCAAAGCTGTTTTAATAACAGATGTTTCAAACACTCTAATGTAATTAGTTATTCCATTAAAACCGTAATCCTTTAAGTTATAAATATTGTAATCCGTGACACTATATAGAAACGTTGCTATGAAAGGAACACCGCAGAATAATATGTATAGGACCAAAGCTGGAAGAATTAGAATTTCATACTGCAGGGCTATTTTTAATTTTTGTTTCCTCCTGTGTTTATTTACATCTGGATTACTTTTCTTTTTACTATTACTGGTTTTAGGCATATTATTTCCTCTCAATTCTATTTATAAACAAATTGGCGGAGCTAAGACCCCGCCAACTTTTTTTATTTATTAGCTACTGGTCGAAATAATTACTATTTCAATTCGTGATCTGCTTTTGCAACTTCATCAACTTGAGCTAAAATTTCATCAATTGTCATATTACCTTGTAGATATTCTTGTAATCCTTTTCCATAAGTTTCGATGTAAGGACTATTATTTGTACTCCATACGAACCATGGACAATATGTACGACCACTGCTCAAAACTTCTTTTACGCCTTGGAAGTATTCTGGAAGTTCTACATTAACGTCTTTACCAAATGAACCTGAACCTGGGTTGTTCTCTAGGAGAGCTTTTTGACCTTCAGGAGATGCCATTAATGCTAATACTTCTTTCGCTGCATCTTGGTTCTTACTTGCTGAGTTAATACCGAAGGTAACACCAGGACCACCAACTAGCCAGCCTTCATCACTCTTTGTACCGTAGAATGGGAACATATCGAATTTTAGATCTGGATTAGTTTTCTTAATTGCTTCAACTGCCCATGGACCTGATTCCCACATAGCTGCTTTACCTGTAGCAAATTCTACCAAAGCCTCATCATAGCTTACTTCTAGCATATCTGGAGTTAGGTAACCATCTTCAATGTATTGATCCCAAATTTCAATATTTTCTTTAAGTTTAGAATCTACGAATGTACGAGTTCCTTCACGGATACCTTGGTCGAATGTTTTACCATCTTCTGTTGTACGTAGCCATTCAGCAATTGCGAAACCTAAGCTTGATTTCATCATTGGTTCCCATGAGTTTGCACCCATTGCTTGAGGTTTGATACCTTTATCTTTTAGATCTTTGTGTAATTGCATCAATTCTTCAAAAGATTTTGGAGGTGTTAGACCATTCTCCTCGAAAATAGTCTTGTTATAGAACATACCTTCATACCAACTTAATCCTGGTATGCCGTATTGTTTACCATCAATTGAGATTAGGTCAAGAGCACTCTCTTCGAAGTTTTTCATGAAATCTTCATTAGATAAATCTACTAAGTAGCCTGCTTTAGCATATGCTTCGCTTGTACCTGAAGGTAAAATATCTGGTCCTTCACTTGCTTGTAGTTGAGCGCTAACTATACTATCTAGTTCACCAACAGGAACAAATTGGAATTCTAGATCTACTTGAGGTAATTTCTCTTTAACTAAATCTAAGAATGACTGCATTGTTTCTTGCTTGTTCCAGTACATAATTCTTAGAGGAATTTTTTCTGTGTTTTCTTCAGAAGTTTTACCACTATCTTCTTTGTCAGTTGATTCTTCACTCTCAACTTTCTTATCTGTTGTTTTGTCTGTTTCTTTTTGAGTATTTTGGTTACAAGCTACTAAACCTAGAGCAAGACTTAAACTCAAAACAGTTGCTAGTGATTTCTTCACTATCTTTCTCATCTTCGAACCCTCCATTATTATTTTGACCAAGTCTAGAACTTATAACCTCCAAGTTCTTGTTTACCTCGGTCAACACCTTTATTACTTATAGTTTAGTAGAGTTTTTTAGATATAAAAATAGCAATTTTTTATAAAATATAACAATATTTTATTGATTATGGTAAAAATAATACTGTTAAAGTCCCTTTTTCTTTAGCGTGATCTAGCAAGTCTTTAAAATCCTCATCATTTTGATAGGTATCTTCTGCAAGGTCACTATTAAGCTTGTAAACTTCATCACCAGAGTACAATGCTAGTCCATAATTTTTTCCATGTGCTAGTTGTAATCTTGTTGCTATATTCTTAATTGCAAATCCTGATTCACTTTCATCAAGAACATCATTAAAATGATACAAGCCACGGCCATCATCATAAATTAAAATTAATATTTCCGATTTTATTTCTTTAGCATTATTTCTAGTAACTTCTTTGGCTTTAATTTTGATACTTCCATCTTGTCCTGTCGCACTAATACCATGAACAACTGCATTTTCCACCAAAGGTTGTAGGATAAAATTAATTATTTTTCTATCTTTGATTTTTTCGTCTAAATCTAATTCAAAGTTCAAGTCTTCATCCATAAGCTCTTTCTTTAGACTTAAATATATTTCCGCCATAGAAAAAGCCTTCTCTAAACTCTGATAAGGGTTACCATTATTTAGCACTAGCCTATAATATTTCGACAAGCGTAATGTAATATCTGAAATATCTTCTTGTCCTGCGTACTTAGCTTTCCAATTAATCATTGACAAAGTATTATACAAGAAATGTGGATTCATCTGTCTTTGCAAGCTGTTATATTGCAATACCTGAACCATATTTTGTTCTTGAATTATTTGTTCACGCAATATTCTAAGTTGTCTGTTGATCAATAAAAATAGCAGGACAAAAATTACTAATATCAACACTGCGAAAAAAATCAACGGTAAAACGTCAACGTGTAAAGAGCGATACGGAATTAACAAGCGCAAATCCAAACTGCTCAGTGGACAATGCCTATTAACTTCTACGTAAGGGGATTGAAAGTCATTAGGATAGCTACTTTTAACTTCCTTGTCTCCCATTAGTATTATTGACGCAAAACTATTTTCTCTGGTACTCATCTGCCCTTTGTTTGAGAAAGCCTTATCTTTGTCAATTCCAGCTAGTGCATGGGCAACTGGTTCATTACCAAATCTTGAAAAAATCGGGTACATATAGTAAAGCTCAGAATTAGCATCTACTGTTAATCCAACATAATTACTTTGCTGCTCTAAGATATTTTGCACATTTTTATCTGCATACTCATATGGTGAAATAAAATAACCTATATGACGTTCAGCATTTCTGGAATAAATCCTAAAATTCTTGATAATAGAACGATTGCTGGTCAAGTTATACCAAATATAGGTTTCAAAGTTCTGACGCAAATCTTTGTCAAAGTAGTAGTCATTGGTATTTCTTAGTTTAAGTGCTTCTTGAAGGCTTTGATTCTGTCCAAGAGTTAACATAACTTCTTTGATATTGCTAACCTTTTGATCAATTTGTTCAGCCATAAAAAGACTATAGTCATCATATGCTCTACTCAAGGTGCTTTCTTGCTCATGTTTAAGTTGATGTTGAAAGTAAAGACTTAAAAAAAGTATTGGCAAAACACTAAAAGCTAATAAATAAACACTTAACCTTAGTAATAACGTGTCCTTTTTATTATTTTTGATACTTTGTGCAAAGTTTAAATTAAAGCCTTTTACTTGTTCTTGATCTTTCTCTTTATTTCTAAACATTTTTGCCCCTAAAAACCTCAACCTACTTATCCATTGCCTTTATTTGTTTTTGTTTTCTATAAACCGAAGGAGTCATTCCAAAGCTATTCTTGAAAATCATATTAAAATAAGAAGTATTCGTATAACCTACACTCTCAGCAATATCAGCTATTCTTTCATAAGTATTTTCTAGTAAATATGCTGCATAATTCAATTTAACTTCAGTCATATAGGCTATTACAGTCATTCCTGTTTCTTTCTTGAAAACTACACACAAATAATTCGGGCTCAAATGCACCTGTTGAGCGATTGTTTCCAGGTTAGGATTATCTTGAAAATGCTGTTTAATGTATGTCTTTACAGTTTCAACCTCAGGAACAATTTCCTCATTATTTTCTACATTGTTGAAATTTGGAAGTTCTTCTCCTTCATTCCAAACATTTGTGTTACTCCTATCACGTGCTACACCAATAATTCCATACAAAAATGTTTCAATTTCTTCTAAGTTTTCTAGAGCTAAAAATTTCTCAATCTCTTTTGGCGACAGATTAGGATTGACCTTTTCAATCATCTGCAAAAATATATATTTTGTGTAAAGATTACTGAACTGTCCCAACTTAGCTAGCTCATCTAGCATTCTTTCTAAAGTCTCTGCTACAGTAGAATCATCTTGTTGAACATCACGCATTACTGAGTTTCTATTTAAGTAGATTTCATTTTCATTAGGTTTTGTCAGCAATGAATAAACCTGACTTCTTGGAGCAAAAATTCTAGATTTAAGTTTATTTCTACCATTACTTACGGACTCTTTAAGCTTTTCATAATTATTAAAACTTTCAAAGATAAAAAAGCGTACATAACCAGATGTTTCCTGCTCTAGTATAGGTAGTAATTTTTGTAAGCTATCATATACATCTTTCTGAACATTAAGTACAAAGAATATTCCTTCTTGCTCATTTTCAATAAATAAATATACTTCCGGGAAAACGGATTCTAGAGCTTCTTTAATCTCCTCATGAACTTGTCCTAATGTGTTGGATTCAATATCAAAAGCTACTGCAATTCCTGCTAATTCCATGTTGTAATCATCAGCACTTAGCTCTAAACTAAAATCACTTCTTTGATTCAAGCTGGAACCTAGAATTTTTTCTAGATTAGCAGCTTTTTCTAAATTTATTTCATGCTCAACTCTAGTAATAAGTTTGACAAATTCATGTTCTTCAACAGGCTTAATTAAATAGTCTATGACGCCTAAATGAATAGCTTGTTTTGCATAGAAAAAATCACTATAAGCGCTATAAATTACCGTTTTGGGAATCTTCTCCAACTCATGCATATTTTCTATGAGATGTAATCCATCCATGACAGGCATTTTCAAATCTGTAATCACAAGATCAAAATCTTGTTCTTTCAGCTTCTCCAAAGCAATTTCACCATGTTTAGCTTCATGAATTTCAAAATTGAAACCGTGCTTATCAAAGAGATATTTTAAGCCTTGTCTCTCAATTTTTTCATCATCTACTAGTAAAACTCTCATAATATCTACATCTCTTAATTACACAAATTTCTTAACCGTTTTTGGTTATTCTGACGTAAAAATCTCAAATACTTGTTAAATATTTAACAAAGTGCAATTATTATATCACAAAGATTATCGAGGTAAGCTGTATGAGAAAATTTAGAAAAGCTGAAAATAATATCGTTAATTATAATTTCAATAGAAATATCTCTTATTCAAATCTAAGTAAAATAATTAATAGAAAGAGCCTAGTTGCTACCATAGCATTATTATTTTTGCTGTTTGCATTCTCTCCTTATAAGAGCAATGCCGATGCTATAGAGCCTGCTTCTAAGATTCCAGAAAACAACTGGCAACTTGTATTTAACGAAGAGTTTAATGACTCTATTTTAGATAAAAACAAATTCAACGATGAAAACTATCTAATTCATTGGACTACTCCAGAAAATGCCCGTGCTAAATATACGCTTGCCGAAGGTAATATTTCATTAAATATTCCAAAAGAACCTTCACCATGGTGGCACGGAACTGATAAACAGAAGTTAAGCAGTATACAGACAGGTATGCGAGATGGCATGCATCGTTTTGATAAAAATCTATGCACAATAACAGACCATCATCCCGCTATAAATAATTTTATTACACAGTATGGATATTTTGAATTACGTGCAAAAGTACCTTCTGCTGGAGGAATACATAGTGCTTGGTGGATGATAGGAGCTGAAGATTTTAGGAATCAACAGGCTGAAATTGATATTTTTGAGATTCTAGGTCCTGAGGTCGGACAAAAATGGAGCAAAGTAAGAGCTGGCGTTCATCCATGGGGAGATCCTGATATTCGTAGAGAAACTTTGTATTACCACGTTAAAGCTGATTTAGAATCAGATTTTCATACTTATGGTTTCTTATGGGAACCTGAGGGAATGAAGTTTTACTTTGACGGTAAATTAGTTAGAACTAGTAAACAATCCCCTAATTATAAGATGTTGACCCTCTTAGGTATTTATGAGGGTTGGAACGGCATAACTTGGTCAAAGAACCCTGATCCAAATGATAATAATTACCCTAAACAATTTACTATAGATTATTTCAGAGCTTTCCAAACTCCTGAAATGATTAAGTTTAATCAGGATAGAGATTTCGCTTTAGAGGAAAGAGCAAAAATAGAGAATAATCTTGCTTTGCTTGCCACAGCAGGTGTTGGACAAGATTATCATTGGACTTCTTTACCTTCTCACTTAAATGATGGAGATAGCAGTGAAAACTCTGCTTTCCAGAGTCAAGATTTCACAAAGAATAGTGACAACGAATTTTCTAAAATTCTAGATAAACCTGAATACATATACTTTGATTGGGAAGATCTTAAATCAATTTCAGAAATTACCTTAGATGTTCGCTACGCCTTGCTACAAGCTCCAACTAATTGGGATATTGAATACTCATTAGATGGCGAAACAGACTGGCAGTTAATTGCCCAAAGTGGAAATGTTCAGTGGGATACTGCAGAAAATAATCTTGAATCGAAAACTCTAACTTTCCCTACAGTGCAAGCTAAAGCAATTAGGATTAAAATTAACTCTGCTAACATCTACTGGAATCACTATGCAATAAATGAAGTTAGAATTGCGTCTTAAGATAAAGATATTAAAGAATTAATTTCAAAAATTAATCAAGGAGATAATAATTTATGCAAGAATTTAAATTTTTAGAAGAAGAACATTGGTATGGTGGCTACGTAAATGATGGCATTGAACAACCCTATACTTCAAATAGTGATTGTAAAGTTGACTTAAGTTTTAATGATGGCTCAAACCAAATGGTGGATTTTTTCATATCCAACAAGGGGCGTTTGCTTTATAAACAAAATAATGAACTTGAGTTCATTGTAGAATTTTCAAACGGAACAATATTGGCATCAGACTCAGCTGAATTGCTAGCTAATACAAATGAACAAACTTTGGCAACAGCTTATGCCTTGGCAAAAGAAAAATGCTTCTCAAAGCAAGACATTAAGCTTGCCAAAGAATTTTTTGAAACTCCCATTTATAATAGTTGGATAGAATTAACATTTAATCAAAACCAAAAAGATATTATCCGCTACGCCAAGGATAATATTAAATATTCTATGCCAGCAGGAATTTTAATGATAGATGACGGTTGGAGTGACTACTATGGGAAATGGAAATTCTCTGTTGAAAAATTCCCAAAACCTCAAGAGATGATTAATGAGTTAAATTCATTAGGATACAAAATAATGCTCTGGATCTGTCCTTTTATAACAGCAGATACGTTTGAATACAGAGAGTTGGCCAAGAAAGATTTCTTACTTAAAGATAGTCAAGGTGAAATTTACATTTCTAACTGGTGGAATGGACACTCAGCAGTTTTAGATCTTTTAAACAAAGATGCCAAAAAATGGTTAGAGACACAATTAGAAGCTCTAATAGAAGATCTTGGCGTTGCTGGATTCAAATTTGATGCTGGAGATATCAGATATTACCCTCACTCTAATACTGATGAAATTCAAGCTTCAATTGAACAAAGCAATGCTTGGAGAGATTTATGTTCAGAGTATAGTTTCAATGAACTTCGTGCTGCAACAAATGCGGCAGGTATGAATATAATGGAGCGCTTAGCTGACAAAGACCATAGCTGGGACAATAAGGGTATAGCCTCCTTGATTCCTAACTCAATCACTGCATCAATGATGGGGCATACTTATTCTTCACCAGATATGATTGGTGGGGGCGAGTATTTGCATTTCTATAACGTAGACAGTTTGGATGAAGAAATTTTTGTAAGATGGGCACAAATAGCAGCCTTTATGCCTGTTATGCAATTTTCTGCAGCTCCTTATAGAGTTCTTTCTGAGAATAATCAAGCAAGAATTAATAAAGCTATTAATCTCCGACTTGAACTAAAAGATTACATCATGGAGATTGTAGAAACCTCATTTAAAGAAAAAAGCCCTATAGTTGCTCCTATAGAATTCTACTATCCTGAAATAAAAGAGAAATTATATGATCAATTCTGCTTTGGTAAAGATTTAATTATAGCCCCTATAACTACAGCCAATACAAATAAAAGAGAGGTCTTCCTACCTAGAGGAAAATGGGAAAATTTCAATACTAAAGAGATAATAGATATTGAGCAAGGTAAGTTTGTAGCATCTAGTGATGATCTACCAATATACAAGCAGATTAAATAAAGCATTAGAAATAGTTAAACTCAAAAATCAATAAAGCCGTTTGATATCGATTCAAACGGCTTTGATTATCTTTATTATTCAGAAATAAACTCTAAATTTATTTCCAGTTTCCTTTATATTTCTCAATATTAGCCTGATGCTCTGCTTGGGTAGAAGCAAACACAGTACCACCCTCACCATCAGCAACAAAGAACATAATACTTTGTTCATCTGTATCAGGATATAGGGCTGCTTTAATAGCGTTTAGACCTGGATTAGAAATCGGTCCTGGAGGTAATCCTTCATGCTTATATGTGTTATATGGATTATCAATCTGTAATTGCTCTTTATTCGCTGCCCAAACAGTTTCTTTACCTTCTAGTTTAAGCAAGTAGTTAATCGTAGCATCAGATTCTAAGTTCCAGTCATAATAAAGTCTATTATGGAATACTCGAGAAATCTTGTACTGATCATATAGGTTACCACTCTCAGCCTCTATTATAGATGCCAAAGTAAGTAACTTATCTAAAGAAAAACCTAAACTTGAGGCTCTCTCAGTAATGTCTTTAGACAGTTTTCTCTCAGTGTTTCGCAACATTGTGTTTATCATGTCTTCTTCAGTAGCATTCAAGTCAAATTGATAAGTATCTGGGAAAAGATAACCTTCCAAAGCGTAAACTCTTTCTGGTCTATCGGTTGGAATTGCACTTATGAAAGAATATTGTGTGAAAATCTCTGGTGAGTTAACAAGTTTATCCATCTTTTTCTCATCAAAATTAATTCCATTCTCACGTAAAATCTTCTTCATATCAACATAAGCAGTTCCCTCAGGGAAAGTTACCCAGCTTGATTCAGCAGGCAGTGAAAGATTGTACATAATTTCGTTATAGTTCATGCCCTTCAAAACGAAGTGTGTACCCTTCTGGAACTTACCGTCAAAACCATTAATCTTACCAACAAGCACGAATGGTAGAGCATCATCTATGATACCTTTGTCAACTAATTGCTTAGCAACATCACGCGAACCATCTCCGTAGTTAATATAGATCTCGACTGCACCTGGTGTGTCTTTGGTTACATGAACTGGAGTCTTAACCTTCTTCTGATTTTTAGAGTTTTCATCCGTACTTTCTGACTTGCTTTCTTCAGGATTATTGCCTTCTAGTTCTGCCTGTCTTGAGGCACTAGCAATAGCTGAGGCTTTAGCATCTTGGTCCAGAATAAATCCATACCCTATTCTAAATCCAACCAACAAAGTCACTAACACCAAAACAATTGCTATAAAGTAACCTGATATTGTTTTTAATTTATTACTTAACATACTTTACCCAATCTCTTAACAGCTTCATGTATTAGCTATATTATAGCAAATAATCCTCTAATATAAGTAGCATCTATTTACTCTTAGATAGTGCTTTTCTTCTTTGTTCTGTATTTAATATTTTCTTACGTAAACGAATATTTTCTGGAGTTATCTCTATGAGTTCGTCATCATCTACAAACTCTAGACATTGTTCTAAACTTAATCTACTTGGTGGTGTCAAAGTTAAAGCATCATCTGAACCTGAGGCTCTAACGTTGGTTAAATTTTTCTTCTTGCAGACATTAACATCAACTTCTCCAGATTTGTTAGTTCTACCAACTATCATACCTTCGTAGACTTTTTCGTTTGGTCCAATAAATAAATCACCACGACTTTGAGCGCCATGTAATCCATAAACTATAGACTCACCACTTTGAGTTGCAACTAATACACCCATTGATCTAGTCTTAATATCTCCAGCCCATGGTTGATAATCTATGACTTCAGTACTCATGACACCATTACCTTTGGTATCTGTTAAAAACTCATTTCTATATCCAATCAGTCCTCGTGAAGGAATATGGAATGTGATTCTAGTGTATCCTGCATTTCCAGCCTTCATACCTTGCATGACAGCTTTACGATTTGCCATTTTCTCAATAACAACACCTAAATTCTCATCTGGCACTTCAATAAATACTTCTTCAACAGGCTCTAGTTTTTTACCATTCTCATCTTCTTTAAGGACTACTTGTGGTTTAGATAGTTGAATTTCATAACCTTCTCTACGCATATTTTCTGCCAGAATGGATAAGGACAATTCTCCTCTACCTTTAACAACAAAGGCTTCTGTTGAATCAGTCTCTTCTAACTGCATACTTACATTACGTTCCATTTCTCTAATTAATCTACCTTTGATATGACGAGAAGTTAGATATTTTCCTTCAGTACCTGCCAAAGGAGAGTCATTTACGCTAAAAGTCATTGCAATTGTAGGTTCATCAATCTCAATAAAGTCAAATGGTTCTATTACATCAGGGGCTGTAAGGGTTTCACCAATTTCCACATCTGTAATACCTGCAACAGCTACAATTTCGCCCACACTAGCAGACTCAATTTCTGCCTTGGCCAATCCTTCAAAACGCATTAATTTAACAACTTTACCAGAAGCAGAACCTTCATCTCCCTTACGGCTTATGGCAACGTTTTGTCCAGATTTAATAGTACCTCTATGGACTTCACCTATACCTATACGTCCAACATAAGGATCAAAATCAATATTAGAAATTAACAATTGCAATGGAGCCTCAGTATCACCCTCTGGAGCTGGTATCTGTTCGATGATCATTGAGAATAGAGCTTCAAGGTCGCCACCATTTTGACTTGCTTCAGCAACTTCATCTAATGAATTAACTGCGTAACCATTTTTACCTGATGCGAAAACATGTGGGAAGTCTAATTGATCATCATCTGCACCTAATTCAATAAATAAGTCTAGAACCTCATCCAGGACTTCTTCAGGGCGTGCATCCGGCCTATCAACCTTATTTACTACTACACAGGCTTTGAGTCCTAAACCAAGTGCTTTTCTTAAAACAAAACGAGTTTGAGGCATAGGGCCATCAAAGGAATCTACTAAGAGAATAACACCATCAACCATTTTGAGAACACGTTCAACTTCTCCACCAAAATCCGCGTGCCCTGGTGTGTCAACAATATTAATTCGATAATCTTTATAATGAATTGCAGTATTCTTAGCCATGATGGTAATACCACGCTCTTTTTCTAAAGCATCCGAATCCATTACACGATCTACTACATTTTCGTTGCTACGAAACGTTCCCGATTGTTTCAACATACTATCTACTAATGTCGTCTTACCGTGGTCAACGTGAGCGATAATGGCGATATTACGAATTTTCTCAATTGTTTTTGACATCATTTTCTCCTTTTTATTTTTGTAAAAATTTTAGCACTATTTATTCTTTTCGAAATTACATAGCTTTATTTATTGTTTATAAAATTCCAGAAACTATTCTGCTAATTCTTTGGATTTATTCTTATTACGCAAGAAAATTCTAATGGAAGTACCTTGGAAATCAAAAGCTCTCCTAATTTGGTTTTCTAGATATCTTTCATAACTAAAGTGCAATAATTCCACGTCATTAACAAACAATGCAAATGATGGTGGGTTCGTCGCAACTTGTACTGCATAAGATATCTTCAAGCGTCTACCTTTATAGCTTGGTGCTTGCAGCATTTGTTGAGCGTCACCAATAATTTCATTTAACTTACCCGTACTAATCTCTCGATTACAATTTTCCCAAACATAATTAATAGTTTCAAATAATTTATTTAGTTTAGAACCTGTTTTCGCAGATATAAAAACTATCTCTGCATATGGCATAAATGCAAAAGTTTCACGAATACGCAAAGTCATTTCATTGAAATCAAAAGCTTTTTCATCTGCCGGGAGATCCCATTTATTTACACAAATTATAATTCCTTTACCAGCTTTATGAGCTAGACCTGCAATCTTTGTATCTTGTTCGCTTGGACCTTCTGTAGCATCAATCATCACTAGACAAATATCAGCACGTTCAATTGCTGCAGTTGCTCGTAGTACTGAATATCTTTCCAGCTGATCTCCAATTCTAGCTTTGCGTCGCATACCAGCAGTATCAAGAAGAATGAAATTACCATACTCATTCTCAACTGGTGTATCAGTCGTATCTCTAGTTGTACCAGCCATATTACTGACTATTGCACGCTCTTGACCAGTTATTTTATTAACAAGAGAAGATTTACCAACGTTTGGCTTACCGATGATTGCTAGTTTTAGATAATCTTTGAAATCTTCATCTTCTTCATACTCTGGAGCAAGTTCATTGATTTTATCCAACAAGTCACCCATACCTAGACCCTGAGCTGCAGATATCGCATGAACTTCTTCGAAACCTAATTGGTAGAAATCATAAAACTCTGCTGGTAAGTCTGGACCATCAGATTTATTAACTGCAACTACAATTGGTTTATTAGTTCTACGTAAGATATCAGCAACTTCGAAATCGCTTGGATGCAAACCTTCTTTTCCATCTACCATGAAAAGAATTACATCTGCCATTTCAATAGCAATTTCAGCTTGAGTTCGCATTTGCTGCAATAAATCATCTTTGCTATCTGGTTCAATACCACCAGTATCAATTAAAACATATGGTTCACCTAGCCACTCAACTTCAGCATAAATCCTATCTCTAGTAACACCTGGAGTATCTGCAACTATAGAGATTCTCTCACGCGCTAGATAGTTAAAGAAGCTAGACTTACCTACATTTGGTCTGCCAACAATGGCTATTACTGTTTTATGCATCTTCCACCTCCTAATAACTATAGCTTAGATCCACAATTCAAACAAAAACAGCGTCAGATATCTATATCCGCCGCTGTTCAACTTATATCTATATCTACAACTGTAATGAATTATTCAACACTCATTACTTCTACACCTTTGTAGTAACCACAACTCTTACACATCTTGTGTGTTCTACGAAGTTCTTTACATTGTGGGCACTCTACTAAATTAAGTGGTTTTAATTTATAGTTTGCTGAATGTGATCTTCTACTTCTTGCTTTTGACCATCTTCTTTTTGGTACTGCCATGTTTCTCGCCCCCTTTATTAATACTTCTATTTCTCTTTTATTATTATTATTTTGTGAACTAATACATCATACTAGTTTTACTATTATTTTTCAAAAAAGTTTAGCTATATACTTTTACAACAATTCGCGCAATTTGTCAAATTCTGGTCTCACAGCTTTTAGCTCTTCAGCATCTTTTTTTACTTTACATTCATGGTTTTCTAGGTCTTTTTTGCCACAATTTACACATAAACCAGGGCAATCTTCAGAACATTTTACTACCAAAGGTAGATTTATGTAAACTGTATCAATAATGTATCTAGTCAGGTCAACTTTTCTACCATCATGAATTAAGAATTCATATTCTTCATCTTCACCTGCAAATTCATATGTGTCATCTTCCATACGATTTTCAAATGGATTAAATTGTGCTGGATAAATGTCTTCTGCGATTTCAATTGTCTCAACGTTCTCTACTGGTTCTAGACAAAGATCGCAATCTGCAACCCATTTAAATTCTATTTTACCTGTTAAAAGAAGAATTTTGTTCTCACCTGGCCAAATAACAAAATCATAATCAAGACCATCTGGGAATTCGAAGTTTTCATAACTTTCAATAGCTTCATTACCTTCAAAATATACTGGCTCTGGGATTCTCTTAGCCTTATAGTTCAAAAGTGATGCAATATTAATACTAATCATTTTATTTTCCCCCTTTTTAGTTTTAGTTAGTTTCCAACTTTTACTACTTATTTAACTTTTGCTTGTTTTTTACTTATCTGCTCTTACGAAAGCAATATTCAAGTTATTATTTGCTAGAACTGAGTCTCCTTGCATTAAATCATAGTCCAGGTTGATCTCAAAATCATTCTTACTATTTTTCACGTTAACTATCTTATTAGTTCTATAAATCAACTCTAATCTACCATGAGTAGTATTTACATAGTTATAACTAAGATCAGAATTAACAAAGTCTATCGCATATGAGCTTGCTCCAAATCTTCTTAATGTAATTTTTTCTAGATCTTTTTGTATTTTCAAGCTAAACTTAGTTTTCTCTATATTTCCTTGACTGAGCTCGCCTATGGTATCTAAGCCATCAGCTTTAAGGTCCTCAAAATGTTCAAAAATCAGAAAATAAGAATCATCCATCTCTGTCAATTCAGCTTGTGTCTCTATTATAAACTCTTGTTTATCCTGCTCATCGACAACTTGCTGGCTTTTTATAAATAAATCAACTATTAATTTATTCTTAGACATCTATTTTCCTCTTCTGTTGCTCATATGCTTCTAACCCCAGTTCGCATATCTCTTTAAGTAGCTGAGGAAGTTCTAATCCTTCTTTCTCCCAAGCTACAGGGAAAAGACTTATGCTAGTGAATCCTGGCAAGGTATTGATTTCATTGAAATAAATTTCCGACTCATCAGGCGAGACAAAGAAATCTATACGAGACAATCCATTAATCTCCAGCAAGCTATAAATACGTTTTGCATAATCCTGAAGTTTCTGCATCGTCTCAGCCTTGATATCAGCTGGAATTTGCACTTTTGCTCCATCTGCAGATATATATTTAGTTTTGTAATCATAATACTCAACATCAGCAGATTTTACTATCTCACCTGCTACAGCAGTTTTAGCCTTATGATTTCCTAAGCATGCAATTTCAACTTCACGAGCTAAGTAGAATGGTTCTGCCAAAACTTTATGATCAAATTCTGCCGCTTCTATTAAACTTTGTCTGAGTTCTTCTGCGTTATTAACTTTATAAGTACCTACTGAAGATCCCCCATTAGCGGGCTTAAGAAACACTGGGTATCCAAGTCTTTCAACATCTGCAATGACTGAATCTATTGAATTATTTATATCTTCTCTATGACAAATAACAAAATCAAGCTGTGGAATATCTGAATTTTCGATTAATAACTTAGTGTAAGCTTTATCCATTGAAATTGCTGAAGATATTAAGTTAGCTCCAATATAAGGAATATCGCATAACTCCAATAATCCTTGAATTACTCCATCTTCTGCATTTATTCCATGCAAGGCTAGATAGACTAGGTCAACATCAATTCCACCACACAAATATCTCAAATATGCCTTTGGTGAACTTAATTCTTTTAAACTTATAGCAGGAAACTCCTCCTGTGCTAAATCAGCTTTTGTAAGCTCGACCCAATTTTCCTCGCGAATCTTATCAAGATCAAGGCGAAAAGGTAACCATTCACCTTCCAAAGTGATTCCCACTGGAATTACATTATATCCTGCTGCTTTTAAGCCTTTAATTATTGTATGTGCTGAACGACAAGAAATGGCATGTTCGGTAGATACTCCACCAAACAACACCATTACATTATTTATTTCTTTCATTAAAATTCCTCAATTTAAAAATTTGATAACAATTATCTTGCAAAAAAACCTTGTGATTCTACAGGTATTTCTACTATTGAGCGGAAAACATACTCAGCTTTTTTATCATCATAATAAAAAGAACATAAATATTGTTCTCCATTTTCTAATTTAATCATTACAAAATTAGTAACTAAATTATCCTTTGATGTCTCCAATGATTTTTTCAATTTATCATATAAATTTTTCTCATTGTCGATATTATTAATTGGCTCCACTAGTTTTTGAAACTCTTCGTAATCATCTGCTGAAATAGAACTAACTAAATGTCTTGTTGCTGTTTCTGGTGTAAGCATTGGATTTCTCGCAGCTCTAATTGTATTGATAATATCCATTAATCCCCACACTGCTAAGAAAATAACTATAGCTCCCATAATCACAAGGAAAATTTGCTTAATATTAGCATTAGCAATCTTATCTTTTAAACTAGATTTCTTACTTCCATCTTTTTTATTTTTTGCTGTTTTTTCATTTACAGCATCTTTTCCGGAATTTTCAGGGATAGAAGTTTTTTCTTCCGCAGCTCTGTTTTGCCATTCATTAGATGATTTCTCAGCATATTCAAACTCGGAAAAATCTTGGCCAGTTTTAACATTAAAATTTGCCTGTTCTCTAAAATCATTATGATTCGCTTGTTCTGAACGATTCGCTTGTTCTGAACGATTAGCATGTTCTGAATGATTCACATCTTCTGATTTCTCAAAATCATCTTCTGAGAATTTTGGAGTAGCAAATTCTTTTGAGCCTGCTTCATTCTTTTGATAGTTTCTATTATATTCTTGATTTTTTTCTAAGTTTTCGGAACTTCTATCTTTATCCTGATTACTTTCCATAATTCTTAGACCTCTTAGCTATTATGCAAATCGGTTTTGTGTTTTCTAATAGTTACCAAAACATCTGTGATTTGATTTTCCAATGCAGTTAGACGTTTCTCTGTATATGCAATAGCAGCATCTTGTATTTCTGCAGCTGTAGCATTAGCTTCATCAATAGTATCTTGAGCATACATTCTAGCTTGTTGAGTAATTTCATGCTCATCAATCATTTGTTGTACTTCATGTTGAGCATCATCAATAATATTATCTGCTTGTTCTCTAGCAGTTTCTAACAACTCACGGCTTTGTTCTACTAGCCATTTAGATTGACGTAACTCACCTGGCAATGAATCTTTAACCATACCTAATAACATCAAAACCTCTTCTTGGTTCAACATTATATTTGATGAAAATGGAACTGTTCTTGCATCCTTGATTAGATTTTCTATTCTGTCTAGAAGTTCAAAAGTATCTTTTGTATCTTCAGACTCATGATTATCTGTATTTTCATAATTATTGTATTCAGCCATAAATAATTCTCCTAAATTGTCTTGAGCTATAATTTACTAGGTTTACGCTCATACAACACTATTATATATCATTTTTAAAAATTATATTACTTTTCAAATCTCTTTGTTACTATATCTACTATCTCTATAGGAACCATGCTAGATATATCTCCACCATAAAGAGCAACTTCTTTGACAGTGCTTGAACTAGTGTAAGAATAATCGCCTCTACTTGGTATAAATATAGTTTCATATTCGTCATACATTAAACCGTTGGTTGCATACATTTGCAATTCATATCTGAGATCACTCTCAGATCTTAGACCTCTGACTACAACGTTTAGGTTATTATTTTTAAGATAGTCAACCATTAAACCATCATAGTATGATACTTCTATATTTGGATATTTATTCAATATCATCTGTGCCATATCTAAACGATTTTCCACAGAAAAATCTGCTTGTTTGTTAGCATTATTCAGTATTAGCACATGTAATTTATCACAAAGCTTAGATGCTCTACTCGCAATATCTTCATGTCCTTTTGTAAACGGATCAAAGGATCCAGGAAAAACAAATTCTTTCATATGAACAACCTTTGCAAATTAATTACTTTTTATTCGATAAAATGATACCATTGCTTGCCCGTACTGACAACGTTTAAGCATTGATAGTTTCTCAGTATCTGCAGTGTTAGAATCTATTTCTTGATCATGAGAATCTGCTTCAGTAATTATAATACCATCCTCTTGCAGTAGCTCGGCTAAATAATCATCTGCTAACCTTTCAAAAAGCTTATCAAACTCCGCATAAGGTGGATCAAAATAGATTACATCAAACTTCTTCCTTTGTGCCAAAAACTTATCACAGGCTCGTTTAGCATCCATACTTAACACTTCAGCCTGATCTTCAAATCTGGTTTTAGTTAAATTTTCCTTAATATAGTCAATAGAAGTTCGTGACTTATCTACAAAATATGCCTGTTTTGCCCCGCGGCTCAAAGCTTCTATTCCCATTTGTCCACTTCCTGCAAAAAGGTCTAGAAATTCTGCATCGTCTAGCCAATCTTCAATACTAGAAAAAATAGCTTCTTTAGTTTTATCAGCTGTAGGTCTGACTCTATCACCTTTGGGCGCTTTAAGAGGTATTCCACCTACTTTACCGGCAACTACTCTAGGCATTTTGCATTCTCCTTCTATAAATATTCATTATTTTATTCAACTCTTGATTCTCTGTCTTTTCTAACTTTGGATCATCTTTAATAATGCCTCCAGCAATTTTTCCTGTTAACTGTAATAACTCATTATCATCATAAAGATTAGCAATCTTAAAGTTAGGGATACCATGTTGGCGTGTTCCAAAAAAGTCCCCCGGACCACGAAGTTTAAAGTCAGCTTCTGCTATCTCAAATCCATCTTCAGTTCTACATAAGGTTGTCAACCTTTCTCTGCTGGTCCCATCACCAACATCACTCAAGAGCACACAAAGAGATTCTTTAGACCCTCTACCAATACGCCCTCTTAATTGGTGTAACGCAGCTAAGCCAAAACGCTCTGCATTTACAATAATCATCATTGTGGCATTAGGGTTATCTACTCCAACCTCTATAACTGTAGTAGCTACTAAGATATTAATCTCCCCATTAAGGAATTGTTGCATTATCTCATTCTTTTCAGCTTCCTTCATCTGACCATGTATTAGTCCAACACTTAAATGTGGGAGCTTTTTCTTCAACTCTTCATAAGTTGTGGTTACAGACGCAAGCTCTAGTTTCTCACTCGGATCGACTGTTGGGCAAACTACATAAGCCTGACCACCTTTAGCAGCATTTCGTGAGAGCAGGTCTAGCAATCTATCTTTATCCTTGTTTCTTGCTGTATATGTCTTAATCGGCTGACGCCCTGCAGGTTTCTCCTTTAAACTAGATATATCCAAATCCCCATAGAACAGCATACCAAGAGTCCTTGGAATAGGTGTTGCTGACATAACCAATACGTGTGCAGAACTACCATCACTTAGTTGTACTCTTTGTTTAACCCCGAATCTATGTTGCTCATCTGTAACAGCCAGTGCCAGGTCTTTAAATTTAACTTTGTCCTCTATAACTGCATGCGTACCAATTAAATATTTGATGGTGCCATTGCTAATATTTTCATAAATATCTTGACGTTCTTTCGCTGTCGTATCACCTGTTAAAAGCGCTACTCTGGACTCCTCAATATCCGGGAAAAACTTAATAAAACTAGCGTAATGTTGCTTAGCTAAGATAGAAGTTGGGGCCATAAGTACGGATTGTTTCTGATTTAGATCTGCCCATAGCATTGCTAAAAAAGCCACTATAGTCTTACCGGAACCTACATCACCTTGCAGTAAACGGTTCATGGCTGTTGGCTTTGACATATCCTTTATTATTTCATTTAAAGCTTGTTTCTGCGCATTGGTTAAATCAAAGCTCAAATTCTCTACAGCATCGCCCCAAAACTGAAGCTTATCAGAATTACCTGCCAACGGTATAGGAACACCTGGTTTACGAGCTCCCTCTGCTTTCCCCATTAAATTGTTAATTTGCAAAAATAGCAATTCATCAAAAGCTAATCTTCTTCTTGCAATATCATAGTTTTCTTCTTGATCCAAATTATGAATTTGTTTCACGGACCAAATCAAGTCTGCCAAATCATATTCTTTCCTTACTTTCGGACTTAAATATTCATCCATTACAGGTAAAACCAAATCTACTGCAGAATTTATCCACTTGCGTAAATATGTTTGGCTAATACCTTCTGTAGCTGGATAAACTGGAGAAACGAAAGATTTAGCAGAAACTTCTTGCCATTCTTCTTCATTCTTAGGGAATGAATTAAGACTTGTGGCAACAAATTTCGGATTAGCCGTCTCAAACCTAAGTCCTTGTCGTTTAATTTTCCCGCGGAAAAGATAAATTTTGCCTTTTATAAGTTTATCTTGATAATATGGTTGATTAAACCAAACAATTTTCATTACTGCGGTGTCATCACGAACTGTAACATTAAGTATGCTACGTTTACCTTTCCTGAATAGGTTTGGAACAGTTTCAACTCGGCCTAGGAAGACACCGTCGTCCTCCGCTTCAAGATCTATTATAGATTTAATCTTGGTCCAATCCTCATATCTACGAGGAAAATGAAATGCCAAGTCACCGACAGTTTCAATTTCTAAGCGTTCTAGACTCTCACTGCGTTTTGCAGAAATCCCTTTAATCTTAGTTGCCGGCTCTAAAAATATTTCATATGGATTGCGATTACTACTCATATTATTATCTATAACGTTTCTTTATCTGTTTTCGTACAATATTTCTACTTGAAACACTTCTGAATACTTATTAAATATCTACTCAACTCTTATAAATGGTAAAGTAAATTCGAATTTTGCTCCACCTAAACTCTCACTTTTTTCCGCAAAAATACTCTGACCATGTTTTTGTAAAATACGCTTACATATATATAAACCTAAACCACTACCAGACCTATCAGTTCTGGAATGATCTACTTTATAAAATCTATCAAAAACATGACTCAATTTATCTTGAGCAATTCCTGGACCATTATCTTCAATTGTAATTAGAACAATATCTCGTCCTTGAACATCAACATTAATCGATATTATACCTTCTTTATCTGGAACAAATTTAATCGCATTAGTAACAAGGTTATAAATAACTCGACTAATTTCTCTTTGATCTCCATAGACTATAACAGCTTTAGACCCACTTTGAATGTTTGTTTGAACAGCGATATCTTTCTCTTGCAGAAGAATTTCCGTTCCCTGAACTGTCTCAATAATAGTTTCATTAATATTAAACTCTTCGAAATTATTAGGATCAATATCGTTATCCAGAAGTATAATTGAGTTCATGTCACTTACAAGGTCGCTAAGTCGATTAACTTCATTTTGCACAATACCAAGATAATGATCTTGCTTCTCTGACGGAATAGTTCCATCTAATATAGCATTTATGAATCCTTTAATAGAGGTAAGCGGAGTTCTCAGGTCGTGCGAAATACTTGCAATAAAGTCTGTCTGCTCGGAGTTACCTCTCTCAATTTGTTCCACCATACGATTGAATATTTTTACAAGGATCATAATGTCATCATCCTCATAAGAATGGCGACTCTCTTGATATTTGGATATATCAACTCGTGCGGATAAATCCCCATTGGAAACTCGAGTTGCTGCTTTGGTAAGCTTCTCTATAGGATCTGAAATCCTACGAGTATAGATAACAATAATTACCATAGCTAGCACTACTGCAATTAGAAACACAATAAAAATACCTTCTATCAAGTATTGTGCACTATCTAAGACTGGTTCAATTTTATGCGCTAAAAGCAGATTGGAAACTTTATTACCTTCATTATTTTTTAATTCTCTAATAACTGTAACCCAGTTACCATCATCTTGGAAAAGGCCTAAAAAATTACCACCTAAGAAATTAATACCACCTTCAGGTATATCAATTGCAATTATATCTTTTGGCAAGTACATATAGTTATCTGTACCTATCTTGATGTTTTCCTTAGCAGAATCAGGTACTTGATTAATATACAAAAGCCTACCAGTATCATCATATAACCATAGATAAGATCCTGTGGCCTCCGCAACAACTGACATATATACTGATAATTCGTTTGTACTCCATAAAGATTTTTCACTGGCATCTTCATAGAAATTGGTTATAGCATTTGCTGCCCTATCCATTTGTACTAGTCGCTCTTCAGAGGCTGCAGATGAAATAATTCTAGAATAAACAAAAATTAATACTAGAAAAGATAGAACTACAAGCACAATAATAAGCAAGTTAAACTGCTTAAGCATATTTGTCGTAGATTTCTTACGTTTTGCTTCAAGCTTCTTATTAACTTGATCTGATTTAGATTGATTATGTTTTTGTTTTTTATCTTGCTCGTTTGGCTCCATACTTTATAACAACAAACACCCTCTGGTGACAGAAGGTGTTCAATATCTATTTCTATTTTTTATTCTTCTTCAGCAGTTTCGAATTTATATCCTACACCCCAGACTGTCTCTATAGCCCAAGGTAATTTGCCATCTACATCTACTGCTTCAATTTTTTCACGAATTCTCTTAATATGAACATCAACAGTTCTAGACTCTCCAAAGAAATCATAACCCCAAACATTACCTAATAGTTGTTCTCTCGTAAAAACTCTATCTGGGTGGGTTGCTAAGAAAAATAGTAACTCTAACTCTTTTGGTGGCATCTCGATTTTTTCATCGGCAATCTCAACATTATAGCTTGAAATATTAACTTTCAAACCTGGATATTCAATGTATTCAACTTGCTTATCTTCTCTACTATCAGAGGTAATCTCAGTTCTACGCAAAACAGCTTTGACACGAGCGATAACCTCTTTAGGTTCAAATGGTTTAGGAATATAGTCATCTGCACCTAATTCTAATCCTACAACTCTATCCAGGGTCTCTCCTCTTGCAGTCAACATAATAATAGGCACTGAGGATTCCTTGCGAATTTCACGGCAAATATCATAGCCATCCATGCCTGGCAACATTAAATCAAGAAGAATAATATCTGGGTCAAAATCTCTAAAAGCATCTACTGCTTTGTCCCCTTCGTGGCAGGCCTTAACCTCATATCCCTCTTTCATAAAATAAAGTTCAATCAATTCACAAATATTAGGATCATCATCTACAACTAATAATTTCTTTTCAGCCATTATAATTACCTCCACTTATAAATATTCTAGCAGAATATAAATGCTTATTAATGTATTTTAAACTAAAAAATAAGAATAAATGATTAATCAATAGATAATATATTTTAACTAATTTAAGCCACCTCATTCTCAAGTTGAAAAAGAAGCGGCTTATTTTTCAATTAAAACAATATTCTTCTGTCCTATTCATTATTGCACTTTATTGACTGAACTACTTAGTATCCAGGCTATCCAGATAATCCAAATCTTCAGCACTTAATTCAAAGTCTAATTCAATATTTTCTAAAATATACTTTGGTGTAACTGATTTAGGAAGAACTATATGTCCTTTTTGCAAGCAGTATTGAATAGCCACTTGTGCAACTGATTTAGAATATTTGTCTGCAATTTTCTTAATATCATCATTATTAAGAATCTTGCCTGTACCTAGTGGTGAGTATGCCTCGATTAAAACATCATTTGCTTCTGCTGCTTCCACATAATTATCTTGTGTATATCCGATTCTATAACTGATTTGGTTAACTACAGGTTTAACATCTGAGTTGTTTATGATATTTTCTAAATCTACTGGGTGGAAGTTTGATACTCCAAGAGCTTTAATCTTACCTGCTTCATATGCTTCAACCATTGCTTTCCATACTTCCAAGTTTTCTTTGAAATATCTATTCCCTTCACCATTAGCTTTGTACTCAGCCCAAGGTTGTGGGCAGTGAATCAAAACTAAGTCTAGATAGTCTGTTTGGAAACTTGCTAACTCATTCTCTATCTCTTCCTGAGCACCTTCGTAATCTTTAATCTCTGCTCTAATTTTTGTTGTGATCCAGATATCTTCTCTCTTAACACCTGAATCTTTCCAGGCTCTACCACTGGCTTCAGAGTTAGCATAAGCTCTTGCACCATCTATGTGTATATATCCATTTTCTAGTGCAAATTTAACTGAGTCATACGCTTCTTCTGGACTCATTTGCCATGTACCCAAACCTATTTGTGGTATTGCGGTCCCATTATTGAGTTTTAATGTGATTTTTTCCTTACCCATATTGCCCTCCTACTGAATAATTCTCCTACTGAACAATTTTTATATTAGGCTTCAGGCTCCGCCAAAACTTTGACCAACACCTTAAATTTTTCAATAATCTATCAAAATGGTTCTTAATAGTTACCATATTTAAAGTTTACTATAAAGAAATCAGCTATGTTGTTACTTTAGATAACAAAAAGACCTAAAAATACTAATATAAAAAACTTAGCAAAAACTTAAAATAATTTTTATTTGAATGTATCATAATATCTTGGAATTATCATTTATTTATTGAAAACATTAGAAAATCTCATATATTTTCTAATTAAAATAATATGTACAAAGTTTTGCAATTTTCTTTGATTTATTTTCCAGAAATTTATTGTTAGTCTTAATATATTCTTTTGCAAATAAATTGAGGAGAAAATGTTTTTTCATTTTCTCCTCAAAAACTAAATTTTTTCTATTTATAATAATGTCGTAAAAAATTTTTTATTAAAAGCTTTAACCTTTAATTGCACCTATCATTAAACCACTAGTAAAGTATCTCTGGAAAAATGGATATACTAGAGCAATAGGAACAACAATTATTACAACTAAAGCCATTCTTATCGGGTCACTTGGAATATTAACTATATCAGCTCCCATATTTGAAAGTGATTTTTGCCCCTCTGGAGATTTTAAAAAACTAATAGTACCTTCAATTTCCATTAAAATAGCTTGTAAAGGTTTCAAATCTGGTCGATTTTCGATATATAATGAAGCAGTCATCCAACTATTCCAATATCCAAAGGCGAGAAAAATTGCAATTGTAGCTAACACTGGTTTTGACAAGGGCAGGACAATTTGAAAATATTTTCTAAAGTGTCCTGCACCATCAATATCTGCTTGCTCTAATATAGAATCTCCTAACTGACCTTCGAAAAATGTCTTAATAATTATTATATTGAATGAGGAGACTGCTCCTAATACTATAAGAACTGTCCATGTATCTCCTAGTTTTAAGAATCCCTTGTTAATCATGTAGGATGGGATCAAACCACCACTAAAAAGCATAGGTATTAAAATATAAATTAAGGCAAACCTTTGAAATTTAAATTTCTTTTGTGTAAGAAGATATGCATAAGTTGAGTTCAAGAAAATTCCTAAAGCTGTACCTAGAAAAGTTGTTACAACTGATACAAGTAAAGCTCTTGGAATACCACTTTGAATACCAAATATAATTTTATATGCTTCTAGAGAAAAATCTTCCGGTATAAATTGATAACCGTTAATATTTAAATTTGCTTCAGAAGTAAATGAAATACTCATTGCAAGTATTACTGGTAATAAACACAGAAGCGCGAATACTATAGCTATCAATGAGAAAATAATATTCGTAGTAATGCTAATGTTGTTATATTTTTCTAATCCTGATCTTAAACCTTTTTTTGTTTTATTCATTCTACTACCTCTTTCATCTAGAACAGTGATGACTCAGGGTCCACTTTCTTAATTACAAGGTTCGCTGCCACTACCATGAAGAATCCTATTACAGACTGTAAGAATCCCACTGCAGAACCTTGAGGTAAATTACCTGCTTTCGTCGCAGAATTATAAACATACACATCAACTGTAATATAGGTGTCGTAAAGTGGGAAAGCTTGTCTTGGAACTAAATAGTATAAGTCTAGTCCTGTAGTAAAAATACTTCCAATGCTCATAATCAGCATTACGGAAATAGTTCTTCTCAAGTGTGGAATAGTTATAAATCTAGCTTGCTGGAACTTTGTTGCACCATCTATCATAGCAGCTTCATATAATGAGTTATCAATACTTGTGATAGCTGACATATATATAATCGATGTATATCCTATACTTTTCCACTGATTCATAAAGATTAATATAAACCTCCAATACTGTGGAGTGTTATACCAATCTATTTGCTTACTTGAATTTGCAAGCAACACATTATTTATATAACCTCTATTAGGTGCAAGAAATGCATACACAATGTTACTTACAACAACCCAAGATAAGAAATGTGGAAGGAACATCATAGTTTGAGTAGTTTTCATTACTTTTTTGCTACGGAGTTCTGAAAGCATCATTGCTATAGCTACAGGTAAAATTGCTCCTAAGATTATTCCAATAATATTATAGAATAGAGTATTAAAAATCATTTTTGGAGCATCTGGCGTTCTAAACAATACTTCAAAATTCTTAAAACCTGCCGACTTTGATGTAAATAAGCTATAAAAAAAGTTATGACCTGGCTTAGGTCTATAGTTTTTAAATGCTAATAGTAAACCTGGTAAAGGTAAATACATAAAAAGGAAAAAGTATATAAAGGTAGGTAACCCTAATATAACCAACTCTAAATCAGTTGATTTCCACTTTTTACCTTTTTTTGTCTTTACTTCAGACTGATCTTTGTTCTTTGACATTTTTATTTCCCTCACGTTTAAACTAATACTAGCCCTGCATTTCAAATAAATACTCTACAAGGCTAGTTAATTCTATATTTGATTATTTGTTATTATTTTTTTGCAAGGAATTCATCAATTTGCTTTTGGGCTTCTTCAATAACTTTATCAATTCCAATTTGATCCATCTCTTGTAACATTTTTGGTAATATTTCCTCTGGATCACCTTCACCTGTATGCAATGGTTCAAAATATTTCGATGTGACATTATTCAAAGCTGATACTTCAGTCTCTACATTGCTTGGATCAAACATAAACCCTAACAACTTAGAAACATCAGCTGTTTTGTTAATTTCGTGAACGTCTTGCCATTGTCCTAGGTTAGCAAGCTCCATTATAGGATCGCCAATTTTCAACTCTGGATAATCTTTTGCATTTGTTTCTGTTACTTGTGGCGCAACTGTGTATAGGTTCATAAATTGACCTTGTTGATATATAGCTGGTCCATACTTACCTTCATCAGTCTTGATTATTATATTATTTTCTTTATCCACAAAATCGTAATGTTCTCCCTCGATACCATAAGCTAATAGATTTCTCAAATAAGGATCTACATTAATGCGCTCCAATACTTTAATAGCATCCACAGGATATTTACTTGCAGCATTTATTACCCAGTAAGAACCTTGAATTGTTGTGGTTGTGTACATAGGTCCTAATCTTGGTACTGTAACTATTGGAGATTGATGTTCTCTTTCCCATTGTGTTTCTACACCTGGATAACCTTGGGATGACCAAATGTGTAATTGAGAGTTATCCAATTCACCAAATTCTACAAATTCTTGATTAATTATCTCATCTTTATACCATTTATGTAATATCCTGAATCTATCTTGGATCTCTTGTTCAGCATATAGATTTAAGACGTCGGTTGAGCCAAATTTAACAGCTACTGGTCCAGCTATATTTTCATAATCATAATTCAAATATTGAACACCTGAGCTTGTCATAAGCATTGGATTCGTATCAGGATTTTTTTCTTTCATCTGCTTAACTATAGGGTCAAGATCTTGTAATGTCTTAACATCTTTAACACTCTTTTCACCTAACCCAGATTTCTCTAAATAAGCTTTGTCATATACCCAATATTGAGTAGCTGATGAATCTTTATATGTTGGTATACCAAATATATTTCCATCACCTAGAGTTACTCCTCCCCAAACCGTTTCAGGTATTAAAGCTTTTAGATTAGGTGCTGCTGGTAGAAGTTGAGATACATCATAAAATAAACCATTTCTAGCGAAATCAGTAACACCTACTAAGTCTGGTCCCCATGTCATATCATAATACTCACCACCATTAATTTTTGTATTCATGTTGGTTCCATATTCACCCCATGAGAAGTATGTAAGATTAATATTTACATTGAGATGCTCTTTCAAATACTTATTAACTTCTTCAAAGACTTTATCATGGTCATCCGGGGCACCACCAACTGTATACATTGAAAGTGTTTCTCCACTACCTTTGTAATCATCTAGGTCAGCAGAAAAAATATTATTGTCCGGATCAACTTTTACTTTCTCTGTACTTGTTGTTATTTCTTGCTTGTCATTATTAGTATTAGAGCAAGCAACAGCATTCAGCATTAACAATAATGATAAAGCTAACGTTGTAGTTTTTTTGAATTTCGACATTTTGTAAACCCTCCCACAAATTTTTTAATTACCGATCTACTTTTGTGCAATTCTATTATGCAAATTGTATAGGATTTACAAATACTTTTCAAAATTAGAAAGCTAAACTTTATGTTTTTCTACATTTAAGCTATTTCTAGAGGCATAATTTGTGCATAATGACAACAGGAGTAATTTATTGCTCTCCTTGTTTTATTCATTTTTTTGTATCATAATAAGCATAAAGTCACTATAAAGTAAGATACTTCAAAGAAAGAAGGATTAATATGAATGATGAATTAATTAAAAGAATCCAAAAAATGGATAGTATTCTTGAAAAACACACAGCTGCTCTTGAAAAACTAAACGCAGCTCTTGACGAATATGAAGAAAGCAACAAAGAATATCAAGAGTTAAGTGATTATTATTCAAGTCAAACCTGGTTTGACGATTACGATGCAGAAGCTGCAGGTGAAATTCCTGAAGATATGACTAGAGCTGTATTAAGCGAAGATGCAGTATTTAATTTAATTGGAGAACAGTTAAATACCGCAATAAGAATGTTAGAGACTGGTACTGAAGCCGTTAAGAATGGTTAGTGAGGATTAATTACATTTTATTGACCTCATTGGTGATGCAATTTGTGAAGGCTTCTTCTCTATTGAAACCAATGACTTCGTAGAATTAACTGGTCACAAACAAATTTCAGTACGTCATATGTTTGAAAACAAAGATGATTTCCAAATCGGAAATAGAGTCAGTACAGACAAATAATTTACAATTTGTGATTTAAAAATTATAGCTAGATGATGAAGTAATGTACCGACCCCCAAAAGTTAGACCAAAATCTAACGAATGGGAGGTCGGTATTTTTATGGCAAAACATAGTTTTGAATTCAAGAAGAAAGTTGTTTTAGAATATTTGGATGACAAGGGTGGTTTTACATATCTTTCTAAAAAATATGGACTTGGCTCTAAGACACAGTTACGCAGTTGGATTAATGCATATAAAATGTTTGGTGACGAAGGATTAATGCGTTCTCGTAAAAAAGAAAAATATTCTTTCGAAATTAAGCTTTCTATTGTAGAGTTATATCTATCAAGTGAGATTTCATATCAAGACTTGGCAATTCAAGAAGGTATAAGCAATCCAAGTATGATTTGTAACTGGGTCAGTCGCTTTCGTGCTGCCGGTCCTGATGCTTTGAAACCACGCAAGAAAGGTCGAAAAAGAAAATTGGATAAACCTAAGATAGATAATAAAGCTCAAGAAGCGGAAGAAAGAATAGTTGATACAAGTGCAGAACATGTTAAAGAATTAGAAGATGAACTGCTTAAGTTAAGAATCGAGAATGCCTTTTTAAAAGAACTGAGGAGACTGCGTTTAGAGGACGAGGCAAAAATGAGAGAACGGCACTCGTCATCAACAGTCTCCGAGGAGAATTCAAACTAAAAGACCTTCTCTCTTATACAGGCATGCCTAAAGCAACATATATGTACTGGCAGAAAAGATTAGATAGAGAAAATCCTGACAAAGAAATCGAGGAAAAGATTCTTGAAATCAGAGATAATCACAAGGATTATGGTTATCGTCGAGTGACTGGAGAATTAAGAAATCAAGGATACTATGTAAACAAAAAGAAAGTACAACGTATAATGCAAAAACTTGTTTTGCAAGTCACTTCTTTCACTCGAAAAAGCCGGAAATACAGTTCATATAAAGGTAAAGTTGGAACGGTTGCTCCTAATCGCATAAGGAGACGATTTAATACATGTATACCACATCAGAAGATTACAACAGATACTACAGAATTTAAGTATTATGAGATTAATGCAAAAGGTCAAATGACAATGCGTAAGCTTTATCTGGATCCATTTATGGATATGTGTAATGGTGAAATTATAAGCTATGGAATTGACAAGAAACCTTCAGCCAAAAATGTCATGGATGCATTGGAACAGGCTATTGCAATAACATCAGATTGCAAATTCAGAAGAACTTTCCATTCGGATCAAGGCTGGGCTTACCAAATGAAAGCATACTCTCATCGTCTAAAGGAGGAAAGAATCTTCCAAAGCATGTCTCGTAAAGGCAACTGTCACGATAACGCTGTTATGGAGAATTTCTTTGGTTTGTTAAAACAAGAAATCTATTATGGTGCTACTTACTATAGCTATGATGAGTTAAAGTCAGAAATAGAACGATACATAAAGTATTATAATGAACAAAGAATTAAAGAAAAACTAGGATGGCTAAGTCCAGTGCAATACAGACTTAGACTCTTGGCTGCATAAAAATAGCGTAGCAGCCATATAAACTGCTACGCTAAAAAAGTCTAACTTTTGGGGGTCACATCATAATACTAATCATCTAGCTATTTTTATTTATTCAGTCTTCAAGAAATTCAATGCTAAACGTTTGAATATTTCTATCGTATCTAAATATTCATCTATTTCAACATATTCATCGACAATATGGGCATTTTTTGTAAGACCTGGACCGTAAACTACTAATTGAATATCATCTGAAATATGTATATATCTTGATAACTCACATGTTCCAACCAGAGGTCTCACTTTAACATTTTTATTTGGAGCAGCTGCTATCAATGAACGAATTAGTTCGTTGTCTTTTCCAGCCTCAGCAGGATCCAAGACCTGATCGTACTCAATGCTTAATTTGGCCTTACTTTCATCTTTATTGTTAGCTGAAATTGCATCTTCGAAAAGTTTAATGGATTCTTTGGACCCAAATTCAGGAACTGTACGGGTATTTCCTACTAGCTTAACGTTGTCAGGAACTGAATTAACCTGAATTCCTCCTTCAATCATAGAAAACACATTTATCGTTGATCCTAAATTTTCATTTTGATAATTAGGATTAGCAGTAACTTCATCAAATTGCCGTTGCACTTTATCAATATAATCTACTGCAGTCATGATTGCATTTATACCAAGCTCTGGCATTGATGAATGGGCTGCTTTACCCTTAGCAGAAATTGTATACATGATGGAACCTTTAGAAGCAAAAATTGCTTGATTCTCATTATCTCTTTTTGTTGGTTCAGGAATAACAATAGCATCTACTCCATCTAAGTAACCACCTTCAACAAGGTCCAAAGCTCCTTGCATACCTACTTCTTCACCAACTGTACCTAAGAACCAAATTTCACCTGGGAATTCTTGACCTGACTCGATAATATCTAAAATTGCACATAAACTTGCTGCAACACCAGCTTTCATATCCGAAGTGCCGCGGCCATACATTCTATTATCGATTACTTCAGCAGAGAAAGGCCCATAAGTCCAACCTTCACCTGGAGCTACTACATCTAAATGCCCAGAAAACGCGAAGACTTTTCTATCTTCAGCAGCAGATTTGCCCTTAAGTTTAACAATAATATTATTTCTTCCTGGGTAAGATACTACAGTATCAGTATCAACATTTTCATAATCTTTAAATAAGTCTAAGATGTAATTAGCAACTAGCTCTTCATAATTATTTACAGATTCTATTTTTATTAAATCTTCCAGAATTTTAATATATTTATCCATAAAATTTTCTCCTACTTCTCAACTTTATTAGCATAAGGCTTTGCTTGTTTGTGTGCTAATATCCATAATACTCCTGTTAAAATGCTAAAAATAATATTAATTATCCACGCCCAGGCGTAAGCACCACTATAATCATAAATTACAGAAACTAACAAAGGACCAAAAGCTGCACCAACCTGCATAGCAGACTGTACGAAACCATAAGCTTCACCATACATATTTTTATCAAAAATTGACGAAGTTATTAAAGGTGGAATTACTGTCCCTATAGCTAAACCAAAACCAAAAACAACAGCAACAGCCCAGGCTCCCCAAGTTTTATCCGCAAATAACATACATACAAAACTAAGCGCTAGGGCAGCTGAACTCAATGCAAGTGCTGTATAAATACCATATTTATCTGCTAGTCTACCAATTAGCAGTTTACCAAATACACCCAAAAGCAAGTATAATGAAACAACCGTACCTGCAGTACCTACACCAGCTGCATCTTGTAATGCTGGTGGGAATTGTAAAGTTGCACCATTTGCTAAACCGTTCATAGCAGATCCTAATAATAGGGATATAAAGAAAACAGTTGTTAATGATGCAGATATTGATAGTCCGACATTTAGCGACTTCATTTTCTCTTTACTTACTTCAGTTTCAATTTCCGCTTGAGCTGCAAGTTCATTAGCTTTATCAGCATGCATTTCTTTAGAAGCTTCATTAGTATCTTCATTATTATCCTCATTAATGTCATCAGGTATATAACCATACGGTTTAAGACCTAAATTCTCAGGCTTAAGATATATAAGGAAATAGCCTGCGAGAACTGCAATTACTAAAATTATTATAGAATATATGCGATATGAACTTCTCCAGCCAAAATTTTTGATTAATGCACTAATCATTGGACTTAGAATTGCACCACCTGCGGAAATACCGGACACCGCTATAGAAGTTGCAAGTCCTCTTTTCTCATTAAACCAATTATTTATCAGCATCATCATAGGAATCTGTGCTGTAGTTATATAAGCAAAACCTACAAAAAATGCCAATACATAAAAATGGTATTCGTTCTGAGACATGGAATATCCAAATACAGCACCAGCAAATATTAAGGCTGTAATTCTCCAAATACGTTTAAAATCATACTTCGTCAGAAAATAGGAAACAACCGGACCCAAGAAAATCCCAACGGCTTGAGTGATTGTAGTATTAAAAGAAAATTTAGTTCTAGAAAACCCTAAATCGCTTGTGACTGCAAGCTGCCAAGTATTTGATAGAGAATTAACTATTGGTACATATACACCTAATACCAATGTCGCAACAATCAATATTACCCACGCATAGTGGAATCTTCCTTGTTCGTTTTTGTTTGTCATGATAATTTCCTCAATTCTAGTAACAAATACTAAATAATTATAACTAAAATGAATAGAGCAAAAAACCTTATTTTATAAACATTTAAAGACTTCACTTTAAGTGGAAAATAAACTCTATATAACGAGCTAAATACGGTTATTATATCTTTACCATCATCTTGTATTTGATATAATTAAAATAACGAAAATAACGAATAAAGAGGAGGTCATTTTCATGGAAGATAAATTGAACTTTTATACAATAATTAAATTCATAATTCTAACAATAGGGATAGTTGCTACAATAGTCTTTCTTTTCAAAGGAGAATTTTGGACTGCGACTACAGTAGCCTTATCAACGGGATTTACATATGTTGTAATTGATTATTTCATTACCTTACTAGAAACTCTCTTTGATATTAGCCTTAAAGCTGAATATATTGCTGAAGATATTTATTCAAAGAATAAAATGGAAGAAGAAAAATAAAACATAAAAAATTGGTAATTAATTTAAATAGGAGTATTTACTTCATAAACAAAAACTAACGGGACATATGTCCCGTTAGTCTTTTTACGTTTTAATGCTATTTACAATATCATCTTAACGCTCATTATTTCTACGTTTTGCAACATAAGCTGCCATTATTACTACACTTAATCCTACTACTATGTAAAGTGAGTTTTCAGCTACACCAGTCTTTGTTACATCTGAAGCTTTTTTATCTGTTGTAGTTGTAGCATTAGTACCAGGTTTTTCTACACCTTTTCCTGGTTGTGTATCAGGTGTCCATTTATCTCTTGCAACTATACTAAATTTAGCTACCTCAGACTTACCATCATTGAATACAAATTGAATATTGTGGTCACCCTTAGAAAGAGTATTTACAAATTTAGATTTCAACCTAACTATAGTACTTCCTTCTTCTGCAGTATAGTTTTCTTTATCTACCACTTTGTTATCAATAAGTATGTCTTCAAATTTATCAAAGTCACCATTTGATCTAAATACTAGTTCTTCTTTGGATCCCAACTTAAATGTTTGATCTTTTCCATCTATTACTAGATATTTAACCTCATCTTCTTCCTCTGGATCTGATGGAGCTGGCTCTTCTGGCTCAGGTTCTGGTGTTGGTTCTGGAGTTGGCTCTGGTTCTGGCTCAGGTGTTGGCTCAGGTTCTGGAGTTGGCTCAGGTTCTGGCTCAGGAATTACTTCCAAGTTATTAATTGCCTCTTCCAATTGAGCCAATGCAGCATTTACTTCATCTTGACTTGCTTTTGCATTATCAATTACTTCTTTTGCCTCAGCAAGCGCTTGTTTAAATGCCATAGAGCTACTTTCAGTGTAACCTTCTAGATCCTTATCAACATTATTGTTATATAACTCTGTCAAAGCTGATTTATCTACTGCTTTATATTCATAACCATAGATTTCAACTTCATTTTGTCTTACAGCCTTCCATCTTGGTGTACCTGCATTTGTAACATGTACACGAACATATCTTGCTGGAACTTTTTCAGAATCTTCAAAGAGTTTGAATTCAACTTCATCCTCTTTATTATCAGCAAATGAACCTATAGCTTTCCAATTTGCATCATTATCCAAGAATGCTCTTGTATTCAAGTCTGACTCTGTATAATCCTCAGCTACCAAGATCTCAATACTTGCAGCAGCTGTATTGTATTCTTTTCCGGCACCTGCTTCAAATGGTCTAGTATTAATAAACTTAGCTGAATCGAGCACATACTCTTTACCTAAATCAATTACGAACCATCCATTAGTTGTATTGCCACCTGGGCACCACTTAGTTTCAGCTACACCATCTATTGCATATTGTGCTGTTTCGTTATCTGCTGGACGTGTAATATCTTGTCCATCATCATTTTTACCCATTTCAGCTAGAACTGTCTTATTCAATGCAACATTTGTTAGTTCTTCTGGTTCAGGTTGTGGCTCTGGTTCAGGGACTGGAGTTGGCTCAGGTTCTGGTTCTGGATCAACTTTTTTCTCTTCTATTGTTGCAACAGCTGTAATAACCTTAGTCTTTCCGTCTGGTAACTCAACACTTGCAGTAACTTTATAATCTCCTGGAATTTCTGAGTTATATTCGCCTTCGAAACTCCAAGTTACTTTTACTGCTGTCTCAACACCATCAGCATCAGTTACAGTTACTTCACTTGGGAATGCAGCTAACACATCTTCTGCACTAGTACCTGCTGGCTTGGTAATATTTTCTACTGGACTTACTTTGTATGTTTTTCCATCTTTTTGATAGAAGCCCTTCATTGTTATATCTGCCATTCTCCACCAAACACTCTTTTCTTTAGTATTTCTTATTCGAATGGCTTTGGCTTTAAGATCCAAGTCAGTATTCTTATATTCACGTTCTCCACTGAGTTTGGCAAGTTCATTCCACTCCTCACCATCTACTGAATATTCTATTACTCCTTCATCTAGTTTATCACCCTCACCTTGTAATATTCTTAATTCACATAGGTTTATAGCTACAGGTAATTCAACTGTTAAAGTAGCGTTTTCTGGAATACGATTGCCTGAATCATGCATCATGAATTCTGTATTATCGTTTGAGTCAAATACGTAATCTTTTGAACTTGTCCAATAACCTGAATCTGCAATGTTATCCAAACTTAGCATATCTTTATTAAGTTTTAATTTTTGACATTCACCTTTGGACAAATCTTTTAAGAATCCTACAATTGAATTGATTTCATTATAGATTTCTTCAACATTATAATTATTTTCATTTACTGATAGTTGTGATGCTAGAGGATCTTCAGAAACTTTTTTAGCTTCACTTAAAATATTTTGAGCTTTGCTGATAATCTTTTCATCAACTTCATCAATTGAGTCTTCCTCTAGAACTGAGGCTAGCTTATTAATATTTTGATTCAAGTATTCTTTGTTGGCTCCATTAACTCTTACTGTATAAGTAAGTTCTTTATCCTCAATCTTGAAACTCAATTCTTGATTTCCAACCTTCAATGGGTCATATCCTGTAATTTCTACTACGTAATTACCATCCTCATTTTTTTCATCTAATGAAACTACACCATCATTTAAGCCACCTTGTCTTACAATTTGGATAGTACCATTATCGTCTCTTGGGAATTCTTCTTGTACAGAATATACATTTCTTGGTTTTTTAACAAAGGTTAAACTCTCAATTGGTCGCTCTGAAATTTGCTCATCAGTTAATACTTCTACCGTAATTTCACCTGCTAGCTTACCTTGCAAAGTAACTTCTAAGACTTGCTCACCGGCTTTGTTTTCATCATACGTCTTTATTGATATATGTGAATTTGTTAATGGCAATGTCTCTTTTGTTTCTTTACCTTCATAATTAATATATGTTACATCTAAGCTTGCATTTTCAAGATCTAACTTCTCACCTTGACGATATAATTTTCGCATATCTTCAGTGTTTAAAGTCATCTCCTTAATCTCAACAGGTTTAGCAGTATTTGTATATCTCAAGTTAAGTTTATTACTTGCTTCTTTATCTTTTGCTTTACTTACATAATATAGTAGACCTGTATCACCAGCTGCTTCAACACTCTTAATTGTTAGAGTACCATCTTCTTCAATAATTCCACTGGCAACTTTTTCTGTTAGATCTTTATCTTTATAAACTGACAATTCAGCCCCTGGCTCACCATTTGCAAATACTAAGTTATAGATACCTTCACTTATTGCAACAGCTTTAGCTCTATTCATTGGTACATTATCTGTCCAAGTTTTAGCAGTTTCATACATGCGCCAGTTATAAATTCTTAAACCACCCCAAGGACTACCATTATCTGTTCTTAATACATCTAATTTCCAGTCTTGAGCTGTTATAGGCTTGTCAAATATATGGCTAGTTACATGGTCCCAGTTTTTTCTTACGCTATGTGCTAGAACGTATTGACCAGTTTCCATGTCTTTGTAATAAATATCAAAGTCAGGAGTATTCATTAAACCATCGTTTACTGATTCACCACCCGCACCAGCATGATCTATGGCATAGCTTGCTATTGTACGAGGTTTATCGAGTCTAACTTCTACTGCTGCAGGTCCTCCGTGGTACCATTTATCTGCAGTATTATTGATTGTACCTGTAAGAATATTAGCAGCACCTTCAGCGTTACCTCCACCAGGAGCACTCAATATGCTTGCTAATGGCATAATATTTTCAGGGTCTGGTTTTGCTGTTTCTGCATCTTCAACTTCCATTCCCCAATCAATTGCTTCGATTAATTCTTCAGATCTTTGTCCATTTTCTCCAACTGCTACTACTTTAATATCAGAAGTTGTTCCTAAAGCATCTGCAGTTCTTAATAAATATGGTAGATATACATAATTTGAGGATGAGGCATTAATAATTTGCCATTCTCCATTAATCTTTTGATAGACTTCATAAATCTTAGCACCATCTACTTTATTAAAATGTACTATAGCTTCTGCTTGAGTACTATTTGTCATTTGAATAGTATCAAGAACTAAGTTACTTGGTGCAGCAGGTGCAGTTTCATCATCGTATAAAGCTATACGACCAACGTTTAATTTATAATTGCTATCAGCACTCTTACCTGTAATTCTGAAGGTAATAGCGTAAACTGTTTGTCCTGCCAATTCACTTAAGTCAGCTTTAGATAAGCCCCAGTTATTTTCAGCTTTAAGTTCAAAGTAATGTAAGTTACTATAATCTGCTGATGTTGCTAATCCGACTTCAACCTTTTGATCGCTACTTTCTTTCAAGGCAACTTCAATTTTACTATTTGAAGTCATATTTAATTGTGTTGAATATAAATTGATTTGGCTTGTACCACCTTCTGAAACACTACCTGTGAAGGCTAAAGAAGTACCACCGTTAAATGCGTCTTGGAAATCATAAGATCCAGCAATAGCATTAGCAGAATTATCTATACTCCAACGCCATGTTGGCATAACGTCTTGAACTGATCTACCATTCCATTCTGCATCTAATGATTCTTGTCCATTGATAAACCATTTGCGTCCGTGTCCTGTATTAAAATCAGTACTGAAAGGCATACTTGTTATTGGAGTCTTGTCTGCTACAAATCTTGCAATACCGCTCCACTCTTGTGCATCATCAGCTGTTCTAGGATCATTTGTGTGACCTACCCAGAATTTTTGTTCTTGTACGTGATAATCTTCACCAGTTGATGACATACCTAGAATTGTATCAGGAACGAAAAGTCCCAATGATAATCTTGTCATGTTAGTTGAAGGATCTATCAAAGTAGCTTTCTTTTGGTAAGTATTATATGCACCACCTCTTTGAAGTTCCCAGCCGGCAAAAGCATTATATTTATTCTTACCAGCTCCTTCAAAAGCATTCATTGTATTACTTATAGATGATGATCCCCAAGGGAAATCCATGAAATATGAGTCAGCAGGAGGGTTTCCTTCATCGTTGTTTTTAACTAGTCCTGAACCATATAAACTGCTAGAACCATCATACCAAGTAATCTCTATTGGATAGCCGATCTCTTCAGCGTATTTATGCATGTACTGTAACCACTTATAGAAGCCTTCTGTAGAGAATGAAGACTCTTGATTAATAAAGTAACCATCAAATCCATAATATTTAGCAATTTCTGCATATTTTCTAGCTACAGGATATGTACCGGAACCAGGACTATCTTCTTCCAAAGTCAATCTAGCCATACTTCCATCACTACCCCAGTTAAAGAAAATTGTACCGTACATTGGTACACCATTTCTGTGAGCAGCATCTGTAACTTCAGGGTTTGGAATAACACCATCCCAGAAGACCATATTATCTAACAATTGCCAGTTATCAAATGCATAGATCTTAAATCCTTCATCACCACCACCTACTGCTGAGTGACCTGGAGATGCAGAACTTAGATATGCTAAAGACATAACTTTTGCATCAGGATTCGCTAATGGGTTAACTTTACTACCCATAATTCTACTTTGTAGAGGTACTGATGCTTTGTGTATTTGGTCATATACATCACCAGTTGGTTCCCAATTAATAATTTTGTCTAGATCTATTTTTTTGTCTCTTGGACGAATTGAGTTATCTTGAACACTCAAATCTTCCTCTTCAGGTTCAGCAAAAGGTCCACCAGATTGAGCTGATAGCTTATCTGTGCCATTCCCTAAAACTAAACTTCCTATACCAAAACCTAATGCTAAAAATAAAGCAGCAGCTTTATGCATCAATTTTGGCTTATGTTTTTTACTCATACAAAATCCTCCCTAATCTACAAGTAAAAATACTTTTTAATCAAATCTAAATTGATTGGAGCATTTGAATTTTATAAATTAACAATATTTATAAAATTTTCCTCATACAATCAATCACCAATTAGATTAATTTACACAACAACATATTAAATTATAAACTTTTTTAATACATTTTCAACAATTTATTAATTTTTTCATCTGTATATCCCTGTATTCTTACCAGATTTCAAGTGATTTTAGCAGGTGTCCACCTTTATTTAGCTATTTATATTAAGCAAAATAGCAATATCATATAATTACTTAACAAATTAATTTTTCTTTTTAAGCAAAACAAAAGGGAGAAAAAATCTCCCTTTTTAAATAAACCTATTTGAAATTATTTCCTTTTACCTACACCTACCCCTTATAGCCAAAATCCGGCATACTATTCCACCTCTCAGACAAGTATGTAGCTGCCATTTTAGGTTGTCTTTCTCTCGTAAAGACCCCCTTCCTATTACCCATAACTCTTTGAATACCAAACTTAGTTTGGAAATCTGCAAAGTTCCATAATTGCTCTCCAACGAAATTATCAAATTCATCAAAAACCTTACTATTCATCTTGTAATAATTCATTTGATACTCTTCACTGAAAGGTTCGTTGTAAGCACTATGCATACCATTAATTGTGTCGGCTCCATATTCGGTGTACATGATTGGTTTATCGGGATATTTATCTACCCACGATTGCAAATCTTCTCTAGTGAACTTCTCTGCTTGTTCCAGATCACCTGTTAATCCATACCAACCATAATATCTATTCAGACAAATAACATCGAACAATTCTGCATTCTTAGTAGTCTCAGGATTTGAATAACCTATCAAAACATTTGTACAAGGTCTTTTTTGTGGGTCTAAAGATTTTGCCAACTCAAACAAAGGCTTATAGTACTCCAATGAACCATCAATGAAATCTGCAGCTTCATTAGAAAGAGACCACATTACCACGCAAGCGTGATTCTTATCTCTTCCTATAAGTTCTTTAATAACTTGCTCATGCATTTCCTTTGTCTTTAACTCTACCCAAGTATTTTCGCCCTCATTTCCAGTAGCTACATTAAATCCAAAATTTAGAATCAAACCTACTGCAGGAATCTCATCTATTACGACGATTCCTTCTTTGTCGCATAAACGCATCATTTCTTCTGAATAAGGATAGTGAGATGTTCTGAATGAGTTAGCACCCATCTTCTTCATAAGTTTTAAATCCAGGACATTATAAGCCTCATTCAAACCTCTACCATTAACATAAGTATCTTCATGTTTACCGAAGCCCTTGAAATAAAATAGCTTACCATTAATTAAGAATTCAGCATCCTTTACTTCTATAGTACGAACTCCAAACTCCTCTTCATAGACATCAATAACTTGCTCGGATTTAATCAAGCTTACTCGAGCAGTATATAGATATGCGTTCAAAGGTTCCCAGAGATTCACTTCTTCAATTCGAATGTTAGTTTCCTCAACTGATGAGCAAGCTACTAATTTATCATCTTGATCTAGAATCTCTATTTTTATTTCATCGAAATCCCCATTAATCGCTACTTTTGTTCTGACATCAGCCACTTTAGCTTCTAAATCAATATCGTAGCTAATAGTTATATCATCTATATAATCTCTAGGAGTAGTATAAATCTTAACTGGTCTATGAATCCCTGCATAATTAAAGAAATCGAAATTCTCATCAACTTTTCTTATTAACTTCCCAGAATCATCTTTGTACTCACTATAGTTTCCTACCGGTAAGCTTGTATAATCTAAAATATTTGAAACTTTAACTGTCAGTCTATTTTTACCTGAAAGGACAAAGTCATTTATTTCCACTTCAAAAGGTGTAAATCCACCCTTATGATGACAGACTTCTTTTCCATTGACGTATACCCAAGCTTCATGAGTAACTGAACCAAATCTTAAAACTATTCTTTCATCGAAAAAACTCTTCGGTAAATTAAAGTCTGTCTCGTACCAAAAATAGCCGGAGTGCTGTCTAACCTTCAAGTCTAAAGTCTGATCGTTAAAGCTTCCAGGAACAGCCATATACTCATAATCTGTTAAGCTATGCTCTGGCTTAATATTTTCAGTTTCAAAATCACATTTAAACTTCCAGATGCCGTCTAGACTTAACAAGTTTCTATAATTATTAACTTTTGGATACAACATAAATTCACCTCACGTCTTAAAACATGTTTATTTTATCGTTTGAAAGTAGTTATAGATTAATTATACACTGTAAAAATATTTACTTTGATAAAAGAGTTAAATTAATTTAAAGATAAGCAGACCTTTCAAAAACAACAAAAATGGCTGCCTCCGAAAAGACAACCATTTTATTATTTTTTTACAAATTACAATTTATCTATATTGTCTTGCTGTAAAAGCATAACGTTCTCCAATGTAGTAACACAGCACGTGATACAAAGGTTCATCATTTTCCAAATAAACATTACAGTTCATTAATAGAACAGGAGAGTTTATTTTAATATCTAATATTTCACTTATCTCTTCATCAGCTAAAACAGCTTCTAAGGAAACATCTCCATACTTAAGTTTCAAACCATAAACTTTCTCATAAACATCATATAAAGAACTATTATCATCAATATATTTCTGAATATCTGGACACAAATCAGACCTTATATTGGTTATTTCATAAGCCATTATTTTTTCATCTGCATATCTAAGTCTTTTAACTCTATATACTTTGTCATTACCATTTAATTTCAAAGTTTGTTTAACATCAACTGCAACATCATCTGTCTTTTCAATCATCAAAAGTTCACTAGAAGGTTTTCGCTTTGATTTAAGCATTTGCTCTGTAAAGCTTTCCAAGTAATTTAAATTGTAGTCAAGTTTATTTACCTTTACAAAAGTACCTTGACCACGCTTTTTGTACACATAACCTTCACGTTCTAAGATTGATAAAGCTTTTCTTATTGTTGCTCGACTACAAGAATAAAGTTTACTTAACTCTAATTCACCTGGCAGGCGCTCACCTGCCTCAAAGGTAGAATCTGATATTTTATTTAAAATGTCCCTATAAATATCTTGATAAATATACCCTATATTACTCGCCATACTCATTATCACTTTTTTTTTTTATAAATTATATCATTGTTAAAGATAATATTTTAAATCAAAAAGAGTTGACCCTATAGGACCAACTCTTATCTATTCACGCTATATGAACCTATCTGAACAGATTATATTGACATAAATTTGCGTGCAGCTTCTGCAACTGCCATTCTAGCCATATCATCCATTGCTGTCCCAACTGTAACTATATTTACACCTGTTGATTTAAACGCTGAGAAGTTCTCCAAGTTAATTCCACCTTCTGCTAAAGTTGGTACTTTAACAGTTTCTACCAAAGCTTGAAGCCTCTCTTTTATCTCATTAGGAATCTCACCTGCTGCAACACCTTCGTAGCTCATACCAGTCATCAAACCTATAAAATCTACACCTATTTCTTCCAGTCTTTTTGCGACCTTTGCAACCTCCTCTGGAGAATCAGCTGGTACACCAAATTGGTGCAGATCAGTTGATTTACCAATATAAGCATCAACATTCAATCCGAATCTATGTGCAGTTTTTACCCACTCTTCAATATCCATAAGATCTGATTTATGTGTATGAATTGAATCTGCACCTGCTAAAGATATTGTTCTAAAATCTTCATCAGTTACAATAACTGGCATTAGTTCTGTAAAACTTCCAGGGAAACCTACTGTAATAAATACATCATCAGGAACTACCGATCTGACTCCACGAGTTACTTCGGCCATTTGAGCAATTGTAATCTCATGTCTTAGTTTTTCAGCTTCCCCCATCTCTGTTACGCCTTTATATCCTCTTGCCAAAGCTAACGCTGGATGATTAGGCTCTAAGATCTTAACTCCTGCATCTGTTACTGCTTTTGCCAAACGAGCATCATCTCCTGTAATACCTGTAGACATCAGAGTAAAGTTGTTATTATCTTTCAACGCTTTAGCAATCTTTGCTCTTCCTTTTTCTAACTTCAACTCCATATCTTTTTTTATATACATAAATTCCCTCTTTTCTATTATTAATTATTAATTAACGAACTTATTTTGCTTCATCTTTAATTAAACGCTTAGCTCTTAGGTTAGCCCAACTTGTCAATACGAAAGCTACAGCTATAGTAACTAACATTGTAATCACTAATTGTACTGCTTTATTATTTGTAAGACCAGGAGCAACAAAGGTTGGAACATAGGCTGTACTCTTAATATCAAACATACCGACCATTGCACCACCTAAGGCTGCTGAGATGATTGCTGTTGCAAATACTAATTTATTACCAAACATATATGGATATGCCGCTTCAACAAATGTACCAAAGCACATATTAACAGTAAAACCTGGTATAGCAGCTGCTCTTCCACCTTTTTCACGTGGGAAAACAATATTAGCTAAAGTAATACCTGCAGATACGCAAACTAGCCCAACTAAATCTATAGCACCTAAGAAACTAAATCCTGTACTTTCCATTTCTAATAAAACAATTGGTAAAATTGCAGCATGGTATACACCACCAATAATCGCAAACCATATTACAGCTCCTACAAACAGTCCAGCTAAAGTAGAGTTATATGCTAATATCTGGTCAATTATGTCTCTTATACCATTTCCTAAGAATGCAGCAACTGGAGATATAACAAACATTCCAATAAATCCGGCTAACAAACCACCTAAAGCACCTGCTAATAAGTTACTTGTAGTTGTAGGTACTTTGTTTCTAAGACAAATAACCTCGACATAATAAACAATTAAACCTGCAATAATACCAGTAGCTAGTCCACCAAGAACTCCGCCACCAGTTGATAAGGAACCTGCAATAATACCAGCTACCAAACCAACTTCGTCAAAGCCTGAAATTTGCTTAGCTCCTAATCCTGCCAAAATTATTGGTAATAATCCAATAATCGTAGAACTAATCGCACTAAATGATGCTTGCTCATTACCTGTAACAGCTACAAGCCATTCATTTACACCACTGATTTGTCCTAAAGCAATCATCAATGCCATCGCAATAAATGCTGGCATGGCAGAGAACATTATTCCTCTAATGTTGATTCTTTTCCATACGGATCCGCCAGCTTCACCAGAACTTGCAGTTCCTATTTGTGGTCTATATTTTTCACCTAAACTTTTTGCTATAGCAGAAATATAAGCAATAGCTCTTGTTCTGCTATTAGTACCTGTAGTACCTGTAGAAGATACTACATTACATCCTGATGCCTCATATACACCCATTGAAGATCCACCAGAACCAGCTACTGGAATTTGTTTCGCTTTTGCAGCTTCCAAACTCTTCTTATTGTTTGAATTAGGATCTGAACTAACTGAAACTAGAGCATCAATCTTACTGTCTGAAATTAACTTTGCTAGCTTCGCATCTAATTCTTTAACAGCATTATTGATATTCTCTAAGCTATCTGATACTAAAACACTTATTTCTCCATTATCATCAAGCGTATATAAATCAACTTTTGCTTTTGAACTAATATTATCAAATGATGTAGAAGCAGCAATAAACTGAACATATCCAAGCTCCAAATTTGCAGCTTCTGCTTGAGTTTTTATTTCACCTAATAACTTTTGGGGATCATTACCGCCTTGAGAATATAGGTTTCCTCCACTACTTCCCACGATAGCTATCTTCTTACTCATAGTTACCTCTTTCTTTGTGTGATTGTATACACAAATCAATTTTATTTACTGTAGTTGTACGTACAACTTTATATAGTTTTATTGTATCTTAGTGTTATTGGATTTTAAAGTTGTAAATCTATATTCAACTTTTTTCACAATTTTTGTGGTTGACGGTTGTGCAGGGTGACGAAAGTTAAAAGATCGAGTGCTATTGAATAACAACTAGCTCAAATATATTGAGAAATTCCTATTTTAGCCATAAAATAACCCCATAAAGTTTGAGAACTTAATTGTTCAACCTTTGGGGTCATCACAAATTTAAAAATATATTCTTTTAAAATATTAATCAAATAATTACATTATAATAATGATAATTCTCACCATTTAAATTAAAATTCCAATCCTAATCTAAAATGCTCTGTATTCATATATTAAGAATACTCTGTATTGTTTATATAAGGGCTATTATTTCTTACAAAACTCCAGTTAATAGTATGTTTATTTACTATTCCTTGAAAGCATTAAACTTATTTGCTACATTAATAGTCATTTATAATCCTTATAAATCTTTCTCCAAATCTCGTCCTAGAAAATACTCTTTCTTTAGATATAACTCTATCAAATGAATCCGAATATATTGAAATCCCACCCTGTCCATCACTTTCGAAAGGAGAATCATTCTGGTATCCACTCATCAATCCGTTTCCTGTCAAACGCAATAACTCCGAAGTGATTTCATTGTTTTTTGTTGTAACTGTTTTATTATCTAGCATGAATTTAATGTCCATTCTTAGTAAGTTATTTATTATCTCAGAGTATGCACAAAATTCATCCCAATTTATTAAATAATCTAAATACGCTAAATACATCTTAGCTAGAAGTTCTGGTTTTTCAATATCTAAATAATTGTCAATAATAATTGTAATATAGGCTAATTCATTATCCCTATTTTTATCAAAAAACTTTTTCTTTTGTTTCTCTACATCTTTTTCAGTCACATTACCTGAATTAAAAGAGGCAATAAAATTTTTTAACTTATTCAAAAAAAATCGTCCTTTTATATCGTCAACAATATTATAAGCACTTACAGCATATTTTATAATCGGTAATTTCTTAAGTATTCCTTCTTTCATAAAACTATCAAGTATAACTTCTGAAGTATCTAAGCTCACATCCATTGTATTTTTCACTATACTTTCTCCAAATGATTCTGATATTGATTTATTCATAAATTATCCATTCTATTTATTTCAAGATTTAATCACTCCACTCATAAATTATGACACGAGATATTATAATAGATTTGTAAGCTTTGAAAATCTTATTATCTTTTTCACCCTCCTATTGCAACTCTATCTATAAGCGAATATATCGGTCGTCGTATATAAAATTTTCTTGATTACTTGTCACTTTCTATCGCGAATTACTTCATATATTTATATATTACCAATATAAATATCCAGAATACTTAGATAGATTTAAGCCAGAAATTTCAGGATTCTCAAAACAAAATTCAAACATCACTGCTGCTAATCAAGTAATCAGTCAACTACTCACAAAAAATCTGTTTGGGGCTTTGTAATTTTTATCTTTTTACTTAACAGGTTGTAAATACTAAGCTGGAGCTACCGTTCTATGTCAGCAGTTCTAACCATCGCCCTCTAATCTCCTAGTGTTATCTCTCTAAATTCCTCCACTTTCTTCTTACATCACTTTAAGTCACTACCTACTATGCTACTAAAGGAACTTATTGTACTTCCTACTTTCGAAGACAATTACTTCATTCAATGTAATTATGCTAATGTTAGATAATATCTTCTAAAAGAACTCTCAAATATGTTTATCCATGTCTGAAATAATCATCAAAATAAGGGATAAAATTTAAGTTCTAACAATCACACAAAATCATCATCCATAGCTTCTTCCCATTCATCATCCATAAATTCTTCCCCATCTTCATCCATCGATTCTTCTCTTTCATCGATGCGGATAAAATCTTCCAAGATCAAGCCATCAAACATCTTTTCATGCAATGCCCTATGAAGTTCCCGGAAAACTCTACACTTACTTACACTACCCAGAATTATATCTCCACTACAGAAGCTAATCACCATGTCCGTACCGTTTAAATTAAACTCATAACCATTGCGAAACAGCTGCCAGTACTCCAAAGTCAGCGTCATTTCATCATTCATTACTGATCGTTGATTACATTTATTAAAAAATACTTGACAAGGCTAGTCTACAGTAGTAGACTAATTTCAAACGTTTCGTTTACGATTGTAAACAATAAGGAGAAAAAAAGAATGAGTACAATAGTAGCTAGTACCCATATAACTGATGCTGAGTGGGAAGTCATGCGTGTGGTTTGGGCAAATGATCGAGTAACTAGTAAAAAAGTCATTTCCGTATTGAAAGAAAAAATGGACTGGACACAATCCACTATCAAAACGATCTTAGGTCGATTAGTTGAAAAAGGCGTATTAAATACAGAGCAAGAAGGTAGAAAGTTTATTTACACTGCCAATATTGAAGAGAAAGAAGCCGTAAGGGATTATGTAGAAGATATTTTTAACCGTATTTGCGAAAAGAAAGTCGGAAATGTAATAGGAAGCATCATTGAAGATCATGTCTTAAGCTTCGATGATATACATCGACTAGAAAAAATATTAGAGATGAAAAAATCTTCCGCAGTAGAAGAAGTGGATTGCAATTGTCCAGAAGGACAATGCGAGTGTCATTTACATCATCATTAAGTATAAGGAGGAATTTAAAATGAACAATGACAACAGATATACGTCCCATAGTCACCATGATCATGACGACATGAATAAGTTAAAACATGAGCATGGAATCACAGATGAACATGGAGACCATAAGGATCAACATCAAGAACATCATGCTGGGCATGATCACAGCGACCACAGTGGGCATGACCACCATCATCACGGAAACTTTAAGGAACTTTTCTTAAAATCATTGCCACTAGGAATCATTATTATGTTCTTATCCCCTATGGCTGGGTTTGACCTACCATTCCAGTTTACTTTTCCATATTCTGATATTGTAGTAGCTATTTTATCTACTATATTAATTATTTATGGTGGACGTCCATTCTATCAAGGTGCAGTTGATGAATTTAAACAAAAAGAACCTGGAATGATGGCACTCGTTTCTTTAGGTATAAGTGTTTCATATTTATATAGTGTTTATGCTGTTATCACTAGCTACGTAACGGGTGAAAAGGTGATGGACTTCTTCTTTGAATTTGCTTCATTACTATTAATCATGTTATTAGGTCACTGGATTGAGATGAAAGCTATTGGAGAAGCTGGAGATGCACAAACAGAATTGGCTAAGTTAGTACCGAAAGATGCTCACGTTGTGTTAGAAGACGATTCAATTGAAACACGTCCGGTTGCTGACTTACAGGTAGGTGATTTAATTCGTGTTCAAGCCGGAGAAAATGTTCCAGCAGACGGAACTATCGAGCGTGGCGAATCACGTATAAATGAAGCTCTTTTGACTGGGGAATCCAAAGCAGTTAAAAAAGGTCCTGGCGATGAAGTAATCGGAGGCTCAACAAATGGAGAAGGGGTTCTTTATATTAAAGTACTTGAGACAGGTGATAAGTCCTTTATATCTCAAGTACAGGATTTAATCAGCCAAGCTCAAAGTCAGCCTTCCAGATCAGAAAATATTGCTCAAAAGGTTGCAGGGTGGCTCTTCTATATTGCGGTCATCGTCGCACTAATAGCTTTTGTAGTATGGACGCTTGTAGCGGACATCCCAACGGCAGTAAAATTTGCTATAACAACATTAGTTATAGCTTGTCCTCACGCTTTGGGTCTAGCTATTCCATTGGTCACCGCTCGTAGCACAAGCTTAGGGGCAAGTCGTGGCTTACTAGTAAAAGACCGAGAATCTTTAGAAATAGCTCAAGATGCAGATGTGATGATTTTAGACAAGACAGGTACTTTAACAACAGGTGAGTTTAAAGTATTAGATGTTGAACTTTTTAATGAAAAATATACAAAAGAGGAAATCATTGCCTTACTGGCAGGTATTGAAGGAGGGTCTAGCCACCCTATTGCTCAATCAATTATAAACTTCGCCGACCAAGAAGGTATAAGTCCAGTATCATTTGATTCGATTGATGTGATTTCCGGTGCTGGAGTAGAGGGTAAAGCAGGTGGGCACCATTACCAATTAATCAGTCAAAAAGCCTACGGACGTAATATTGATATGGATATTCCAAAAGGAGCAACTCTTAGTGTCTTAGTAGAAAACGATGATGCCATTGGTGCTGTAGCTTTAGGGGACGAATTAAAACCAACGAGTAAAGAGTTAATTAAAGCTCTTAAAAAGAACAATATTCAACCAATTATGGCAACAGGTGATAATGAAAAAGCGGCTCAAGGCGCGGCAGAAGATTTAGGGATTGAATATAGATCAAATCAATCTCCACAAGACAAATATGAGTTAGTTAAAACGCTTAAGGATGAAGGAAAGAAAGTTATCATGGTAGGTGATGGTGTAAATGATGCTCCTTCTCTTGCCTTAGCAGATGTTGGTATAGCTGTAGGTGCTGGAACCCAAGTGGCATTGGATTCAGCTGATGTCATCTTGACTCAATCTGATCCAGGAGATATTGAATCATTTATTGAATTAGCACACAAGACAACTCGTAAAATGAAACAAAATCTCTTTTGGGGAGCTGGTTATAACTTTATAGCTATCCCTCTAGCTGCAGGAATTTTGGCTCCTATTGGTATCACATTAAGCCCTGCATTAGGAGCAATTCTAATGTCTGTGTCAACAGTCATCGTCGCCTTTAATGCTATTTTATTAAATTTAGATCCAAAAAATAACGGTTAACATATCGAATGATTGAAACTCCTTAATGTATCAAGATACAATAGTTTTACAGGAGAAAAAGAGATGTAAGTACTGACTCTTTGTAGAATCGTGTTGGTAGAAGTAGATGATTTTTCTACCAACACGTTTTTTAATTTATTATAGAACTGATTTCTTTTAAAATCCTAAAAGCCACCTATTTCAACACTTTTATAACTTGTTATTCTATTTTCTTGACATCATTACGACCGTCTCGACAGTTCGTTGTTTCCGCTTTCCTTCGTCACTGGCCTCCTCAATCAGCGAAAGCTATTGCACAGGTCTCCGTAATTTCTTAATTCGTCGCTTTGCTCCTTGACACTGAGACATAAGGAAGTTCAGCTTTAGACTAAATTAGCAAAAAAATGGCTGCCTCCGAAAAGACAACCATTTTATTACTTTATTAATCTTGCAAAACTTGAAGCTTTGCGAAACTTGAAGCTCTTATATTTACTTGCCTAAGAACCCTTTAAGTTCATTCATAAACTCTGTTACGTCCTTAAACTGTCTATATACAGAAGCAAAACGGACATATGCAACATCATCAAGTTCTTTCAGTTCATCCATCACCCAATTACCTATAGTCTCTGTGGGGATTTCACCGGACAACTGATTCCGTGCTCTATCTTCAACTCTACTGACTAAATCATTAATTTGTTGTGAGCTTACAGGTCGCTTCATGCTAGCTCGGACAACACCATTAAGAATTTTGTCTCTGTCAAAAATCTCTCTTGTTCCATCTTTTTTCACCACTATTAATTCAGTTTTTTCTACTCTCTCATAAGTGGTAAATCTACATCCACAAGACAGACATTCACGTCTTCTTCTAATAGTCTCGCCTTCTTCACTTGGTCGAGAATCTATAACCTTATCTTCGTTAACTTCACAATGCGGACACTTCATATTCTTAATACTCTTTATCTTCTAAGTCAATTTAGGCTTATTATTTTATTTCAAAAGAGCAATAACTTACTTCTCATCCTCATTAAATAACCATGGCAAAATTCTGCTATTTTGATTTCTGTTATTTGACTCTCTTCTTTGTTGGCTTCTGTTCTCTCTCTCATCATATGTTGGAGTTTGGAAATCGTTTCTACGTGAGTCTTCTCTTTCATCTCTACGTGATTCACGATATGGTGCTTCATTATAGCCAGAATCTCTGTATGATGATCTACGTTCTGTGTTTCTTCTCTCTCTTGGGAAAGGATCTTCATAATTTGTTTCGTATGAAGGTGTGTACTCTTCTCTACGCAAATTTGATCTTTCATCTCTTGATGCTTGTCTTGCACTTGAACGATCACGTTGATTGTCGACTGCAAAATCTGTATTTAGATCTTCATTTCTTACAGCTGATCCAATTGTACGAAAGCTTTCTGTGTTAACTTCTGCACCAAATTCATTACTATCATCAAATCCTGATGCAATAATTGTGATCATAATTTCATCATCTAAGTTCTCATCTAGAACAGCACCGATAATAATGTCTGCACTTGGGTGAGCTGAATCTCTAACTAATGAAGCTGCTTCTGAAACTTCTCTTATCTTCATGCTCGAACCTGTGAAGTTGATAATGATCTTTTGTGCACCATCAATATTACTGTCTAGTAATGGACTATGGATTGCTTCGTCAATTGCATCTTCAACTCTATCTGGTCCTTGAGCTCTACCGATACCCATGTGGCAAATACCTGCATCTGTCATAACACGTTTAACATCAGCCATATCAAGGTTGATTAATCCTGGTACAGAAACTAAGTCTGAAATACCTGTAATACCATATCTTAGGACGTGGTCTGCCATTGCAAATGCTTGGTCTACAGTTGTATCTTCATCAGCTATATCTAATAATTTATCGTTTGGTACTACGATTAGGGAGTCAACATATTTAGATAATTCTTCGATACCACCTTCAGCATTGATTGAACGTTTTGCACCTTCAAAGCGGAATGGTTTTGTGACAACACCTACTGTCAAAATTCCCATATCTTGAGCTATTTGAGCAATAACTGGAGCTGCACCTGTACCGGTACCACCACCCATACCAGCTGTAACAAATAGTAAATCTGTTCCACGTAATAAGCCTGAAATTTCATCTCTTGATTCAGTAGCTGCTTTTGCACCGACTTCTGGATCTGCACCTGCACCTAATCCACGAGTTAGTTTATCTCCAATTCTAACACGTGTAGGAGCTGCATTTAATTCCAAGGCTTGGTTGTCTGTATTGATTGCTATAAAATCAACGCCTTTAACTTGGGAAAGTACCATTCTGTTAATAGCGTTACAACCACCACCACCAACACCGATGGCTCTAATTACAGCCTTTTGTGTGAAATCTGTATTTACATTTTCTTTTTTGCGATCTGTTGCAACCGGATTATTTGTTGCCTTATTTTTTGTCTCCACCTTAAAAATCTCCCTTCACAAACGTGTATAGCTAAAATAATTTAAAATTAAAATCAATTTAATTGTTTCAATAATATTACATTTAAATTACAAAAGCAAGTTTACAATATCTATTTTTTCTTTTCAAGCGAATTATTTATTTTATTTCGCCTGTAGCTTATTTAAAAGTTCTATCCCATAAAGACAAAATAAACTAATATAATTACATTTTTTAGTAATTTATAAGCTAATGTAATATTTTTTATTAAGCAACGAAATATAATAAATTATTCCTATTTGAGTTCTTCTGCTTCTTTTGCTAATTTTTCCGCTTCTGTAATAGGTTTAACATTCTCAATTTTTTGTTCTTCTCTAGAGTCAGCGCTTACTTTATTATCTAACTCTTTATTTTCTGAAGTATCATGAGAAGTTTTTAGAGTAGAATTCTCTACATTTAGCTTAAGTTCCTCTCGTCTTCTAATATTTTGTAATTGAGAAACGGCTTCTTCTTCCTCCAACGTGTCAGCTTCACTTAACAAACTATCTGCTTCAATACGTAGATTTCTAGCTTTTGATCTTAGGTAATCTACTCTTTGCTGACGTTCCGAATCAGGATTAATCTCTTCCACTGGTAAATCTGTTGATTCACCTTCATCTCTAATCCATATTTCTAAAATTTTACGTTTATGTCGTTGACGTTTGTACCAAGTTTTAATTAATTTCGAGGAATTATCAAACATTCTCATTCCTAAATAAATAATAATAGGTATTGCTAAATCTACACCCAATGCATCACCAAGTGCTTTAAATAGAACTGCGAGCAACATGTCACTCAACCATTTCAAGAGAAAATATATATTTGAAAAGTTCTTATTATAGAATGCTCTTCCCGCCTCTATTAAACTATCTAGGGATACTAAAATTATTAAAGTTACATATGAGTAATATACAGTAGGTAAAGAGAAACTTGAGAATAGACCAATAATTAATCCTACAATTATAGCTACTAAAACAATTAACATCTTATTCCTCTCTTTCCCTTATCTATGCCTGCACTTGCGCCTTTATCTGCGAAATTTTAGATACTTATTTATCAATTTTCTTCTGAGTTGTTTTCTTCTGAATTATTTTCTTCTGAGTTATTTCCCTCTGAATTATTCTCTTCAGAGATTACTGACTCCTCTGCTTCTATAACAGTTGTACTTTCAGTTGCACTTGAAGTACCAGTAGCACTAGCCTCAGCTGAGTCATCAGTAATTATTTGCTCTTGTGTTGTCTCAGGCATTAGTAATTCTTCAATCGGTTTTGGTAATCTTGAATTTTTATTAAATACTTTTTGACTTTTACTTATCGATAAAACACCATCACCTAAATCATCTAACACATTTTTCTGAATAGTTTTTCTCAACCAAGCTATTGCCTGTTGTGGTTCTTCACTTGGATTAATCAAGACATTTAGCGATTTGCCTTGCATATCTTTTACTGTCAGATATAGACTATTAGACTGGTAAGATCTATATGCTAAAACATGGTCAGCTAATTTGTAGTCATCAGTGGAATTATTGTCGGTCTCTAGAATAATATTCATCACCATTAAGCATCGTTTAACGTGTCTCATGGTTTCTACTGAAACGTTATCTCCTACATTATGACTATTTAAATTCAACCCGGTAATTATTGGAGCTGCTGCATTCACTGGTCTCTCACTTAAAACATCTAGAATTCTTCCTTCTTTGTCTATAGATAAATACTCAGAATTGCTGTTAATATAAGCAACTTCAATCCTCTCCTTAATGTTAATATCAACAGTATAAGGATATTTTACACGCACTTTAACATCATCGATATAGGGGTTTTCTTCTTTTAATTTATTCTCAATTTTCCCATATCTTAAACCTAAGATCTGTTCCGGACCACCAGAAATATAAGAGAAGAGATGATTACCTTTTTCTATATTTGTAGCTGCAATAATATTGTTACTATCCAACTTCCTAACGCCACTTACTTTTACATTTTCAATGTAAAATTGAGGTAACACAGCTATTGCTGCAATTATTAAGGCAAGGATAATTACAATTAAAGATACCCAAATATATTTGTTATTTTTCTTAGCCTTGTCCACTTATTACCCCTTCACATATACATTATTTTTATTTTTATTTTTTATTTTTTAATTTCTTCAAAGATATTTGTTGCAACTATCTTAGCTGCATTTTTCGGCGAATATTCCTTAGCCTTCTCAGACATTTTAACCAATTTCTCAGGATTATTCATTACGTCCAATATAATATTTTCAAGTTCTTCAACATTTAAACTTAGGTCATCAAGCTTAAAAGCAGCGCCATTATCTACAAGAACTCTTGCATTATATTCTTGATGGTTATTAATTGCATAAGGGTAAGGAACCAAAATACTTGGTGCGCCTAACGCTTGCAACTCAGCACATGTTCCAGCACCAGCTCTAGAAATAACTAAATCTGCTGCTGCCATCTCTTCTGGCATATTGTAGCTATAATCGCTAACCTCTAAAGCACTTCCTTGTGTTAATGCATCTTGCTTAATCTCATCATATCTATCTTTTCCGCTAATCAGGTGGATTCTAACTTTTTTCTCTAATTCATTAGACTTATTCTCTAAACTTACAGCTAACTTCACACAAGTTTCATTTAAATTTTTAGCACCTAAACTTCCACCTGTAACTAAAATATAAAATTCATCATCTGAAATCTGTAATTTCTTTCTAGCCTCTGTCTTATCTTGCTGAAAAAAATCCTCATTTACTGGATTGCCACTAAATACTACTTTTTTACTTTTTGGTAAAAGTTCTTCTGTCTCAGAATAACTGGTGAATACTACATTTGCCTTTGGACTAAAAACTTTAGTTGCCCTACCAGGAATTGCATTTTGCTCATGCAAAAAATATTTAATTCTTTTTCTTCTAGCTGCTAATAATAGAGGGAAAGATACATAACCACCAGCGCCAATACAGGCAACAACATTTAATTTTTTTAGCAATGCACGAGCTTGTCTAAATCCTCTGAAATTAACTAAAGAAGTTTCAAAATATCCTGCTAAAGTCTTATGATTTAAACCCCAAGCCTCCATCCAGTAAAAATCAAACTCACTTTTATTAACTAAGCTGGCTTCTATTTCGCCACCATTTCCACAAAACACAATCTGAAAATCAGGGTTAATTTTCATCAAAGCACGAGCAATTGCTAAGGCTGGATTAACATGACCTGCTGTCCCACCTGCTCCTATAAGAATAGTTGGTTTGGTTTTTGATAACTTTGCTAATGCTTCACTTTGAGCAATTTTAACTTCTGCTTTATCAACTTTGTAATCCATGCTAAAGCTCCTCCCTTACTCCAAATTTCGAAACATTAAGCAAAAGCCCTATTCCTATGAGGAAGAACATGTTAGATGTACCACCATAACTGAAGAAAGGTAGTGAAATACCTGTTGGCGGAATAGCTCCCACATTAACCGCAACATTAAGCATTGCTTGTAATGTTATAAGTGTAGAAATTCCGGTCGCAACTATCTGAGCATATACCGAGCTAGATTTATGTGCAATTCTCATGCCTACCAAGAAAAATATCAAGAATAAAACTATTACGACCAATCCACCAATAAAACCTGTTTCTTCAACAATATTGCTAAAAATATAGTCATTATGGACTTCAGGTAGGTAGCGATTCTTCTGTTTTCCTTGGCCAAGTCCTACTCCTGTCCAGCCACCTGAGCCAATTGCTATATACGCTTGATTGGATTGGTAAAGTTCATCTGCCGTAACATTACTATCTCCAGTAAAGATATCTATACGGGTAAAAACATGTCCAAATCTACCTGTAATTTTCTCTGGTAAAAAATCCCATATACTAAAGATAAATAATGCAAATAGTGCAATGAGAGCTATTCCAATAACACCAGCAGTTAACCAGCTTCTCCAAGGTAAACCTGCAGCCAATAATGTTGCCAATGAAACTATGAGAATGATAAAGATACCAGACATGTGGGTTTGCAATGACATTATTCCTACCGGAACTGCAACGATTGCAGCTGGAATTAACAAGTCCCAAGCTGCATCTTTTACAGCTCCTTTTAGGCCTGCTTCTCTCTGGAATCTTCCTGCTGCTCTCTGCTTAAACAACCAAGATTCATAACAAGCTATGATGTATACAATAGCAACCTTCATAAATTCTGATGGTTGAAAAGTACCAAAAACAGGTATAGAAAGCCATCTTCTCGCACCATTAATAGGTCGTGTAAATAAAGTTAAGAATAATAAAATTACACCAATAATATAAACAACAGCAGCAAATGCTAAACGGTCAAATATTTTCAAATTGAATTTACTTAACCACACCATACATCCAATTCCAATAAGATTCGCAACAAGTTGTCTTACTAGATAGCTCGTACCTGTTTCACTCTCAATAATAGAATCAGACATACTAGCACTGAAAAGCATTACCAAGCCAAAGGCTATCATAAGCACAACAACAATAATAATTGTTGTATCAACACTATTAGTTTGTTGCCACTTACGAGAATCATTCAAATTTTGCTTTGAACGTTCTATTAATCTTTCTCTTTTACCTGTATTACTCTCCATTATTTATCTCCGTATTTATTCTTAGTACCAGTCTAAGTCTCTTTTTATATCTAGAGCTCCTATACAAAAGGCCAGATCATCAAAGCCGCCAAAACAGCACCAATTAACTGTACTGCACTGAAACTTAAAACTACCTTTTCTTCTTTCCAGCCTCTTAATTCGAATGCATGATGAATAGGTGTCATTCTAAATATGCGCTTACCACCAGTTGCTTTATAGTATCCTGTTTGAATAAGCACTGTTGCTATATCAATTACATATATTACACCTGCAAAAACGAAGGCCCATGGAATTCCTAGATATAAGAAAATAACTGATACAAAAGCTCCTAAAGCTAAAGATCCCATATCTCCCATAAAGCATTTTGCAGTGTGCCAATTGTAAATTAAGAATCCCAAAAGTGCACCTATCATAATTACGCTAAGTATAGTCAGTGATAAGTTATCTGGGTTGTTATTAGCTTTGTAAGTAATATATCCTGTAATACCGGTAAAAACTAAAGTTACTATTGTTACTGAACTAGCTAAACCGTCTATACCGTCTACTATGTTTACAGCATTTGTACAAGCAAAGAAGTAGAAAATTAAGAACAGTGCATATACAAATTTCCACACACCTTCTACTTCAATAGCATTCCAGCCAAATGGCATTGCAATAGTAATTGCGCTACTTGAACCATAAACAAAAGCAAACACAAAAATAGCTTCAACAATTAACAAAAGTAGAGCTTTTTGTCCATCACCTAGGCCATCATTATTTACTTTAATATTAAAATAATCATCTACAAATCCGATAATTGCATGAGCCAAAACAAATAATGTGACCATTAAAACCATTGGGTTATAGTCAATAATTAAATATATAATAGCTAAAATAGAAAAAGATCCTAAGAAAATAAATCCACCAAAACTTGGAGTGCCAGCTTTGGCTAAATGTGTTTGTGGACCATCTTCTCTAACATGCTGACCTAATTGGAATCTTCTCAATATTGGTATAATAAATTTACCACTCACTGCAGCAATAATAAATCCTAAGATTAATGCTAAGCAAATTTTTATAATCTCATTCATTGTGACTTCCTCTTTATGCTCCTATTTCATTCTTTACATTATTTACAACTTCATCTAAGGCAAATCCTCTAGAAGCTTTAAACAAAATTATACTGTCGTTTATATTTTCTTGTAATAAGTATTCTGTAATCTGTTCATTACTAGTAAATACTTTTACAAACTTATCCGGACTTTCTTTAATAATAATTTCGCTCATATTTTCAGCTTCCGGACCAATTAAATAAACTTTACTAATATTACTTTTAGCCAATGCTCTTGCAATATCTTCATGCAATTGTTTTCTATATGATCCCAGTTCATTTACTCCACCAATTACAGCTAAACTTTCATTGTAATCAGATGTTTCTAATAATTTATTCACTAAGATAAAAGCTGTCTTTAATGACTCCGGACTAGCATTATAGCTATCATCAATTAGTAGGTTATTGTTATTTATCTTACTAATTTCTTGACGACCAGAGCTTATATTTAAGCCTTTGGCAAAACTTTCTTTAACTTTTTCAAGATCCCTTTCGTATAGGTCTGCTACAGCAACTGCAAACAAAATATTCTCTGTAACTTGAGGACCAAAAGTTGGTACATTAATGTCAATTAGTAATTTAAAATCTTCAGAAGGTCCACCTGATTTTTTGTAAATTTCGAAGCTACTTCCACCTGTTTCAATCTTTAAGTTTTTAAGTTTATAACGAGTACCAGAAATATTCTTGCCGAATTTTTCCGCTTGATTATTTAATACCTTGCCACTTTCAAATGCAGCTTCAGCTAACTCATTTATACTTTCCTCATTAGCTTCTATTTGTAAATCAGCATCCTCAGCTAAAACACTTCTAATACCTTGGCTAAGTCCATTCGTATCTAAAAAAATTAGTGCTCGCTCTGATTTAACTTTATCCGCTAAGGTCAATAAATATGGATCCTCAGCATTTACTAATAGAGGCGCCTCATCTTGGGTTGCTGTAAGAATTTCAGCTTTAGCCTCTAGTATATCTTTGCGTGACCCTAATCTCTCTATATGTGAAGTTCCTATGTTAGTTATCAAGCTCAAATCTGCTTTAATTGCTTTAGCACATTCTTCAATTTGCCCCTTGCCATCCATACCTACTTCAACAATAGCAAATTCTGTATTCTCTGGAATATCTAATAAAGTATAAGAAACCCCAAAATTATTATTTAAATTCTTGGCTGTTTTATAAACTTTGGCTGAGCTTCCTAAAGCCTGAGCAATACAGTCTTTTGTACTAGTCTTACCTACTGAACCGGTCAAAGAAATTACCTCTGCATTTAACTTACCTCGATAAAGTCCTGCGATATTTAATAATGCTGTAGTTGTATTTTCTACTAGTAAAACCGTAATTTTGTCAGACCATTTCTCTGCCAATTCTCTATTTGAAATAATAAGTGCTTTATTTCCTTGCTTTACAGCATCTTCTAAGAAATTATGAGCATCAAACTTTTCTCCTTTTAATGCTATAAAAATAGCATTCTCTAAGCTTTCTCTTGTATCAGTAGAAATATTTTCAACCATAAAACCTTGAAGATCTTTTCCTATTTTTTCCAAGGAAAAAACTTCTGCATTTACAGCATTTATGATTTCATTTAAACTTAATTTTTTATGCATTTCTCTTCTCTTTTTCTTCACTTAGCATTTTTGTGCAACAAGCGTGTACAAGTTGAGATTAATATTAGTAGCCGTAATACCCGCCACCACCATCGCTATAACCATACGTTAATGAATTATCTTCACGTGGTCCTGGCGCATCTTCGCCTTCAAATAACAAGGTTATTGCAGTATATTTTCTTACTTGCTCCCCAGGCTTTGAACCACCTGCATATTCAGGATTAATCACGTATTGCGCTGTAACTTTTCCAGCCCTGTTATATCCCTGCAAGCTCAAATTAAGGTTCAAACTTCTAGCTACTTTCTTAGCTTCTTCAGCTGTCATACCAGTGAAATCAACTAATTCAACATACTCTTCTGGTAAGGCACCATATTCACCTGAAACCCAAACCTCTTGATCTGTTGATACTTGTACACCTGGAAATGGATATTGACTCTGAATTATATCATTCCAGCCTGTTGACTCATCTTTTACAATTTTACCACCATTAAATGCATTTAAATATGCAATATTATGAGGAGTATCACCTATAGCTTGACGTACATAAATCGGTCTAAATAAATGATTATAGTCATAAGCTTTATAACTACCTTGAATATTGTCTCTATCAATCAAAAATTTTGAAATATTACCAGTTGTTGTATGTGGAATATTAGATATACTTTCCTTAACATCATGAGTTGTGCTTATAATTATATACTCTGGGTTATCTGCTGGTAACACTGCTACTGCTGTTAATGTGTAAATATTGTCAACTTCAGAACCATCAATAGCACGAGATGAGGTACCAGTTTTGAATGCTATCTCATGTCCAGGAACATATGAAGATTTTGCAGTACCATATCTACCAACACCAATCATAGTTTGGCGCACATAGTCAGCAGACTCTGCTGAAAAAACTTGCCTTCTAGCTTCTGGATTATATTGTTTAATTATATTATTTTCATCATCAACAATTGCATCAACAATATGAGGCACCATAAGTTTTCCATCATTTGCTAATGTTAAATATGCTTGAGCTTCTTGCATCAAGGTTATTGTAACCTGCTCTCCAAAAGCAGTAACAGCCATATCAATTTGTTGTGGATTCTGATGAAATAAACCTAAAGTCTCATTCGGTAAATCTACTCCGGTTATACTCCTAAAACCTAAAGCATTAATGTAACTATAGAAAGTATTAATTCCCATACGTTCTGCAATTCTAACAAAGGCTGGGTTACGTGAGTCCCAAATGGTCTCTTCTATAGATAACATACCACGACTCTTACGGTCATAGGAACTCATAGTCCATCCATCTATCGTAATAGGGTCATCACTTAACTGCTCACCAGGCTTAACTACGCCTTCATCTAATCCCATCGCAAGAACAAAAGGTTTAATAACGGATCCAATTTCATATGGATATCTAGTAGCTTGATTTGCCCAGACAGTACCAGTTACGAAATCAAGTTGTTCTTTATTATTTACAGGATCCCAATTTTCTGGATCTATAGACTTTGGTGCGCTATATGGCTTATTTAAGTCGTAACTTAAATTATTAGCATATGCCAAAATTCCACCAGTTTTCGCATTGAGAACTAAAATCTGAGAACCATTCATAGGTTCTGTTGCTCCATGTAGGTATTGTACAGCCTCCTCTACATAGCGTTGCAAGTCTTCTTGAATTGTAATTCTTAGATTTTGACTTTTCACTTCAGGTACAGAAGTCTTCAGCGTACCTGGTAAAGGTTGATTCCAATAATTATCAACTTCTTGATATACATAAGCAGGACTTCCACTCAGGATATCATTGTAAGCAAGCTCTATACCTGAAACTCCAGATAACTGTTGATCCTGTTTATTTGCAAACCCTAAAATAGCTGAGGCAAAATCACCCATTGGATAGTAACGAGCTTGGTTAGCATCTTGTCTTATACCAGTAACTCTAGCCTTATCAATAAAAGCATTTAGTTTATCGTTTGTATCTGGATTAATGTTCTTCTTAATAACCATATAAGCAGCGTCTTCATTTTCTTTTAATCTCTGCTTAAATTGATTAGAGTCAATTTCAAGTATCTCTGAAATTTGAGTAATTACCTCTTCATCAGAGAAATCAGATAATCTACTCGGGCCAAATACTTTTGGAGTCACACCTACAGTATATGTAAAAGTAGAAACAGCTAGCTCAGTACCATTCGCTGCATAAATATTTCCTCTTTCAGGATATATCTTATACTGCTCTGAATGTGTACTCGCAGCCAATTCTGTATATTTCTTGTTATTCAAAATAGCTAGGTCAAAGAAAAGCACCAAAGTCCTAATAACCAGAAGAATCAAAATTATCCAAATTAATAGAGTTTGGATTTTCATGTTTTTTCTGGACTGACCGGTTATCTCACGAATATTTTTCCTAAATTCTGATCTAGTAACAAGACGTCTAGGAGTATTATCTTGCTTAAAATCATTATTCTGCATTATCTCCTCCTTCTATCTCGTCCTCAACCTTTGTATCTCCAGCTTTATTAGCTTTAGCTTCAACTTGCTCTTTTGATTGCGCTAAAGACTCCTCTTTTTCTAAAATATATTTTTCTATATTAGAAAAGACTAAATCCATATCAACTTCCTCAGTAACTATACCTATCGCATTGTTGTTTTCATCAAAGTAGGTAATTTGATCCAATTTGTCATCCTTCACCTCAACTTTTTGTTGACGATTTGGAATTTGGAAACCGTTACTTGCAGCTTTTTTAGCAATCTCATTTAAATCTGCTTCTCTTGCCAGTCGTTCTATTCTCTCTGCATTGTCTTTTTCTAAGTATGCAATTTGACTTTTAATGGCTGCATTTTCGTAGCTTACTTGCATAACTCTTGATTGATTTAGTAACAAAAAGATCAAAGTAATGAAGAAAATAAAAATAACAATAACTGAAAAAATTAAGTAACTACTTCTTTTTTTCTTAAAAGTCTTTTTATTTTTCGTTTTCTGTTCTGCAACCGGAGTAATTTTAACTAATTCTGGAGCTTTTTCTAACTCTTGGCTACTATACAAACCATCGCCATATAATTTACGGCCTTTTCGTGGTTTAGGGTCAGAAAATTTCTTCTTGTTTTCTTCAATAGCACTAATAAATTCACTACTAACTTCTTGATCCATAATGTAAATATCAGCATTTCTATAATTACTGTTATTTCTAGTGCCATTGGTGTTGCTATTTCTAGAGTTGTCAAAATCAAATTTTTGACCTTTCATTTCTTCAAGGTCAAAATTGTTAAACCTACTATTATTTGATCCCTTATTTAATCCTTTTACACTTGGATTCTTAGCTTTAGATTTTTCAAGATCAAAATCAGGATAATATCTATTTGATGGATTGTATTGCTGCTTTGATTTATAAGAATTATTTTTGGACGCATTATTAAAATTAGGGCCATTATTACTACTTGCTCTGGACCTGTCTCTATCATTATTACCGTTATTATTTAATATATCTTCAATGTTAAAAAAGTCTTTTGACATTTTATCTCCAAGTTATTTTATATAAACCATTATTAGCACTACTAGTTGATGTTGATATTTCACTAATGTAGGTATTAAAATTTCTCAAACACTCTCAACCTTGCAGACTTGGAACGTGGATTTGTATCTTTTTCTTCATCATCTGCAACTATTCCATTTCTTGGATATGCTCTTCCTAATGCTTTTTTGCCACATGTGCAAGGGAAGTTTGGAGGGCATACACATGGGTCCTCCCATTTTCTAAAACTTTGTTTAACCAAGCGATCTTCCAATGAGTGGAAACTTATTATACATACCCTTCCACCTGGATTCATAAAATCTATTATTTCTGATAAGAATTTATCTAGGTCTTGCATTTCTCCATTTACATAAATTCTCAAGGCTTGGAAACAACGTTTTGCAGGATGTTGTTTTTCACGTCTGCTCTTTGATGTTTGAGCTTTAGTAATAATATCACTAAGTTGTTTAGTTGTAGTGATTGGTCCAACATTATCTCTATAATTTACAATTGAGTTCGCAATTCTATATGAATTTCTTTCTTCACCATATTTGAAAAAAATATCTGCTAACTCTGTAGAATCAATTCTCGCAATAAGCTCTGCTGCTGATTCACCTTTACTTCTATCCATACGCATATCTAGAGGCCCATCTTTCATATAAGAAAAACCCCTATCAGCTTCATCTATTTGCCAGGAAGAAACACCTAAATCAAGAAGAACACCATCTAGACCATCTATGCCTTCACTAATTAATACACTCGCAAAATCGGCAAAGTTAGCATGCCCCAATGTAAAACCGGCAGAACTCTCAACTCTGCTAAGTCGCTCTTGGGCTGTATCTAGCGCATCTTGGTCTTTGTCTAGTGCAATTAATTGCCCACCTTCACCTAAAGCACGTAGAATTTCACTACTATGCCCTGCGCCTCCTACAGTCCCATCCATATAAATACCATCTGGTTTTATATTTAGAGATTTCAGAGATTCTTCTAATAATACACTTACGTGCTCGAATCTTTCTGAAATATGCATTATCTCTTATCTCCTAATTTTAATGTCCCACATTATACTATGAACTACCAATCAGCACTCATGAATCTTAAGCATTCTGGCAAATGATCTCCCCAATATTTCTCATTGTGAGTCTCGCCAATATATACATTAAAATCTATATTTTTAACATCAGCTCCATGAGCAATTAATTGTTTCTGATAGTAAATACTACAATCTAAATAATCCTGTTTAGCTGCAGTCCCATTATTATCCTCTGATATAACTTCTTCTGTTCCAACCTGAATATAGACTTTCTGATTTTGAGAAATTTTCTTATTTGATAAAAAAGCTGAAAATGCATTTTTAAACAATTGATTGGCTAAAGAAAATACACCCAAACTACCAAACACGTCTGCATATTTAATTCCCATGTATGCAGTCATAACTCCTCCTAAGGAGCTACCAATTAGACCTGTATGTTCAAAATCACTTTTGGTTCTATAATTCTTATCAATAAATGGTTTAACATTCTCCACTATATATTGAGCGTGACTTACTCCACCGCCACCTTTACCAATAAGATCCTCATCCAAGTTAAAACTTGATTCGATTCTCCATGGTGAGTATTCATTAATCCTATCTATACTATTATCAATTGCTACCACTATCATTGTTGGTAAATCCGGATAGTGCGCCAATGCTTCTGATACTCTCCAACTTATTCCACTATATGATTCCTCGTCATAGAATAAGTTCTGACCATCAAACATATAAACTACAGGATAATTTTCTTTATCCTCTTCATAAGATCTTGGCAAAAGCACCTGGACTCGTTTAGTATCTCTTGCTTTATCTCCAGGTATATAATGAGTTTTTAAAGTAAAGCCATTCAATTCGCGATCTGGATCATTTTTAACTTTCGACATTACTCGCTCCTCTCAAACATGAATTTCTCATATTAGTTTAACAATTTGGCTTTGCCTTAAAACAAACTTTTAATTAATAAATTGTCACAATAAACATAAACTTGTTTTAGTCTTGTAATACATAGCAATTTACTAATATACCAGCCTGTCAACTCTCATTATTCTCTACCTAAAGATAGATATGCTCTATAGATATTCGGAGAAAACTTTGCCATATTCTCTAATAGATTTCTCTATAACTTTTTCCGCAAAATCTCTAGATAAGGCGTCCGACAAAGAAGTATGCTCATCGTGCTCCAGCTCTTTGTATACTCTAAAGAAATGAATAACCTCCTCTGTTATATGTGGTGGTAACTCGCTAACATCATGATAGAAATTCCAGTTAGGGTCATAAAAAGGCACTGCAATAATCTTGTCATCAACCTCGTTACTGTCTTCCATCCTGATTACGCCAATAGGGTAACATCTAACCAAAACCGAAGGATCCAATACCTCCTGGCATAAAACTAAAACATCAAGTGGATCATCATCATCTGCGTATGTTCTAGGTATGAAACCATAGTTTGCAGGATAGTGAGTTGATGTATATAGAATTCTATCTAGCTTCATTAGTCCAGTATCTTTATCGAGCTCATATTTCTTTTTGCTGCCTTTTGGAATCTCAATAACAGCATAAAAATCATCCTTACTTATTTTGTTCTTGTCAAAATCATGCCAAATATTCATTACATCACCCCTTCTAAACAAATTTGCTAGGATTTATTCTCATGTCTCCCAGCACATTATTATATGCTTTATATGCATCAAAAACTCGCTTCTATCCTCTACATTTACCCCATATCAGTTCACCGAAAAAAGAGAAGAACAACAAACCCGTAACTATAAGAAAAATGCTAGCTAAGTAAAGAAACCTATTTCTGGCATATGAAATCTTGTTAAAACGAATTTCTCTATGCTCTTGCACATAAGCTTGTAATAGCAACTTTTCTAGTCCAGCTTTATCCAAAGCTCCATGATGCTTTCCTTCTATATTCGATGTCAAATTTGAAGAATTATTGGCTGAGTCTGTACCTTCTTTTTTTACTCCACCTTCAATTTCTTCAATTTTTCCATTCTCGTTATCATCATCGCCACCATTAACACGTTCCACACTTAACTCGATTATATCTATACCGCCTTCTGCATAGAAAATTTCAACGTAGTTATTATAAGAAGTTGTATTGAATCGCACCTCAATATCTTTGGTCTCATTACCTTTTAAGGACAAAGCAGATTTGATGCTTTGATTAATCGTAATAGCAATATTAGCTTGGGCAACATTACTCAAGTTTGATTTTGCTGTCATGCGGAAGATGTAATCGCTAGGCTTTCTGCTCTCGAAACCAACATAAGTCATGCTGTTCTTTTCTGCTTCGATCTTACGTGTGTCAGCATAAGCAATTCTTTCAACTAAGCCTAATTCAATTCTATCTTCGATATTGCGGCGAATCTTAGGTTCGTTTAAGATTTCCAAATCAAGCTCGTTATAGCCATGATAGATTTCTTTAACAACTTTACAGATATTACGCGCGTTTCGAATTAGATGTTTTCTATTAATTCTTCCTTTTTGCAAATCTGCTAGGCCTTTATCTCTATAAACGTTAACGTCTGCACTAGGGTTTGGCATATTTATATCATTTTGAGAATAAATCATTGCACCTAAATTACGTCTACTTGGTCTATTCTTAACTCCCCAGTTCATCTTAGCCCACCAGTCAGTCATTACTACTCCTTCGAATCCCCACTCATTACGCAAAATCTGAGTATTTAGCTCGAAGTTTGATGCTGTAAAAATACCATTAACAGGGTTATATGCAGTCATAATGCTGAGCGCCTCACCACTTCTGACTACATGCTCGAAACCTTTGAGATAAATCTCTCTAGCCGCCCTTGATGAAACTATTGCATCAACAAAGTTTCGTCTGAATTCCTGGTTATTAAATGCAAAGTGTTTGATAGTTCCTGCAACATTCCACTTTCTCAGCCCTTCAACCTGAGCAAGACCAATCTTACCTGTTACAATTGGATCCTCAGAGAAATATTCGAAGTTACGACCACACAATGGGTGCCTATGAATATTCATGCCAGGACCTAAAAGTGAATCGATCTTATTTTTTCTTATTTCTAGACCTAGATATTCGTATAGTTCTTTGTTAAGTTTCGTATTAAAGCTTGATGCTAATGCTGTACCAATGGCAACTTGGAAAGCCATAGAACCATCATCCATACGAATTCCAGAAGGTCCATCTGCACATGCAACTAACGGCATACCACTATCTGCAAATACCTTAGCAGCACCACCAAATGCACCTGCTACACCTGCAGTAACTCCTGCTGGTGACATACCAATTCCTCTGGAGAGTTTAATAAAATCTTCTGTTGGGAACTGACTTAAATATGTATCCACATCTATCTCACCATTAACATATTGTGAGAATTCGTATTTATTTTTATTTTGATAATCTGAGCTATTGTTTTCAAACTCTACTGACAATTTCTCATCTTCTTTTTCGGCAAAATATTTTTCAGCTATAGTTTTTGTCGGAACATCTTCATATGTTATTGAGAAATTATCATCTTCAAATTCCCCTGGTTTTAGTCTAGAGAAATGATGTACAGGAGCTAATACTTCTTCTAATTGTTCGACAACTTCTAGTTTCTCCAAGTCAAAAGCAAATACCTCTTGACTGTGTCGTACATCTTCTCCTAGATAAATTCTGTATTGTCCAGCCTCCAAGACATATGCATTTTTATGTCCTGTTTTGCCACTATCATCGAAACTAGCCATATCATAATTACTAATGCTGAACTTAAGTTCTTCACTTTCTCCTGGAGCAAGTGTTTCTGTTTTTGCAAAATCCAACAAAACTTTAGCAGCTTTTCCTAGTTCACCCTGAGGAGCACCTAAATAAATCTGTGGTACAGCTTTCGCTGGGAAATCTCCAGTATTTTTAACATTAACTTGAATATTCAAACTACCATTTGCATACTCTGCTGAATTCAATTTAAACTCGAAATCGCTATAACTTAGTCCATACCCGAATGGATATTGAACAGCTGCCTTATTAAATGTCTCAAAGTATCTATAACCAACATATATATCCTCTGCATAGAAGTTTCTGTCCTTATCACCGAAATTATCATATGCAGGATAATCTTTTAAGCTATAAGCAATTGTATCTGTTAGATGACCAGAAGGGCTTACTTCTCCACTCAAGATGTCTGCTATAGCATTACCTGTTTCAGATCCGCCTTGCCAGACTAGCAACAAAGAATCAACTTTAACATCTACATTCCAGGAGAGGTCCATAGTATTTCCAACATTTAATAAGACTACCAATTTTGAGAATTTCGCTCTAGCTTTATGTAGTAAATCTAACTCATCTTTATTTAAATAGTAGGATCCTGCTTTATCGTTATGGTCCTTATCCTCACCTGCCGTCCTCGAAATAACTACAACTGCTGTATCTGTATATTCAGCAATTAGATCAAGTTGTTCATCGTCTAATTTCATTTCAACTTGGGCCCAAGGTTCCTTAGCCCAACCTTCCCCTTTGTCAAAAGGATGATCATTTAACCAAACCTTATATAGTTGTTGGCTAATAGGTTCTAAATCATAAATCTCATTTAATGCTTCATGGATAGTTACAACGTAAGGGTTGTGTACAAGTCCACCTGAACCGGTACCTGTAAAATATGTATCAAACTGCATCCTACCTAATAAGGCAATTCTACTACCTTTTTTCAAGGGAAGTGTTTGTTTCTCATTTTCTAGCAAAACTATTCCCTCAGCCGCTGCTTGTCTTGAAATTGCTGCATATTTTTTGTAGTCTAAAACAATTGATTCCATTTAAATCCCCTCTCAATTCTTAAATATATATTGTCGGATTAACTTAATTATAACCAACTTGTAATGATCTAGCTAAGTTATTATTAAAATAATCTAATTAAAGTTGTTTCTAATTTAACTCTGTAAAAACAGATAAAGTAAGGAGGGCCATTTCTGCCCTCCTTAAAACACTATATTTATAAATTTTTTAATTCTTCGTAGTAAAGTTTATGTTTTCTATTCTTCATCATCGAGGTCTTTTACCTCAATAACTTCTGCAATTATTTCTTCATTATTTCTTTGATTTTGTTTATCATAGCCAGATTCACTACTGGATGTACCGTTGCCTCTCATATTATCTTGCTGATATCCCTGATTTTCTTGACTATAAGTATCCTCATAGTCTCTGCCAAATTGTTTTTTCAAGTTAGTAAACTTCCTACGAATTAAGAAAAATACAAGAACAGGAGCAAGTAAGAACAAGAGTGAAATAATTAGTCTTACCCCAGGTATAAACATTAAAAATCTAAAAAATGTAGACACAATTAGAAATACTATTATGCTCCATATTAGTGACTTCATTGGATTGTAATTTTGTCTCAATTAAAACTCTCCTTATTATTTTTACATCTTTCAACGGATAAATGAATGAAACTTACGTTTTATTAAAATCTCGATAAAATTTGTTTCGACTTCTATGAACCCTTTACTTCGATAAATCCTTTAACACAGTTGAATATATTATATATAAAAAGTTTATTCTCCGTATTGTAATCCGAAATAATTCCTGATTATTTTAAATATATTTTACAGCTTAGCAATAAATAATAAATAGAGTACTCGCAAAATTTTATTACCCACCAACAAGTGCAATTAAAAAGCGTAAACAATTACCCCAAGCACAGCAGCTACTAAAATAGTTTTTACTGCTGAAAGTTTTACTTTGGAAAAATATCTATATATAAATCTAAATACATACAAGCTAATTAGTATAATTAATGCTTTAATATCTAATCTAAAATTCCTTAAAACATTTACAGACTCTAATATCATAGTAATTCCAGTTGCCAAAATAACTCCAGATACACAAGCTTGTAGACCTTTAGTCGCTGCATTTACAAATTTATTCCCTAAAGTTTTCTTCAGGAACATTGCCACCACTAATAAAATTACAAAAGATGGAATAGTAACAGCAATAGTCGCTATAAGAGCTCCCAAAACTCCACCTTGAGTGCTACCAACATAAGTTGCTAAATTTACCATTAATGGCCCAGGTGTAGACTCTGCTACGGCAATCATATTAGTTAATTGCTCCGAACTCATCCAGGCATTGCTTTCAACAACATCACTTATTAATGGTACCGCTGCATAGCCTCCGCCAAAACTGAACAATCCTACAAGGAAAAATTCAATAAACAATTTTAAAAATACCATTATTCTCCCTCACTTTCATGTTCAGTAGCGCTTGCCACATTATTAGCATCCTTCTCTAATAAATACTTATCGTAAATTGGCAAAATAATAGTAGTCAAAACTGCACCAAACAACATTAAGTTCACTGTTGATAGATTCCAATTGGCAAAAGTTGAAATTAAAATAGCCAACAAAGACAATATCGCAACTACCAAGATAACTAAATTACGTGGCAACTTCCTAAACATATTGATCCCTGCATCAACTATAAGGACTGCAACTGCAACCTGAATTCCTCTAAATGCGTTCTGTATCCATTGAATACTAATAAACTGTTCAAAGAATAATGAAATTAAAAATACAATCACAAATGATGGCAAAATTACGCCCAAGGTTGCTATCATTGCCCCTGGCAAATTAGCTTGTTTCTTTCCTACAAAAGTAGCACAGTTTATTGCAACTGATCCTGGCGTAGATTCAGCAATAATAGTAACGTTAAGTAAGTCTTCGTGAGTAATCCATTTCTCTTTTTCTACGCACTCTTCTTCTATTAAAGAAATCATACCGTAGCCACCACCGAAGCTAAATAACCCTATCTTTAAAAACTTTAGGAATAACTCCCAGAGCATAAACACCTAACTTTCTATTTATGTGAACCTTTATGAGAACACCAATCACCAATTTCTATAACTTTGACTCTGAATTTTCTTTAATATAATTCTCCAATTCCTCTAACTTAAACTGGACCTTAAGTATGTAGGATAAATCTCTCCAGATCTCGTCCTTCCAGCTCTTAGAGAACTCTTCATCGAAATGGCCATAGCCAACTAACATAATATCATTGTTAGGCAAACATAATACACCTGAATAGCCAGTATCTCCACCCCTCTCATTTTGAGTGTAGTCTCGTGCTAGGAGAAGTCTATATTCTTGTGCCAATTTATTGTCGCTTTGCTCCTCTGACTTATTACCACCTTGCCTTGCAGATTCATAAGTTCCAGCCCAAGCAATCCAATCACCAGCTGCCCAATCTTTGGGATTTCTAACAATCTCCCTAAAGCTTAAAATCAACTTACCACTAACTGAGTCAAATACTGCTTTATGTCGCTCCCCGGTCAAAGCCAAACTCGTCTCTTGAGGCTCTGTCCAAGTTTCTCCCTCATCATAGGAGAAAAAGTATGTTGATGGAGCATTATGAGCTTGAGTTCTAGCAATTGCCAAAATCTCTTTACTCTCAGGATTAGGATCTCTTACCAAACAGACCTCACAGATTTGATACTTATTCTCTAGCTCTCTATATTCACTAAGGTAAGGTCTAGGCTCTGTCCACTTATCCATATCCTCTTCGTCAAAACTCAAGTATGAAATATAATTCTTAAAGTCATGTCCATTGTGGTAGACACCCATCCACTTATCTAAGTATTTACCATTTTCATCTTTTACCTGAATCAAACTGGACATTACAACAGTGGTAAAGTGTTTCTTACCTTCTTCCAATTCCGGATAAAAGCACTTTAATTCCGTCCAAGTTTCACCATTATCTTTAGAAATTGATGTGTAAAAACCTGAAGGCTCTTCTGGAGCCCAACCTGCACAACCACTAATTAGAATTAGGTACTCTCTACCATCTGAGAAATTCAATGTATAGATAGTAGGAGTTTCGTAAGATTCTTCCCATGACTTTGGAGTATCGGTTTTTTCGACAAAGGTCTTACCACCATCATCAGATATTCTCATGATAATAGGACCTTTACCATGCCCTTTTACATAGGCAAGAATTATTCTGCCAGTTTTTGTTTGCAGTAAGTCAGGATGTGCTAAATACTGTCTATCTGTACCTGGAGATTTTTCTATAACTTCTTTATATCTTGTTGGAACCTGGAACATATCAACTCCAGTGTTGTCTACCAAACCTAAGTCTACTGCTCTATTTGCACCTAATTTTTCTAACATGTTTACCCACTTTTTACGCTAATTTTGTTTTTACATCAATTTTATTATAAATCTAGTTCTGCCAATCTTTTATTAATACTGTCCATATAATCTCTAGCAGTTTTTATATCTTTAAATTGATTTTCATTACTAATTGCATGCAACAAATTCATATATATATTATATAGTCGCAGACAAAGTAATTCATTGCCACTCAAGCTTTCTAGATTCTTGGTAGATCCATAACCTTGCCAAAATTCTTCTCTGTCCATCCAGCCAGCTGCAAATTCAAATAAAGGATCTCCTATCATTGCTCTATCCAAATCTATCAGATAAGTTTCACCATCATTAAAAATAACATTTGCAGCCCAAAGATCTCCATGAATAATTGAAGTTTTTTCTCTGGAATCTAAAATTTCTCTATTAACTTCAAATACATTTATAAGTTCATCTAAATTTACATTGCTCTTCAGCTCCGGACCTGCATTTTCTAAAACATTCTTAACGGAATATATTAAAAACTCAGCCCATGATGTAAAACTTTTATCCTCTACACAGAAGAGGTAGCCACAATAATCAGTGTCAACTTTTTGCGAGTGCATTCTCTTTATGATTTTCCCTAAATTCTCCAAAAGCCTAGAGTTAATTGCATCATCTTTGGACTCATCACTCCATAACTGCTCACTCAAAACTTTACCTGATATAAATTGCCCTATACTGTACTCTTCTCCATCAATTACACCAAGTTCAAAATAATTAGCTACAGGAATATTATATTTTTGCATTAGTTTATATGCCAAACCCTCATTAGCCATAGCGAGCTGCTCAAAATACATTAAATTATGCTTTCCCGGGCTTATCCTAATAATAAACTCAGGTGCATCATCAACCATAGCAATATACGATCTATTAAATGTACCACCAGAAATCTTTCTAAAGCTCAATTTAGAAAGGTTCGGAAAGTGATTTACTAAAATTCTTTGTAAAATAATTTCATCTGAATCTGCAGTCATATCCCACCTCAACTAATTTTCTTTATTTTACTATTCGCAAAAAAGATTTTCAAAACATCTGTATATAATTTTTCTTATTTCCATTACAATTAAAATCATATAAAAGTTAAATTAGGAGATAATTATGTTAGAACTTAGTAATAAATTTTTGCAATTGGAAATAGATCCAGAGGGAGCTTACATCACTTCATTTAGAGCCGGCGCTCAAAATATTTTCTTCCCAAGAACTCAGCTAGATTACAATGGTACTAGCAAAAATCGTGGTGGATCTCACGTGTGCTTACCTCAATTTGGAGCACCTGGTGAGTTCAATCTTAAGAGCCATGGTTTTGGTAGAGAAATCCTTTGGCAAGTTGAATCCCAAACTGAAGATAATTTAACTCTTTTAGCCAATAAAGTTGCAGGTGAATACGAAGAGCTAGAATCTAGACAAAGCTTTGCTCTAGTTGACTCTACTCTAGAGATTGTTTTATCAGTAAGAAATAATGGAGAAAACCCATTAGCCATATCTCCAGCCTTCCACCCATACTTCAATGTAGCAGGTCAAGAAGAGATTAAAATTGATGGCGAAACAATTGATATCACTGACGATAAGTTTGCTGATTCAGTTTATGTAAATAGCCCTAAACTTGTTGAAACAGACTTATTTAACCTTGAGTTAGAGTACGAAAAATTACCTGTTACTGTTCTCTGGACAGACAAAAAAGCTGATTACTTCTGCATTGAACCTACTTATAATTCAATTAGCTTCTCTAAAGGCGAAGGATATCTGACCCTAGCAGCTGGTGAAAGCGCAACCTTCAAATATAAAGTTTCAGTAACAGTAAAATAGCTCTGAAATATTAACACTAGAGGATTTGAGAAAGGCGATCATAATCAAATGGAAACTACCAGTAAACAAGTAAAATTCAAAAATAATAGATACAAATTTGCTTTTATTATAATAAGCAGTCTACTTGTATGCTCTGCTATAGCATCTTTAGATTTAGTTTTCCATTTATCGTATGTGCCCAAATCAGCGATTAAGATTCTCCTCTTCACTTTACCAGTTCTATTGTATAAGTTGATATTCAAGAATTCATACATTACACACCAGCTAAAAAATCCTAACAAAAGAAATCTGAAGGTATCAGCATTAATAGCAGCTGGAGTCTCTCTGGTCATTATTGGAGCATATTTGATTTTTAAAGACTACATCTCAGCTGAGAATATTAGAGATAACTTAGCCAAAAGAGAAAACATTGATGCCAGTAATTTCTTATATGTGGCCTTGCACATTGCTTTCGTAAATTCACTTTTAGAAGAAATTTTCTTCCGTGCATTTATCTTTTATTATTTGAATAAACTAAACTTAAGGATTTTTGCTTATATCTATAGCAGTCTTTTGTTCTCCCTATATCACGTTACGACAATAGCCGCTTGGTTCGATTGGTGGCTTAATTTAATCATTATTGTTGCACTATTTGTCGTTGGCATTATTTTCGATTATTTATGTGAAAAATCTAATAGCTTCCTAGCACCATGGTTCTTACATATTGTGGCAAATCTGAGTATCAACGGAATCGCCTGGTTTAGTATTTTATAAATGCAAAAAGCCTCCTTTAACAAGGAGGCTTTTATCATAATTTCAATTAAACTAGAAATCTAAATTAATCTAAATCTAATTCATCTAAAACAGTCTTCATTGTCTCAGCTGAAGCACGCAATTTAGATAATTCTTCTGCTGTATAACTAAGCTCTAGAGATACAACACCTTCACGAGAAATCAAAGCTGGCATACTAATCGCCAAACCTTCTAGGCCATACTCACCATCCATAACACTAGAAACAGGCATAACCTTATTTGAGTTTGTGTATAAAGCTTCGACAATTCTTGTTGTTGTCATAGCTATACCATAGTTAGTTGTACCTTTCTTGTTGATAATCTCATAAGCTGAGTCTCTAACTTGTTGGTAAATATTCTCTTTCAATTCATCTGTAAGATCGATACCTCTTGCTTTTGCGAATTCATCAACTGGGGTACCGTGAACTGTAACTCTACTCCAAGCTGGGAATGAGCTATCACCATGTTCACCAAGAATATCAGCACTAATTGAAGCTGCATTAACTTTTAATTCTTGTGATAGCAAGTAAATAAATCTAGAAGAATCTAGAACTGTACCTGAACCAATAATTCTTTCTTTTGGTAATCCGGATAATTTATATGTTACATAGGTCAAGATATCTACAGGGTTAGCAACAACTACTATGTATCCTGAGAATCCTGTTTCCATAATTGCAGGAACAATTGACTTGAAGATATTTGTATTCTTCTTAACTAGATCTAATCTTGTTTCTCCCGGTTTTTGTGCTGCACCAGCAGTGATTACTACGAAGCCTGCTTCCTTAACATCTTTTTCGTAAGATCCTGCATAAACCTTAACTGGTTTTGTTGCTAAAACTGAACCATGAGCTATATCTAAAGCTTCACCTTCAGCTTTTTCTTGATTTGCATCAATAATTGCGATCTTGTTAAAAAGACCTGAGTTCATAAGTCTAAATGCTGTTGCAGAACCGACGTTACCTGCACCAATTACAACTACTTTTTGTAAGTTCATAAGCGTTTCTCCTTTTACTATTTTTCCCAAAAATAAAAATAATTCTCTTAATTTAATTTGTCAATAGAATTTTTCATTAAATCTCTGCTAATACAGGCTTTTTATACCTCTAGCTTACCCCATAGAATAAAGTACCATCATAGAAAGTTTTGGAACGCTTACATGAGAATCTTTTATAGTCTCTATAATCTCAGTACCAGCTTTCTTGTCATTAACGACTACATTCCAGCTTTCTGCCTCTGGTAGATCTAATTTATGAGCTTTTTCATTAGCGTTATATGCAACCACAATGTCTTTCCATTCGTCTTGGTTAGCATGTAAACGCAACTTAAATACTATAAATTTATCCTCTACTTGCAAAAACACCAAGTGTTTTTTAATCAGTTCAACATCATTCATTCTGAACGCAGGATGCTCTTTTCTTAACTTAATTAAGCCTTGGTAATATTCACTGACCTCTAAGAATTTATCTTTATTTTCCCACCTAATCATATTGACATAATCAGGGCTCTTATAAGTATTATGATCACCGTACTTAGTTCTCAAGAATTCGTCACCACCATAGATAAAAGGTATACCTTGGCTTGTCATAACAATACCATTGGCCAAGAGACTTCTTCTTACACATTCATCTTCTAGGACATTATCAAAGTCTACACTAGCATATGGATCAGCTGCCAAAACTGCAGTCTCTACATCACCATATTTATCCAAAGTTTCTCCGAATAATTGTCCATCCAAGATCTGTAGGAAACCAGCTTCTTCATCCAACTCTTGTGTCTTTAGAATTTTGTCCCACATATTCAAGTTGTCATGAGCTATTACGTAGTTAATAGATTCACTAGGCTTGGCTGTGAAATCTCTATAAGATCCTTCGACTCCACGGATAATATTAACCTCTTCACCATCTGCTCCCGTAGCAAAACCTTGGCTAGCATCATCACTGCCACCTTTGATAGCATTACGTAGATTATCATTAAATACTGAGAAACCATTGTTAGTTTGAGTACCTTTTAGCACTTGTTGATCTATTGGCAAAGCTGAGACATTACCTGTCCAAGGTTCACCTAAGAAAAGTATACTTGAATCAATCTCTGTATGAACTTTTCTAACAATTTTCTTCATAGTCTCTCTATCAATTAATCCCATAAGGTCAAAACGGAAACCATCAATTCCAAATTCTTCAATCCAATACAGGATTGAATCTAGGATAAATTTACGAACCATTGGAGCTTCACTCGCAATCTCATTACCACAACCAGAACCGTTAGTGTAAACACCTTCGTCAGTTTTGCGATAATAATATCCTGGAGCAATTTTCTCAAAAGGTCCTTCATCAATAGAGAAAGTATGGTTATAAACAACATCCATGATCACTCGCATTCCTGCATCATGAATTGCTTGTATCGCAGTTTTTAATTCTTTTATTCTTGTAATAGGATTCGTCGAATCAGTAGAGTATGAACCTTCTGGAGCATTATAGTTCTGTGGATCATAGCCCCAGTTATAATCTTCAGGATCATAATGCAATTCGTTAACAGTTACATAATCATAAATAGGCAAAAGCTGAACATGAGTTACACCTAGCTCCACTAAATGGTCAAGACCAGTACTGTTTCCTCCTGGAGTCTTGGTACCTCTCTCGGTCAAAGCTAGATACTTACCCTTGTTCTTCATTCCAGAATCTGGACTTATTGAAAAGTCTCTGATATGTATCTCATAAATTATTGCATCTGTTGGACTATCAAGCTGTGCTCTTATACGAGGATCCCAGTTTTCCGGATTAGTTTCTGCAAGATCAATTATTGCACCTCTATGACCATTTGCCGAAAGCGCTTTGGCATAAGGATCAACTGCATAATTTATATCTCCTTCAGGTAACTCTACACGGAACATATAAAATTGTCCTTTGAGATCTTTTTCTACTGCAATTTCCCAAACACCAAACTCTCCTAACTTCATTGGAAGTTTCTCAATATAATCCTCATGGCTAACTAATAAGCCTAAGTCATCATATTGACCTGCATCCCTATACAATGCAAGTTCAACATTTATAGCAGTTGGAGCAAAAACTTTAAAACTGCTCTTCTCTTCACTATAAATACAACCTAAATCATTCTTATTATAAAATTCTTTTTTCTTTTCTTTTCTCATATGCACCCGTCATTACTTAAATTCGCTTTTATTCTATCAGAAAATAATAAACTTGCATCTAACAAATCCGGCTTTTATCCATTTATTTAATATTATTTACAAAATAAAACTGGGCCTCATTGTACCGACCCCCAAAAGTTAGACCAAAATCTAACGATTGGGAGGTCGGTGTTTTTATGGCAAAATATAGTTTTGAATTCAAGAAGAAAGTTGTTTTAGAATATTTGGATGGTAAAGGTGGACTGGATTATCTTTCTAAAAAATATGGACTTGGCTCTAAGACACAGTTACGCAGTTGGATTAATGCATATAAAATGTTTGGTGACGAAGGATTAATGCGTTCTCGTAAAAAAGAAAAATATTCTTTCGAAATGAAGCTTTCTATTGTAGAGTTATATCTATCAAGTGAGATTTCATATCAAGACTTGGCAATTCAAGAAGGTATAAGCAATCCAAGTATGATTTGTAACTGGGTCAGTCGCTTTCGTGCTGCCGGTCCTGATGCTTTGAAACCACGCAAGAAAGGTCGAAAAAGAAAATTGGATAAACCTAAGATAGATAATAAAGCTCAAGAAGCGGAAGAAAGAATAGTTGATACAAGTGCAGAACATGTTAAAGAATTAGAAGATGAACTGCTTAAGTTAAGAATCGAGAATGCCTTTTTAAAAGAACTGAGGAGACTGCGTTTAGAGGACGAGGCAAAAATGAGAGAACGGCACTCGTCATCAACAGTCTCCGAGGAGAATTCAAACTAAAAGACCTTCTCTCTTATACAGGCATGCCTAAAGCAACATATATGTACTGGCAGAAAAGATTAGATAGAGAAAATCCTGACAAAGAAATCGAGGAAAAGATTCTTGAAATCAGAGATAATCACAAGGATTATGGTTATCGTCGAGTGACTGGAGAATTAAGAAATCAAGGATACTATGTAAACAAAAAGAAAGTACAACGTATAATGCAAAAACTTGTTTTGCAAGTCACTTCTTTCACTCGAAAAAGCCGGAAATACAGTTCATATAAAGGTAAAGTTGGAACGGTTGCTCCTAATCGCATAAGGAGACGATTTAATACATGTATACCACATCAGAAGATTACAACAGATACTACAGAATTTAAGTATTATGAGATTAATGCAAAAGGTCAAATGACAATGCGTAAGCTTTATCTGGATCCATTTATGGATATGTGTAATAGTGAAATTATAAGCTATGGAATTGACAAGAAACCATTCGGATCAAGGGTGGGCTTACCAAATGAAAGCATACTCTCATCGTCTAAAGGAAGAAAGAATCTTCCAAAGCATGTCTCGTAAAGGCAACTGTCACGATAACGCTGTTATGGAGAATTTCTTTGGTTTGTTAAAACAAGAAATCTATTATGGTGCTACTTACTATAGCTATGATGAGTTAAAGTCAGAAATAGAACGATACATAAAGTATTATAATGAACAAAGAATTAAAGAAAAACTAGGATGGCTAAGTCCAGTACAATACAGACTTAGACTCTTGGCTGCATAAAAATAGCGTAGCAGTTTATATGGCTGCTACGCTAAAAAAGTCTAACTTTTGGGGGTCACACCACATCAGAAGACCCAGTTTTTTACTTTTAATATAAGTTATTAATATTATTTTTTCACTCTATAAACTTTGTATGAGTATGCTGGCATTTCCACAGCTGCACTCTTATCTAGCTCTTGTTCTGCTAAAACATCGTATGCGTCTTCAGCGAGATTAAACTCAACTTCGCCATTATTATGGTTTGCAATGAAGATAAACTTATACTCAGAATTTTCTCTAACACTAGCACCGACCCCATCAGGAAGTTCTATTGCTAAAGATTCCATATTTTCGTTAATAAACTCTTTGTAGAAGTCATCATAGAAAGCTTGTTCCATTACTGTAGCAAAGTAGTAAACTTTACCCTCACCATAAGAATTAACTGTTACTGCAGGACTTCCAGCGTAGAAATCTTCTCCATACTCATAAAGTGCTTCCGCTCCCTCTAAGTGTAGGAGATCACAGAACCATTTAGCCTTATAGGTTTTGCCTTCTCCAGCTTTAACAATCTTATTGAATTGTGAATCATAGAGAGAGTCTGTCTCTTCTGCCCAAATACCTGCAATCTCACGTAAAGGTCCAGGCCTACCGTTCATGTATGCTAGTTGATCTTCATCTACTACACCTGTGAAAGGACCAGTGATGAAAGTACCACCACGTGCAACAAATTCCTTAATCCTCTCAGCTAAGTCTTCTGAAACCATGTATAACAATGGTGCAATTAAGACATCATATTTATCTAGGTCTTGCTCCATATCAATTGCATCAACACCTATTCCCTTGCTCCAGAGTGGGAAGTAATGGTTAATACACATCTTGAAATATTCTTTACGATTTTCATTTAAGCCTTGAATATTATCTATTGCCCATCTATTTTCCCAATCATAGATGATAGCTACTTTTGCATCAACATTTGCACCTATTAGCTCCTCTAGCTTGCTTAAATCTTCTCCAAGACCTTGAATCTCTTTGAAAACTCTTACATCCTTGCTTGGATAGTGATCAATCAAGGCGCCATGGAATTTCTCTGAAGCTCCTAAGCTCTTTCTAATTTGGAAATATTGAACTGAGTCTGCACCGTGAGCTACAGCTTGCATACTTTGAAGGGCAATTACACCAGGCTTAGGCAAACGTGAAACCTCTTGCCAGTTAGTGGCACCAGGGCAACTCTCTAATAGTAAGAATGGTTTCCCTAAAAGACTTCTATTAATATCATGGATAAAGTCTCTTCTCGCACCTTCAACCGCATCGCTATTAGTCTCATTGTGCCAGTATGGATAGTTATCCCAAGATACGATATCTAGGTATGGAGCAAACTTCCAGTAATTTAGTCCTTCAGATGGATTTGGGAAATCGTGGAAGTTAGTTGTCACAGGTCTATCTGGAGTAATCTCTCTAACAGCCTCAACTTCCATGCGATAGAAATCAACTGTCTGATCTGTAACGAATCTTCTCCAATCTAAGTTCAATCCATCTAAAGACCAGTCACCTATAGGGGTTGGGGAGTGAATTTCATCCCATTCAGTAAATGTATGTCCCCAGAAACCTGTCCACCAAGCACGATTTAGTGCATCAAGATCCTTGTATTTATTCTTCAACCATTCTCTGAAAGCTTCTTGACATAGATTACAATGGCATTCACCTTCATATTCATTACTAATATGCCAGAGCACTACACCTGGATGATCCTTGTAACGTTCAGCTAACTTCTGGTTAATTTCTTTAACTTTAGCTCTATAAATTGGTGAAGTGAAACAGTGATTATGTCTTTCACCGAAGACTTGCTTAACCTGGAATTTATCAGTTCTTAGAACCTCTGGATACTTCTTTGCCAACCATGCTGGTCTTGCTCCACTCGGTGTCGATAAGAACACTAAAATCCCATTATCATATAACTTATCAATTGCTTCATCTAGCCATGAGAAGTCATATACCCCTTCTTGTGGCTCAATTGCTGACCAGGAGAACATCCCCATTGAAACTACGTTTACATGAGCAGCTTTCATCATCTCAATGTCTTCATCCAATGTTCCAGGACGCCAACGCCATTGGTCAGGATTATAATCTCCACCATGCAAAAAACCGCTCTGCCAAAGTAGCTTTAAATTCTCTTTCGCCATTACAATCACCTCTCTATAATTTAATTAAACTAATTTCTTAGAAGTTTTGTCTTCTAAACGTTTTAACAACTCCGTTATACATACTCCAATAAAATCATCAATCAAAATATCTGCTTCTGGTAAGTTTTCTTCAGTCCCAACTCCAATTGCTAGCATGCCTGCATTATGAGCAGCTTCAATTCCTGAAAAAGCATCTTCAAAAACTACACATTCTTCATTAGCAAGTCCTAAAGCCTCCGCACCTTTTATAAACACTTCAGGATCTGGCTTAGTTTTGCTTACTGAGTTTCCATCAACAATTGCATCAAAGTATTTAGTAATTCCTAATCTTTCTAGAATGATACTGCTGTTTTTACTTGCACTACCTAATGCAATTTTATAGCCCTTGTCTCTCGCATCAATCAAGAATTCTTCTACTTCTGGGAAAAGTTCTTCTTTTTCTAATTTATTAATGTAAGAAAGATAAACATCATTTTTCTTGGTAGTATAATGGATTTTCTCTTCTTCACTCATTTCCTTACCACCAATTTCAAGAATAATGTTAAAGCTATCCATCCTACTTACACCTTTAAGACGTTCATTGTCCTTTTTGGTAAAGTCGATTCCTAATTCCTCTGCTATATCTTTCCAAGCAACATAGTGATACTTGGCTGTATCTACTAGTACACCATCTAAATCGAATAATAATCCTTTAATCATAATGTCCTCCTTGATTAACATTCTTCAAAACAATTTTCCTTAATTCAGTCGGGCTGTAACCGGTTTTTTTCTTAACTGCAGAAGAGAAATATGTATCACTATTAAATCCACACATATATGCAATATCTGCAATAGAAAGTTCCAAGTTAAAAAATAATTGTTTTGCCTTTTCTAACCTATAGTCAAATAAATAGTCAGAAACACTTTTGTGAGTCTGCTCTTTAAAAATTTTACTTGCATAATCTGCACTATAAATGCCTTGCTCTGCTATCTCAATGACGTTAATTTCTCTTTGATAATTGTTTTTTATAAAATCAATCATTTTACTTACTTGGTAGCTATATTTATCGACTGCCACAGGCTGATCCTGGACTTTGTCATTGTATAATGCATACAAAATATTATAAAAAGCTGCATTTGCTCTTAAATGCCAAGTATCATCTAATGTCAAATATGCTTCATATATTTTCTGAAATTGCTCTCTGAAATACTCTTTATCCTGTACCCTTATAATATCTGGTAATTCATACCTTTCACCAAGATCTATATCTGGTCTTATATGCTCAGGATAGTGTAGTACTCCATCGTACAATCGCCAATAACTACTCTTATTCTCATAAATAGCACTTGGCCAATCATAATCTGGTCTATTTTCCCAATCCAAGTGAATCCAGAAACTTTCGCAAGGATTTGCCTTGTCTCGTATATACCTATGCGGCTGATTCGGTCTAATAATAACCATGGTGCCAGCACTTATATTATGTTGGACGCCATCCAAAACTATGTAGCCAGATCCCTGGATAACATAAAGAATCTGATGATCATAAATTAATCTATCTCTATGTGGCCAATCGTCACTTCCTTGCATACCAGCAAGTCTTATATATGGACTTAAACTAAAGATTTTATCCAACATTAAATTGCTTCTGCTCCTCCTTGTATTTTAGATCTGTTTTTTCACCTGCTTTTTACATTAATTATCGTTTTCTGTTTGTTCTGGTATAAGTGGCTCTATCTCCTCAGATTCATCATTATCCAATTCATCTCCTGGTTCAGATTTGAAACTCATTAGTACTGTAGCCAGAATAATCATTACACCACCTATAACTAGAGTCGTTGTCAGTTTCTCTAAGCCTAGAATGACTGAGAACATACTTCCAAAGAAACCTTCTAATGCTAAAATAACCCCAGCATAACTCGCTGAAACATATTGTTGAGCTTTTGTTTGTAACATGTAACATAAGCAAGTTGAGAAGGCTCCTAAATATATCGCTGCCCAAATCCCCTTCTTGAAATCAAAGCCTGGCAATGTCTGCATATCAAACAGCATTACTATAATAGATAAAACTGCTGCAGTAGTGATTTGATAAAAATTAACTCTAAGAGCATCAGTATCTCCACCAGCTTTTTCTAAAAATGAAATATGTAGGGCAAAGAAAAATGAGCCTAGCAATATTATCAAATCTCCAAGACCTAGACTGAAGCTACCTCCCTCTATACTCAAAACAGCTACACCCGCCAATGCTAATATTGCTATTAAAATAGTCTTAATACTAGGTTTATCACCATTGATCGCCCAGCTTATAAAAGGCACCATAACTACATTAGTCGCTGTGAAAAAAGCTGCAAATGAAACGGAAGCACCAGCACTTTGACCAAAAGTTTGAGAGTAGAAGGCAGCAAATAAGATTAAGCCCGCAATGCTGCCGCTAATAATTTCTTTTTTACTACTCTCTTTAATTTTTCGTCCAATTACTGCTAGCATAATTAAGCTGGCAAGGGTGAATCTGGTAGCCATCATCTGACTGGTACTCCAATTGGCAGCAATCAGAAATTCAGTAGCTATGAAGCCTGAACCCCAAATGATTGCAACAGTCAGCAAAGCTATTGTTCCAAAACTTTTGTGTTTGAGATATTTACCCATTTCCTAAATCCCTTCTAATTTTAACTATGCTTAGGAATAATTTTTGCTTATATTTAATTGCTAGATTAATTTCTAAACCAGAATTGCATTCTAACTAGCCTGCGATTTCAACTTCTTTTAATTCACCGTTATAGTAGTAATTTAATTTCTCATCTTTATCTGAAGTAACCTTAATATCATCGTGAGTTAGATTGACAGTCAATAGAGCTCCTCTATATACAAATCTAAACTCTAACCCTGACCATTCTTTTGGTAGGTTAGGGTCGAAGTGAATTTCACCATTCTTGAATACTGTCAAACCACCATAACCGAATACTACAGCTTGCCAGGTACCACCCATTGCTGCTGCGTGCAAACCTTCACGAGTATTATTATTTTTATTTTCTAAGTCTATATAAGTTGTTCTTTCTAAGTACTCATAAGCTAATTTATCATTACCTGTATGAACACCCATTAAGCAATAAATACTTGGACTTAGTGAAGAACCATGCATAGTTCTCTTCTCGTAATACTCGAAGTTTCTTCTCTGAACTTCCATTGGGAAAACATCTCTAAACAAGAACATCAACATAACTATGTCTGCTTGTTTCAAGATAGTTGTCTCTTCACGAGGATACTGCTTTAGCTCCTCTGGCCAGAGAGGCATGTTGTTGTCATTGTATTCGTAAATTTCTTTATCGTGTAAATCGAAGTAACCTTCAAACTGTTCAATCAAGCCATCTTCAGCTGCTTCAGGAACATAGATTAACTCTGCAGTTTCCAACCATTTGTCAATCTCTGCTGGATCGAAGTCAACTTTCTTCGCAACTCTAGCATAGATCTCTGGTCTATCGACTTGAACTTTCTGCAATTCTTGAGCTGCATATTGCAATGACCAACGTGTCATATAGTTTGTGAAAGTATTGTTAGAAACATTTTCGTGCCACTCATCTGGACCAGTAATACCTGTGATCTCGAATCTTTCTTGTGCAGCATTCCACTCTAATCTGGACAACCAGAATCTAGAAGTTTCAATCAACATTTCAATTAAATTATTGTAGAAATACTCGTCATCTCCTGTGTAGAGATAGTACTGCATTCCACCATAGATAACGTCAGCTGTTACGTGAACTTCCTCATCAGCAACTGTACAAGGCTCAACAGAACCATCGTAAAGGATTGTCCACTCAGGACATTCTTCATCACCTGTATCTGCAGATTGCCATGGATATCTAGCACCTAAACCACCACGTTTCTTAGCATTACGTTTAGCGCCTGGTAGCATATTGTATCTATATTCAACTAAATTCTTTGCAATCTCTGGGAAAACCAAGCTGAAGAAAGGTAGCATAAACAATTCTGTATCCCAGAAAGCATGACCACCGTACTCTTCACCATGCATTAATTTAGGTCCTAAGTTTGTCATGTTATCACGTGGGTTTGGAGTTCCCATCAAGTGGAAAATATTAAAGCGCAAACCTTTTTGCATCTTCTCATCGCCAGAAACCTTGATGTCTGCACGTTTCCACATCTCAGCATAGATTTCTCTGTTCTTCTCTAGGTGATGTTCGAAGCCTTCTTCTATAGCAATTCTTAAATCATGCTCACTGACTTTTCTAACATCGAATCCATCTTTCTCTGCTGCTACTGCTGCAAACTTATCTATAACAATTGTTTGACCTTCTTTTGGCTTAGCATCGAAGAACTCACATGCTACTTCTCCAAATGGTTTGAATTCTCTATTTGTTGAGATCTCTTCACCATTTAGGTCACTCATTCTGACAGCTGCAGTAGTACATACTGCCTGGAGGAAATCTCTAGTTTCTGTCAATACACCTACACCATCGCCACCTAGTGAGAACACATCTCTAACTGTTAAGTGTTTAACTCTAAAACGTGGATAATCTAGGAAGTTTGTTACTGTTGCATCAATAATATTTTCAAACTCAATTACTTCCTCGTAGTTTAAAGGTGTAATGTAGTACCTGAATCCACCAACTGTTTGGTGTTCACGGCTCATATATTTAACAATTTCTACTTGAGTTTTACGTCCTTCTCTAGATTCATGTATATAGTGTTTTGCGACTAAACCATTCTTTAAATCAAGAACTCTAATATAGTCTGAGATTCCTTGTCCTGTTTCCAAAGCTATTGGTTCTAAGGAAACATACATTTTAAGCTTTGCCCAGTCTGGTGTATTAACCAGTTCTCTTTGGTAAGCTTCAGATCTATCAAATACTCCATGTACATAATGTGCAGGTAGAGATTTCAATGAAAATCCCTCTTCATGAGCTCCTCTAGAACTCATCTTTCCAGAGGTCAAAGCAAAAATACTCTCATTTTCGTAGTTTGCTAATCTGTCGTAGTTCTCTTCTACGTGCAACCACTCATCATCAGACAAGTATTTACGTACTTCTTCACTAAATCTATTCTTATAGATATTCGCCATTATTATCTCCTTCTAATCGCTTTGAATTTCTTACTTACTATCTGTTTTGTATGCGCTACTTGTTGTAAATGCTAGTTAATAAGCATACTAACCTTTAACACCACCAGCTGTGATACCTTCTACCATTTGTGCTTGACCTAATAGGTAAATTGCAATAGGTACTGCACACATTACTACTGCTATACACATTGTTGGAACAATTGCAGTTTCATGTACACCTTTGAAACTAGCTAGTCCCAAGGCTAAAGTATATTTGCTTCTACTATTTAAGAATACCAATGGTCCAAGGTAGTCGTTCCAACAAGTAACGAATGTTTGAACTGCAACGAGTGCTATTACAGGTTTCATCATTGGCATATAAATTTCACTATAAATTTGCCACTCATTAGCACCATCAATCTTGGCTGCTTCTGAGAAATCGTTTGATACTTGTTCAACATATTGTCTCATTAGGTAAATGTAATAAGCTGATCCGAATAAAGCTGGAACAATAAGTGGTTTTAATGTGTCAATCCAGCCTAGCATATTAAATTGCATGTATTGAGGGATGACTGTAACGTCCCAAGGCAACATCATGGTTCCTAATAGGAGCATAAAGAAGAATGTCTTTCCTTTAAAATCAAACTTTGCAAAAGCATATGCTGCTAATGAACCTGATATTACTTGACCTAGAATATTGAAGAAGCTTATCAATAATGAGTTGAATGTATATAATCCAAACGCTTGTGAATTCCAAGCATCTACGAAGTTATGCCACTTCCATTCACTAGGTAAAATCTTTGGTGGGAAGGTCATTACTTCTGGTTCTGGTTTAACTGCAGTCAGCATCATCCATACAAATGGGAAGATAAAAGTTATGGATACTATAGCAGCAATAATAAAGAAAATTACTTTTGTAGTTTTAGATGTTTTCATTATTTTTTACCTCCCTTTTTTTTGGTATAAACCCAGAAATCTGAAGATTTAAAGACTAATGCTGTTAAAATCATGATAATAATAAACATGACCCAGGCGTTAGCAGCTGCATAGCCTAACTTATGCTTATCAAAGGCGTTGTTATAAACAAATAGTCCGTACATATGAGTTGATCTCAATGGACCACCTTTGGTTAATAACATGACTAAATCTAAACTTTGTAAAGTTGTAATAATTGATGTAACTGTATTAAATAGGATTGTTGGTGTAATCAATGGCAAAGTGATACTAAAGAATTGCCTCATCTCACTAGCTCCATCAATAGTAGCTGCCTCATAAACATCTATAGGAACACCTTTCAACGCTGTATAGAAAACTAACATTAATGAACCAACACTCCAGATAGATGCCATAATCAAAGCCGCAAATGCTGAGCTTGGATTATTTAGCCAGTCTGGACCTTTTATTCCAATTAATGAAAGTAGGTAGTTGATAATACCGAATTCAGAGTTTAACATCCAGTCAAATATGATTGACACTGCAACACTTGAGATAACAGTTGGTAAGTAGAATGCTACTCTAAATGCAGTTGCACCCTTAATGTTTTTACTAATAATTAAAGCTAATACTAGTGCTAATACAAGCTTCAATGGTACGAAAATTACTGTAAATAACATTGTAATTTTGAGTGATGACCAGAATTGTGGATCTTGAGTAAACATTGTTACATAGTTGTTTAATCCCACAAATTCAGGTGAGCCTATTACTGGCCAGTTGAAAAAGCTCATTATTAAGGACATGAGCAATGGACCAGCAGTAAATAATATCAAGCCAATAAACCATGGTAATAAGAACAGATATGGTGTGGATCTACTGTATAGTCTATTCTTTTTGGCGTCCTTTCTTTTTGACATATATGGAGCTGATCTACTATATGGTCTATTTTTGTTGGTATCCTTTCTTTTTGACATAATAAACTCCTAATTTATTTTAATAAGATTTGCCCGATATAAATCGGGCAAACTTTGTTCTTCTATTCTTCTTAACTTAACGTTCTGCTTTAGCTGCTACTTCGTCGAAAGCTGTTTTCGCATCAACTGCTGAATTTTTGTTCAAAATTTGCTCTAGAGCTAATTGAATATCATCAGATACGTTTGACCATTGATCTGTTGCTATAAATGAAGCTGGCATGTGTTCTGCTGAGCGCTCTAGCATTTCATAGAATTTTACTGTTGCTTCAGATTTCTCTAGACCTTCAGATTCTACAACTGATTTCAAGACCGGCAACTCGAAGCCAATTCTTTCTTTGTTCAATTCTTCGCTTGTCCAATATTTAATAAATTCCCAAGCTGCTTCTGCGTTCTTAGAATCTTTAGATATACCTAAACCTGAACTACTTACGATACTTTGTGATTTTTGATCTCCGAAGTTAGGTAATAGAGCTATACCGTAGTTAATACCTGATGCATTCAATGCGTCTACTGACCAAGCACCGTTCATGTACATACCAATCTTGCCAAGTTTGAAGTTATCCTCCCCGTAGTCGTTGGTTGCTACCGCAGTACCATCCATGATCATTTCTTGGAAGAATGCAAATGGCTTAGCTGTAGCCTCAGAGTTAATTACATCCTTCATATTACCGTTCTCATCTGAGAAAGCTCCGCCGTTTGACCAAGCAAACATCTCATAGTCGTATGGATCTGGTTTAATAGGAACTGCTAAACCGAATGTGCTATCATCCAATGCTGAGATTTTCTCTGCTGCTGCTTTTGCATCATCCCAAGTCCAGTCACCTGTTGGCATTTCTACTCCAGCTTTTTCAAATAGGTCTTTGTTATAGTACATAACGTGAGTTGTAAATCCTACTGGGATACCATATACATCGTCACCGATCTTGTTATAGTTCCATAATGTTTCGTAGAAGTTATCTTTGTACTCTTTACCTTCTTTTTCAATGAAGTCGTTTAGAGATAACAAAGCTTTGCTATATTTTGGATAGTTCCACATATACATTACATCTGGAGCATCTTTACCACCCATAGCTGCTGTTACTTTTGTATCGTAGTTATCACCATAAGCTTCCAAGCTTACTTCGATTTTGTCATTCTCTTTGTTGAATCTATCTACTCTCTCTTGTTGATCGGTCAGGTCTTGAGCGTTATCCCAAGTTGCAAAACGGATTTTAACTTTGCCGTTATTAGAACCGCCTGAGTTGTTACAAGCTACTAAAGAAAATGCTGTAGCTATTGTTAAAGCAATTGCTCCTGCTTTTTTGATAAATTTCATACATACCTCCCATAATTAATGAAATTTGTGCAATACTACAACCTATAATTGGGTTCCTTCTCCAATTTATAAGGGTCCAAGGTTAATGTACCGACCCCCAAAAGTTAGACCAAAATCTAACGATTGGGAGGTCGGTATTTTTATGGCAAAACATAGTTTTGAATTCAAGAAGAAAGTTGTTTTAGAATATTTGGATGGTAAAGGTGGACTGGATTATCTTTCTAAAAAATATGGATTTGGCTCTAATTCTCAAATACGCAAATGGATCAATGCATATAAGGCGTTTGGCGATGAAGGATTAATGCGTTCTCGTAAAAAAGCAAAATATTCTTTCGAAAAGAAGCTTTATGTTGTAGAGTTATATCTATCAAGTGAGATTTCATACCAAGACTTGGCGATCCGAGAAGGTATAAACAATCCAAGTATGATTTGTAACTGGGTTAACCGCTTTCGTGTTGCTGGTCCTGATGCTTTGAAACCTCGTAAGAAAGGTCGAAAGAGAAAATTGGATAAACCTAAGATAGATAGTAAAGCTAAACAATTAGAAGAAAAAATAGTTGATACAAGTGCAGAATATGTTAAAGAACTAGAAGATGAATTGCTTAAACTAAAAATTGAGAATGCCTTTTTAAAAGAACTGAGGAGACTGCGTTTAGAGGACGAGGCAAAAATGAGAGAACGGCACTCGTCATCAACAGTCTCCGAGGAGAATTCAAACTAAAAGACCTTCTCTCTTATACAAGCATGCCTAAAGCAACATATATGTACTGGCAGAAAAGATTCTATAGAGAGAACCCTGATAAAGAAATCGAGGATAAGATTATTGAAATCAGAGAGACTCACAAGAATTATGGTTATCGTCGAGTGGTTGGAGAATTAAGAAACCAAGGCTACTGTGTGAACAAAAAGAAAGTACAACGTATAATGCAAAAACTTGTTTTGCAGGTTACCTCCTTCACTCGAAAGAGCCGAAAGTACAGTTCGTACAAAGGTAAAGTCGGAACGGTTGCTCCTAATCGCATAAGGAGACGATTTAATACATATATTCCACATCAGAAGATTACAACAGATACTACAGAGTTTAAGTATTATGAGATTAATGCTAAGGGTCACATGACAATGCATAAGCTCTATCTGGATCCATTTATGGATATGTGTAATGGTGAAATAATAAGCTATGCAATTGACAAGAATCCTTCTGCTAAAAATGTCATGGGTGCATTGGAACAGGCTATTGCAATAACATCAGATTGCAAATATAGAAGGACTTTCCATTCGGATCAAGGCTGGGCTTACCAAATGAAAGCATACTCTCATCGTCTAAAAGAAGAAAGAATCTTCCAAAGTATGTCTCGTAAGGGCAACTGTCGTGATAACGCTGTTATGGAGAACTTCTTTGGACTACTTAAGCAAGAAATCTATTATGGTGTTACTTACTATAGCTATGATGAGCTAAAGTCAGAAATAGAACGATATATAAAGTATTATAATGAACAAAGGATTAAAGAAAAATTAGGATGGCTAAGTCCAGTGCAATACAGGCTTAGACTCTTGGCTGCATAAAAATAGCGTAGCAGTCATATAAACTGCTACGCTAAAAAAGTCTAACTTTTGGGGGTCACATCATAAATTTACTTTTCACAGTCTTTTTATTTATTCTACTTTTTTGACTTGTGTAATTTAACCAATCATTTAAGTAAAATTTAGCACATAGTGCAAACATTAAAAATTAGATTTTCCGTTATTATTTTACCATATCCGTGAAATCAAGTGTTTATCTAAAACTTTAACGAAAAATTTAAACGCCCCTATGTGCATAATGCACAATAGAGGTGTTCGTTAATTGTCTATTATTACAAATTCAGGGTTTTTATCGCTATCTTCTACTCTTCACCAGTTACTAAATTTGAGATCTTTTCTTTAATAACTTTATTCAATTCTAGCAACTTAGCTTTACCTGCTTCACCTTTTGGATACTCTTTAAAAGTAACATTGGATCCTAATACAGATTTGATTACTTCTTTAGCCTCATCCTTGCTTGTTAGAAACTCTAGCGCTTTTAGGAGTCTCATGTCCTGTAAAGCTTCGAAGAATACTCTGCCTCTAATTGAGTCCAATGCTTCTCCCTTGATTCCAGGATAAACTAGGTATGCATCTCCACTTACGAATCCATTCATGGCATCGCCGTTAACGTATGGATTAAGCAAATGTCTTGAGAATTGAGCGTTATAGAAATTAAATCCCCATTGCAAGAAACCTTCAATATCATATAGATATAGCTGTGCACCTATAATTCTGTTTCTAGCAGAAGGCATGGAAATTATTCTATTACTGACTTCTAGAACCTGTGCACAACAATAGTAAGTCCATAAATTCTCAACATTATTCTCCAAGAATGGTTCAATAGCATCATTTGTAGGTATTGGTCTAGGAACTAAACCTTTTTCGAAGAACTCATAGTTACTTAGAGCATCCATAGTTCTCTCAGCTGGTAAATATGGTTCTACTATTTTCTTTGCTTCTGCATAAGTATCTATATTACTTAAATTTGGTTCATCGGAAACATGCCAGTAAGTTTTCTCCCACAAGCCTCTAGCTTCAAGATATTCACGCATAGCTGTTAGAAGTTGTTGCAAGAACTCTTTATATTCAGTACTAGTTGCCTTGGTATGCCAGCCAAAAAGCTTCTCCTCTTGGCCATCTACTTTAACAATTATCTTAGGACAAGCCACTGCTCCCCATTGTGTAAATAAGTGAGCCATTTCGAAGTACTTAATACCATGACTCAATGCTAAATCAATCCAGCGATCTAACTTATCAAAGTTAAAGTTATACTCATTGCCATTCTTCTCAATCTCTAGCAACTGAATGGTTGTTCTTTCTCCTCCAATCTGTGTATCTAACGGTGGAGTAAAAATAGGTGTCAGTAATAAGTTGACCCCATTTCTGGCTGCTGCTTCCATGTGAATATCAATTAGCTCCCAATGTCTTTCGGAGAAAACTTCAACATTATAATAATCTGCAACAGTATCTGCATGGAACCATTGTGTATGAATCAATTCTTGCTCAGGCAATTGCTGATCCAATATTTCAATTTCTAATTCATCAGACCAGATCAGCTCATCTTTATCCAATGATTTTATATTCAACTTAATATTATATTTTCCTGCCGCCATCTCTTCTGGGACTACAACATGGAACCAGAGACTGCGCCATTGATTAGCATAAGGCCTGAAGATATTAGTTTCTTTTGGTACTAACAAGTCTGGTGCTAATCTAGGATCAGTAAAAAGATAGTCATCATCTACTCTATCTAAATATACTGGCAACGTTACAGGCACTAGCTCAACTCGCTCAACACTAATGTCTAAACCTTCATCTGAAACGAGTTCATAAGTAAGATCTGGTAAATATAGTGGACCACTTTGATATTCAAAAGTATAAGCTAGCTGGAAGTTAAAGACTTCCCCTTGCAGTAGTTTAATCTTCTTTTCTTTTAAGTTATCTGGTTCTTGCTCTGGGAAAACTTTTACCAGAGAATCGGTTAATTTGAATTTAAAACTCATTTCTCCTCCAAAAGTAAAAATATACTTATATATACTTAAATATATTTATATACTTATTTATATATTTATTTATAATTAATTCTTCTATTGTTATTATTTTCTTTTCTTAGATCCAAAAACTTCTTTACATCAAAAGCAAGCCCTACCATTAGGACAATGATAGAGCTTGCGATTAAGATAATATACAAAGCTTTTGGAAGCGTCCAGACCTTTGAATTTATTAATTCTGTCAAGACTAAAATTAATAATCCAATCCATAAAGTCCAGTTTACTTCTGTTTTATTTTGTTTTTGCATATTTATCCTATTTATTATTTATTTTTCAAAAGATCTCTAATTTCTGCTAGCAATACTTCTTCTTGACTTGGAGCTGCTTCTTCAGCTGCAGCTTCTTCTTCTACTTGTTTCTTGTTTAGTTTTTGTAAGGAGTTTAGTCCTTTAATAACAAAGAATAAAACAAGTGCAATAATTAAGAAGCTGATTACTGAGTTGATAAAGTTACCTAACATAACTTCAGCAGTACCAATCTTAATTACTAATTGTGAGAAATCTGCTTGACCAATCAATAGACCAATAAATGGTGAGATAATGTCATTAACTAATGAGTTAACAATTGCTGTAAATGCAGCACCCATTACCATACCTACTGCTAGATCTAGAATATTACCTTTTGCGATAAATTCTTTAAATTCTTTCCACATAAGATTACCTATTTCCTTTCCAAATAATTTATCTATATTCTCTCATATTTATTAGAAAAATACATAAGATAATACATATTAAATGTCTTTAATGAATCATCTTGCTTTAAGGAATCATCTTACCGCTAGCTCTGTAAATCTCGTACCATTCTTCATGAGTCAATTCAAATTTACAAGCTTCAACAGTATCTTCTAGGCGTTTAATCTTAGTAGTACCTAAAACCACTTGAATATGAGCTGGATGTCTCAATATCCAAGCTGCAGCTACTGCACTAGGGTTAGTGTTATATTTATCTGCAATCTCTTCTAATTTTTTGTTTAATTCTGCGTACTCAGGATCATTCATAAATGTACCCTTGAGGTCACTTCTTTGGAATGGCGACCACGCTTGTAGACGAATATCATTTAATTGAGAATACTGTAGAGTTCCAGCAGAATAATCTATCGCTGCAGGTACTTCTCTATTAACATTAATTCCTACATCAACCATATTTGAGTGACTTACACTGAATTGCATTTGATTGAATTTTGGTTTCAACTCATCAGGTAAATAGCGATTTAACAACTCAATTTGGTATGGATTGTAGTTACTTACACCGAAGTATTTAACCTTTCCTTCATCATGCAACTTGGCAAAAGCCTCCGCAACTTGCTCTGGCTCTATCAACGCATCTGGTCTATGTAACAAGAGAATATCAATATAATCTAGACCTAATCTTTGCAAGCTTCCGTCAACAGATTCTAGAATGTGCTTAGTTGATGCATCGTATCTTCCAGGTCTTATTGATGCTTTTGTTTGTAGAATATAATCTTCTCTATCTACATCTTTTAAAGCTTTACCTAAGAAAATATCACTATCGCCACCAGCATAAATATCTGCTGTATCAAACATATTTACACCTAGTTCAATTGATCTTTTTACCAGTGCATTTGCATCTTCTTGTGAAATTCCAGGTAATCTCATTACGCCAAGTACTATCTCTGGCACCTGAATTGTTTCATTTACTGCTTTAAAATATCTCATACGAACCTCCTTGAGTTTATCTATATATAATTTACTACAGATTTAGAGCCTCTTCCAACTCTTACGCATCATTTAAGAAAAATACAGAAAAAAATACAGAAAAAATCCTGTGTTTTAGGCACAGGATTAAAATATTTTAATTTTAGTAAGTTCACTCAAAACCCCTAAACATACTGCCTCTTCTCACTATTCATATAAGCAGCATCTATAGTTGCACCTCCTAGACATTCCTCCCCTGAGTAAAAGACAATAGATTGACCAGGAGTTACAGAACGAGCTAATTCTGGGAAATAAACTCTACATTTATTATCCTCAAGGACTTCTACTCTACATGGAATATCCTTTTGGCGATAACGAATCTTGCAGGTAAGCTCTAAGTTCTTTTCTGTTTGTGGAACTATGAAATTAAGGTCTGAAGCCTCCAGCATGTCTGAGTACAGCAAAGGATTATCGAAACCTTGCCCGACATATAGAGTATTTGTTTCAATATCTTTTCCCACAACAAACCAAGGCTCGTTAGAATCTCCGCCTCCGCCAATTCCCAAACCATGTCTTTGGCCAATGGTGTAATACATTAGCCCTGCGTGTTCGCCTTTATCTTGGCCATCAATAGTCAACATTCTACCTGGTTTGGCTGGTAAATAGTTTGATAAAAACTCATTAAAATCTCTCTCTCCGATGAAGCAAATTCCAGTAGAATCTTTCTTATCTGCAGTTGGCAAGTTGTATTTATGAGCTAGTTCACGAACCTCTTTTTTATTCAGCTCACCAATAGGGAAAATAATATTTTGTAATTGCTCTTGGCTTAATTGATTCAGGAAGTAACTTTGATCCTTGTTGTTATCCACGCCTCTCAAGAGATGAGTTTGACCATCACTTCTATCTACTCTGGCATAATGTCCGGTAGCAACATAATCTGCTCCTAGCTCCATTGCATAATCTAGGAAAGCTCGGAATTTAATTTCTTTGTTGCACATTACATCTGGATTTGGAGTTCTATTCAACTTATATTCATCTAGGAAGTATGAGAATACTCTATCTTTATATTCTTCTTCAAAATTAATCGAATAGTAAGGCACGCCCAATGTATTACAAACATCAACGACATCTTTGTAATCTTCAGTCGCAGTACAGTGGCCATTCTCGTCCGTATCGTCCCAGTTTTTCATGAAAATACCAATAACGTCATAGCCTTGATCTCTTAACAAGGCCATAGCTACTGATGAATCAACACCACCACTCATTCCTACTACTACTTTTGCTTTCTTTTCTTCCATAAATATTTTCCTTTTTTATTATTCACGAAGCATTCCAAAAATTTTCACTACATATTTTAACAAACAATATTTAAGCTAAACTAGCAATAACTTCTACAAATTTATCTATATCTTCCTTGTTGTTATAAATTCCAAGAGATAAACGTAAACTCTCATCAACTCTAGGATCCTCAGCACCAAACATAGACACCAGTACCCTACTAGGCTCCAATGCGCCTGCAGCACAGGCAGATCCAGCTGATACTTCTACGCCGGCCATGTCTAATCTGATTAAAGCTTGACTGGATTTTATCCCTTTGAAGTGAATATTATGAACTCCAACGTATTTTTTTGCTGTAGCATTTAGTTCATATTCAACATTGGCTGAGTTTAATTGCGAAAATAAATAATTAGACAGCTCTTCTAACTTAGCTTCATTTTCTAATCTTTCTGCTTGAGCTAGCTCTATGGCTTTGGCAAAAGCACTCGCCAATGCTAGGCTCTCTGTACCAGCTCTATGTGAATTCTCCTGATGTCCACCAAGTTGCAGAGCTTGTAAATTAATACTTGGATCTTGATATGCTAAGCCAATTCCTTTTGGACCGTAGATTTTGTGAGCTGTTATGCTGAATGCATCTGCTTGTATATCGCCTGCGTTCAAGTCTATTTTACCGGCTGCTTGTACATAATCTGTATGGAAGAAAATCTCCTTCTCTCTCAACAACGCTGCAATTTCTTGGACAGGCATAATTACTCCTGTCTCGTTATTTACTGTCATTAATGAGACTAGTGTAGTTTCATCATTCAAGGCTTCAACAAGATCCTCAACTAAATATGTTCCAGACTTGTCCAAAGGTAAATACGACACCACAAAACCTTCTTTTTCTAAACTTTTGAAAACTTCATATACTGAAGGATGCTCAGCGTCACCAGTTATTAGATGATTACCTTTACCCTCATTTCTAAGTCTATATGCATTTGATCTTATTATTAAATTATTAGCTTCTGTGGCTCCAGATGTAAAAGTTACACCTTTTGGATTAACTGCTAAACATTCGGCTATTCTACGTCTTGCAGACTCCAACTCTGCTCGTGCAGATCGCCCACTTGCATATTGCGATGACGGGTTGCCCCAAAATTCAAGCGCAGTTTCGGACATTGTCTCCAAAACTTCTTTACGCAAAGGTGTTGTAGCTGCATAATCTAAATATGTTTTATTCATAATTTCCTATCTAGTTCATTAAGTGCTTTGTTATATTAAGTATTTTAATTAACTTAGCGCTTTAATTTATTAACCAATCCCAGTCGAACTCTACATATTTCAGGTTAACTTTACCATCTTTATCATCTTCTTCATAAAGAAGTGCAAAATTATCCTCATCTAGCTGGGTCAAGCAAGAATATTGATAACGAGTATCATTGATAAATTTCTCACTTATACATTCAATATTTTTTTCATCGTGAACGACACATAGTTTAACAGAGCCATTAGTACGATCTGGGCCATGAGGATTTGAAACTAGAATGTACTCTTTACCTTCTCTCTCGAAGTGCAATACTGACAACTGACAATAAGCTTCACACTCGAAGTCCAAATCTAACAATTCATCTTCCCATGTTTCTGCATTGTCGTAAGAAATAGCATACTTAACTTTATCCGAATAATTACGCATAAATACTAAAGTTGCTCCATTGTTTAACTGCACTAATTGAGCTTCTGAAATTTCTTGTTTAATATCTCCAACTGCACTAATAGTAGTCTTAGTATCATTTGGTGATGCACCTCTTTGCCAAGTCTTGCTTTCATCATCGGAATAGATAGTTGCTGTAGATTGATGGTTGGTCAAAGTATCTGTGAAATACACTGGGAAAACTAAACGACCATTCTGCAACTCAAGACCTACACCTGGACCAGTACCCAAGAATCTCATCCACTCGGCTTTCACCTCTCCAGTTATATTACGAGGTAATTCCCAATTTAGGCCATCATCATCTGAATATGTATACCAAATATTAGAGGTTTGATAAGTTTTTAACGGTGAGTTTTTCAAGAAAACATTGCCCAAAACTTTGTCCTGATGAGTTAGTGTCCCTAAATTTGTAAAAGGCATCTCATCTTCTAATTTAACTTTGTACAAGGTCTGGTTGCCAAAAGCATCATACACTACACCATTTTCTCTAATAGTATAGCAATGACCAAATTCATCATAAAGCGCCTGATACATTTTCCCGTCAATATTTACAAAACCTGAACCATCCTTAGCTGACCAGAAATTACCACCTTCACGGAACATGTCAATAAGCAGGTGGATTCTACCTTTGTGCGCACCTTGCTTCTGTACAAGCAAGCTCATATCTATCAAGAATGCGTAGTCATTATCATCTCCAGCTGGCAAGTCGATAATTGTGATATTGTCATCAAACTCTGTAGCTCCCTGTGGTCTACGACGAATTACCGCATTAATGTCACCCCAATCTTCTTGGTTCGTTATACGCTTGTCTGCACCTGCAATTACTGTACCATTAAGTGTTTTCACCAGTGCCGGAATTCTATAGAATCCTGAACCATCATATCCTGGATAAAAAAGATTCTCTACTTCCTCAATACTCATTTCAATTACCTAACCTTCTAGTATTTTTGTAATTTCCTATATAATTCTGTTCTTGTAATTTAAAGGCTTTGTATTACTACAAAGCCTTTATTTCATTTTAACAAAGCATATTTAATCTAAGTGTGATTATTTTTTCGCAGCCAAGAATTCATCAATTTGTTTCTGGGCTTCTTCTATTACTTTTTCAACTCCCACAGCTTCCATTTCTTTAAGCATATCTTCTAAAGCTTGATCTGGGTTTGTTGAACCAGTATTTAGAGCACTGAAATATTTCTCAGTAACATTTTCTAAACCTGCAATTTCTGTTTCAACACTATCAGGGTTAAAGACGAAACCTAGAATTGGTGAAGTTTCTGCTTTTGTATTTTGCTCAGCAACTTTTAGCCATTGATCTTCTGGGTTTGGATCCTCTACGTATAAGTTCATAAATTGCCCTTGAGAATAGCTAGGAACATTATATTTCTTAGCTCCATCTTCTGTTCTTACAACTGTATTTTCTTTGCCTTCAACTTTTTCAAAGTGAACGCCTTCTATACCGTAATTGAATAAGTTTCTGAGATATTTATCTACGTTTATCCTTTCGAGCAATTTAATAGCAGCTTCTTGATTTGAACTACCTGCACTTATAACCATATATGACCCTTGAATAGTACCTGATGTATACATAGGCCCTAAACGAGGATTGGTTACTACTGGCGCTCCATGACTATATTTACCCCAACCTACTTCTGCCCCTGGGAATCCTTGAGCTGAGAAAATATTATTATCTCCTTTAGGAACTTCATCCAGAGTACCAGCATCAGGGTTGATATAACCTAACTCATGCCATTTAGCTAAAGTTCTAAATTTATTCTGAACTTGCTCTTCTGCATAGATATTTACTGCTTTAGTGGTGCCAAAGAGAACACCGATTCCGCCTGCTAAAGGCTCATATTCGAAGTTAAGGGAATTAATTCCACTTTTATTCAAATACATTGGGTACATTTGAGGATTCTCTTTCTTAAGCAACTCTAGTACTGGAGTCATATCATCTAGAGAAATAATGTTTTTGTAATCTATATTATATTTGTTGACCATCTCTTCATCCCAAACCCAATATTGTGTTGCTGATGAATCTTTATAAGCTGGGACACCAAATATAGCACCATTACCAAGAGTTACACCTTGCCAGACATCCTTTGGAATTAATGCTTCTAGATTAGGCGTAGCAGGCAAAAGTTTACTGACATCTGCAAATAAACCATGATGGATAAATCTATTAACACCTGTTATTGGAGAACCAAAAGCTATGTCGTACTTTTCTCCACCATTAATAATAGTGTTCATATTTGAACCATAGTCGCTCCAACTCATATAAGTTATCTCTACAGATATATTCATTTTTTCTTTGAGATATTCGTTGATTTTATCTTGAACCTTTTTTAGGTCCTCAGGGGCAGTACCAACTGTATAGTAACTTAAAGTTACACCTTTACCATCGTAGTTAGGTAAGTTCTCAGCCTCAAAATCCAATTTAGCTGGATCTACCTGAACTTCATCATTACTTTTGTTTATCTCTTGACTACCCTTGTCATCTGCCTTATTACAAGCAACTAATGACACTGCTAAAACTAAAGCTAAACTTGCACTTAGTATCTTCTTAAGATTCCTCATGATCTCTTCCCTTCCTTTCCTTTGAAAAAAATAATTCCTTTAACCTACGAACTTGCGTTGGATAAGTGTGATCCTAATTACATGTTAAGCCATTTCCAATAATATCTCTACGTTTTTTATTTTTTATTATTTTGTTTAACTTTTTATATTTTTGTAGATAGTTTAAAAATCATAAAGTTCCATAATTAAATGAAACAATAGTTGAATCAAACAATCTAGTCCTATACTAAATTTTTAAGCTAAAAGAAGAATCGTAAATGTCAATTAAAATATATCAGGATGAGATAAAAAATCAATATTTTAGAATTATAAGAAATGTAAAATACAAAGATAACAGCGCCTTTTGTCACGGATATGATATAATATTCGTGACAAGGAGAGTTGTAATGAGTTCATATACTGAAATAATATCTGACAAAATAAATAATTTTGACTCACATAAAGTATTTTTTGCAAATGACTTTTTAGATATTGCGTCAAATGCTACGGTTAGACAAATATTAAAAAGATTAGCAGATGAAAACAAAATTAAGCGTGTCATTGATGGCTTTTATTATAATCCAACATACAGTGAATTAGTTGGAGAGTACGAAGCAATATCAGTCCATGAGTTAGCACTAGCTATAGCAAGAAAATACAATTGGAATATTGCACCGTACGATAGCACCGCCTTAAACTTACTAGGACTTTCAACACAAGTACCAGCTAACTATAAATATATATCTAGTGGAAGATATAAAGAGTATAAAATTGGAAATACCATTCTAGAATTCAAAAAAGTAAATCCAGGCGAGATTGCTAATATGTCTTTAAAGACGGCAACTGTAATTCAGGCAATCAAGTCTATAGGTAAAGAAAATATCAATGAGCAAGATATACAAAAGATAAGAGAAAATTTAACTGATAAAGAAAAAGCAGATCTAATGAATCAATCAAAATCAGCCTCAGCATGGATATATGAAGTAATAAGAGAAATCTCTAAGGCCGAAAATGAATAAATTCTATATAGAAAACAAAGAAGATTTGAAAGTTTTAATAGTAAATACTGCAAGAAAGAAAAATATTTCTGAGGTTATTATTGAAAAAGATTATTGGGTTACTATCATCCTAGACTATCTATTTAATGAAAATAAATGGAAAGAATATTTTACTTTTAAAGGTGGAACATCTCTATCAAAATGCTTTGGACTTATTGAAAGATTCTCTGAAGATATAGATTTAATCCTGGATTGGCGAGTATTGGGCTATGAAGAAAAAGAACCATGGATAGAAAGATCAAACACTAAACAAGATAAATTTAATAAGGAAATTAATGTAAAGACAGAAATCTTCTTAAGAGATAAATTATTAAAAGTATTAGAAAAAGATCTTAAGAACTTGGGTTTTGAATTTTCCATTGATCGTATTGATCAGCAAACAATTCTTTGTAAATATCCTAAAATCTTTGAATCTAATTATTTAGCGCAAAATATAAGGCTTGAAATAGGAAGTCTTGCAGCATTAACACCTGCAATTGAAGTAGAAATCTTGCCAATAATCGGGGAGGCCTATCCGAATGTATTCAGAATAAAAACTAATATAAGGACAGTATCAGCAGAGAGAACCTTTTGGGAAAAGGCAACAATACTTCACCATGAAGCAAATAGACCAGAATCTTCTTCAATGCCACACAGATATGCTAGACATTTTTACGACTTATATAAAATTACAAATTCAGATATTAAAAACAAAGCTTTAGAAGATAAAGATTTATTAAAAAAAGTGATTGAATTTAAAATGAAGTTTTACCCTAGAAAATGGGCAAAGTATGAAGAAGCGTTAAATGGCAGATTAAGATTAGTTTCTGCTGAGTATCGTTTTTCCGAAATCGAAAAAGATTACAGGGCTATGTCAGAAATGATATATGGAAACTATCCAAAATTTGAAGATATTATAAAAACTCTTAAACAACTAGAAAATGAAATCAACTCCTAGCAAGCTCTCCCACTCTAAATCTCATTACGATTTTTTCGCCAAAAGAAGTAAGCAAACTCTGCAATCAAGACGTTCACAGTAGTCGCAATAGCCAAAGGTACCCACAAGCTCACAATCATACCCCAGGCTAAAATTGGAATTAATGGCAAAGTGGCGACAACACTATTCATTAGAATTGCAACAAGCACTCTTATTACAATCGCTCCCAAGCCATTGCCAAATTTTCTGGCTAAGAATCCATGAAGCATCATTACAACAGCCATAGATATAGCGGTAATCATATGAACAACTGGGGATAAAGGCATACCAGAAATCAAGGCACTGAATAGATGGCCTGTTGCACCAACGAACCCACCATAACCTGACCCCAACAAAAGAGCTGCCAAAAACCCTGGTGCTGAATCTAATGCAATGGTATTGCCCCAAAATTTAACATTGGCTCCCAACAAACTTAGAGCAATAAATAGCCCTGCCATACTAAGGTTTTTGAGTGTCACTTTGCGTGCATTATGAACTTGTCTAACTTTCGATTCTGATAAGTTGCTCCTATTACTATCGTGCTTTTCCATTAAACTACTTTCATCAGCGTGCTTTTCCTTTAAGCCACTATATTCAGCATGTTTTTCCCCAGCTCTATTTTCTGGATACCTTCTCCCATTCAAGCTCATTTTATTCCATTACCCTCTCAGCTCAACAAGCTCATTCTAGTAACCTCTTAGTTCAAGCTCCTCTGCGATTACATCTTGATCAATTTCTCTAACCTCACCAGAGATCTTATAATATTTATCATCATAATCAGTAATATCTCTATAAACTCTACAAGGATTACCAAAAGCAACCACGTTTGCTGGAATATCCTTAGTTACTACACTACCTGCACCAATAACTGAATTATCACCAATCTTTACACCTGGCATTATTGTAACTCCAGCTCCAAGCCATACATTTTCGCCAACATGGACAGGAGCATTAAACTGCATTCCTTGACGTCTCAACTCTGGTGAAATTGGGTGTCCTGCAGTAGCAATTACAACATTAGGTCCAATCATTGTATACGCTCCAATATATATATGTGTGTCATCGACAAAAGTAACGTTAGAGTTCATATAGACGTTATCGCCTACGTGAACATGGTACCCACCAAAGTTTGCATTGAGAGGTGGTTCAACATATACATTTTCTCCACATTCAGCGAACATTTCTCTAAGCAAGTCTTCTCTAACTTTCTTGCTGCTATTACTGGTAGCATTATATTTGTCCAAAATTGCTTGTCTACTTTCTTGCAGTTCGAAGAATTTCTTACCAGCAGGTAAATGAACAATTCCAGCATGTTGATATTTCTGCTTACTTCTAAAAGAATATTCTGCTTTTTCTGCTTCAGTCATATTTGCAAATTTCTCTCTTGCTTTGTCCCTATTTTTACTAGACATTTTTTGCTCCTTTTTAGCTCCTTTTTAGCCTATGTATTTGTTTTCTTATATACAAATACTAAACTATTTGCTCGATAAATTTCAATATTAATAAATATTTAATTACGATGTATCTATGTTAGTGATAAACTTTAGTAATGAAGGAGACAGTAAATGAATTTTAATATTTCAGAATTTGAATCAGATATTACTACAGCCCTGAATAACTCTCGCTCTAAGTTGAGCACGGGAAAAGTTGTCGACTACATTCCAGAGTTGTCCACAGCTAATCCGGAGCACTTGGGGTTCATGCTTAAGACAGTGGATAATCAAAAATTCTCCTGTGGTGATACTGATATCAAGTTTACAATCCAAAGCATCTCAAAAGTCGCTGCTCTAATTATTGCTATAGAGACTTTTTCCTATGATTTTGTTTTTGATAAAGTCGGTATGGAAGCATCTTCTGCGCCATTTACTGAGCTAAGTACTCTTGACACCGCTCCACATAAGCCTAATAACCCTTTCATCAACGCTGGAGCCATAGTTATTGCCTCTATGCTAGAGAGCAAATATACAATTGAGGAAGCTATAGAAATTATAGGCAAATATTGCTCCAATCCAAATTTAGAAATAGAAATGGATGTTTACAATTCTGAAGTAAGTAGTAATTCTCGTAACCACTCACTTACATGGGAACTCAAGAATTTGAATCTCCTCAGCTCTACCCCTAGTAAATCATTGGAATTTTACACACGTCTTTGTGCTATTAACTTATCTCTCGAAGATTTAACTAACTTCGCTACTCTTCTAGCTAATTATGGCAAAGACCCTGAAACTGGCGAGCAAATTATTTCTGCTAAAACTGTAAAAGTAGTCCTTAGCATCATGTTTACATGTGGATTATATAATGGTACCGGTAGTTTTGCTGTCAAAGCTGGCTTAGCTGCCAAAAGTGGCGTCTCAGGTGGAGTGATCTATGTAAAACCACAAGAATTTGGCATTGCTACCTTCGGCCCAGCACTTGATGCTAATGGAAACAGTATCGGTGGATTAGACTTGGTTGAGCAGCTATCCCAAAAATACAATTGGCATATATTTTCCGAAAATAGCTAAAGATAAAAATTACATAATTCAAGACAAACAAGCATAAATATAGCCCTTCACTAAAATCACAGTAAAGGGCTTAATTTTTCAATAACTAATATGTATGACTTTAAGCTAAAAGTTTTAACTAATCCATCACGTAACTAATTCCTAGCTCTTGATACTCTTTCAAACTTTCAATGAATCTATTAATTCCATCTTCTAGCATTTCTCTTGGGCAAGCATAGTTCCAACGGATAAATTTGTATCCAGTTTGACCATAAATCTCACCAGCCTGTACGAATAGTCCTGTCTTAAATCTCATAAAATCAGCCATATGTTTACTATCTTGAGCATAGTTAGAAGTATTAATCCAAGCTAGATATGTAGCATTAGCTTTGCTGAAAATCAAATCAGGGAATGCTTCTGTTAATCTCGTTTCAAGAAGTTTTCTATTTTCAGCGAGGTATTCGTTAAGAGCATCTAGCCACTCTTCACCTTCTTTGCTATAGCAAGCTTCTGTGACCTTAACACCAAATGAGTTAATTTCCATAGCTTTGTCTTGCTCGAATCTTCTCTCCAACTTAGCCTTTAGCTCTTGGTTTCTGCAGATTACATAAGCAGCTTTCATACCAGCTAGGTTAAAGGATTTTGTTACTGAGTTAAATACTAGTAAATTATCTTGAGCATCTAGAGCAATATTACTTGCAGAGAAATGTTCTTCACCTGGGTGAATAAGATCTGCATGAATTTCATCACAGAACATGTAAACGTTATGCTTCTTGCAAAGTTTAGCAATTCTTTCTAGATCATCCAGGTTGTAGTTCATACCGATTGGGTTTTGAGGATTACAGAACAAGAAAATTTTGTTCTCATCTTTGGACAAAGCTTCTTCCAAGTTATCCCAGTTAATTGTATATTCACCGGCTTTATAGTCTAGTGGACAGTCAATTAATTCTAAATTATTGTAGAAAATTGACGTATAGAAGTTATTGTAAGTTGGTGTAAACATTACTACTCCATCACCTTCATTAGCTAAAGCACGCATAGAGGAACGTATTGCTGGTATTACACCATCGGTATAAATAATTTCCCAAGTCTCTACATCAACATTATGTTTACGTTTTAACCAATTTTGAACTGATTCATAGAAGCTCTTTGGAACGAAGTCATAACCGAAAATCCCATGATTAACAATTTCTTGCATTGTTTCTATTACAACTGGAGCTGCCTTGAAATCCATATCCGCAACCCACATTGGTAATTCACCTTCATTAATGTTCCATTTTTCTGCTGTAGTACCTCTTCTGTCTACAATCTCATCAAAATTAAACTTGCTAGACATAACGTTTTTCCCTCTTCCTTTTTAATTCTTGCGTTTATTTTTAATGCATTTTGCTTATTACATTTATTACTTATTGCGTTTTATTGCTTAATTTTCTCTAGGTATTTTATCACTTCATAGCTAGTTATTACAAATAGCATTTACACTAATTTCTCTTCACTATTTCTGCAGGTATATAAATGATGTGATCTACTTCACGACCCTTAAGTTCTAGCAATTTCTCAACTAGGAAACATGTTTCTTTAACAATCTTGTTCAGGTCAAAGAGCAGTACCTCGCTATTAGGGAATAATTTCGTGCCACTTTCACTGTAGCAAACGACTATCATTTGTTTCTCATCGACAAAACGTCGAACTTTCAGCGCTAACGCCTCACCAACAACAATTATTTTTTCATCTTGAATATTTTCTTTATCAAAGAAAAGCTCCAAACTTTCCTCACTTGTATTAACCAGAATATTATCTGGATGGATAAATTTACTGGCGATCTCATAGACTCTATCATTTACAAAGTCTTCTATACAGAGATATTTTGCTCTTTGACTCAAATCTTCAAATAGATGCAAGAAGTCAAAGTTCACCTCATGAAACAAAATATTAAATAGTGGAGTCTCAATACTTGCGACTGGGACAAAAAACTCTTGTGTTAAAGCCTGGGCATCTTCTAGTGTGAGTTCGTACAAGAGTATCAAATCATAATCATGTTTTTCTTTTAGCGCTTGATCTACATTCTTGTAAAGTATTTCAACCAATTCATATCCACTTTGTCTCAAACCAGCAGCAAGGAGGTTAAAGAATTCATAATAAATTGATTTCTTGGTCCAGGAGCTATGCTCATCAATATCTACAATTAAGCCAACTATACCTTTCTCGTGTTTGACATCACTATACCTCTTAAGCGCCAGACTTCTCGCTGATTTATCTGTTACATAGTTTAGTTCTTCAGCGGCTTTGAAAACCTTCAACCTTGTCTCATGACTTATTTTCTTTTTATCTGAATAATTCAAAACATAAGAAACTGTTGCTGTAGAAACATTGGCTCGTTCTGCAACGTCTTTCATTGTAGCCTGACGATTTTGATTTTTATCGATATCCATTTTACACCCCGGTCTCATAATAGATTTCATTATAGAATATTTTTATTAGCATGTTTTACAAACTTTAATATATTAAGTGCTACAATTAATCTATCGTTAATTTCAAGATAGGAGTCAGAAATGTCAAATAATGAAACAAATACACCAATTCGTCACAGAGATACTCATTTTTATAGAATTCTAAATGAGGTACTAAACTCTGTAACTCATGGATTTGGATTCGGAGCAGCCGTAACTGCAACAGTTTTCTTAATAATTAAAGGCGTGGCTCATGGAAGTGCTCTAGAAATTACTGCCTATACTATCTACGGTGTAAGTATGTGCTTAATGTTCTTATTCTCAACCTTATATCACAGCTTAAAATTCACCAAAGCAGAAAAGGTCTTCCACATTCTAGATCACAGTGGTATTTTTTTCCTTATCGCTGGAACCTATACACCTTACACATTAATTAGCATCGGCGGAGCCCTTGGAATTACAATATTCGTAATCGAGTGGGTATTAGCTATAGTGGGTATATTCGGTAAAATTTTTAAATGGAAATTTGTTATGAAGTATTCTACTTGGATATATGCAGCTATGGGTTGGGTCGCACTCTTTGCCCTTAAACCTTTATTTGAAAACATGGGTCTTGGTGGCGCTCTCTGGCTATTAGGTGGAGGACTAATTTACACCATTGGAATTATTTTTTACGGCTTAGGTAAAAGAAGAAATATTCCATACGCACATGTTGTTTGGCATATATTTGTCTTCCTCGCAGCTGTAGCTATGTTTATTTCTATTTATGTTTACGTGTAGATTAATCTTATATTTATAAAAGAGAAAAGGAGTTTTTGCATTCTTCGCAAGAACTCCTTTTTTAATTCTCCAATACCACACATCTTATCATCCTTATTTTATAAATTAAAATTTCTCCTTAAAACTTTAATTTCTATTTACTTAGGAGTACACTTTACTGCGTGTGCATTTCTTATGCTTTTTTTAGTCGCTAAAAAAGAAGATGCGACAATTTGTGAGAGGAAGTTTATTATGATCAAAAATTTTTCAAAACAAATAAAATATTTGAGAACCGTCTTTATTCTAATTTTAACGGGTATATCTACTGGTATTGTGATAGGTCTTTTCAAAGAAGCAATACACTTTCTTTCAAAACACGTAATGGATTTATTTAGAAAATCTTCCGGCAATATTTTATATTCATTTCTTATTGTTGTTGCCTTCATACTGCTAGGTACATTTATCTATTTTCTGACTAAGAAAGATCCTAATATTAATGGATCTGGTATTCCAGTTATATACGGCATGATAGATGATAAAATCGAGGTAAATTCTCCTAAAACGCTTATAAATAAATTCATAGCAAGCACCCTCACAATAGGATCCGGACTAACTTTAGGTAGAGAAGGTCCTTCCGTTCAAATAGCAGGACTAATAGGAGACATTGCTCATGAGCTTAGCGAGTCCAAAGAAAACAAAAGATATTTCATCGGTTCATCTGCTGGAGCAGGAATTGCGGTAGCCTTTAATGCTCCCATGGCAGGATTGCTTTTTACAATTGAAGAAATTTTTAAGAAAACTAATAGAAAAGTTTTTGTATTCTCAACTTTAACTGTATTTTCTGCCGTTGTTACTGCTGATCTTTGTTTTGGTAATAGACCTGCTCTAATAGATATTCCGAATTTTGAGGTCATGGATATATCAATGCTTGGACTTATAATTATTCTAGGTATTTTTGCTGGCCTTTCAGGAGTACTGTTTAATTATGTTGTTATCTCTTCCAAAAAAGTTTTTGCCAAGATAAAAATTCACCCTTACCTCAAGTACCTTATACCTTTTGTGCTTACTGCAATAGTTTTGTTGCTTGATATTGAACTCTTTTCTTCCAGCGAACCCTTTATATTTTTGCCATTAACTGGAAATAAGAAATTAGCAGAAATTATCATTCTATATTTGCTGAAAATCTTGCTCTTATCCTGTGCTTTTGGCGTAGGTGTACCCGGAGGAAGTCTTGTTCCATTACTGGTTATAGGGTCTCTGCTAGGAAATATTGTTGCTACAAGCTTTGTAATGTTAGGCTTACTCGATGCTTCTTATATTCTAGCTTTCACAATGCTAGCAATGTGTGGACATTTCTCAGCAATTGTCAGGACACCGATCACAGCAATTATTCTGATTCTAGAAATGACTGGAGGAGCCTTTAATTACTTATTGGGCCTTGCCGTAGTAAGCCTTGTAGCATATAGCGTGGCTGAGGTATGCAACTCTAAACCATTCTATGACAAACTATATGAGCTTCTTTTAGAAAAATAATTTAAAAACTAACAATACGAATCAGTTTTTTCGGATAAATAAAAAGGTGTGCATGATAATCAATATCATACACACCTTAATTTTCCAATAGCAGAGTGGCTTCAAAATCACCACAGCCTAAGTTTCTTAATTTTCTATTCTTCTACTTCAATAGCAATTACACTATCAATCTTATCCAACTCATCTGTGTAAACATAGTCAATAAAGACATGTTGATCGTATCCATTAGCTGCGTTCCAAGGTTTATTGTTATGCAACTCCAAACCATCACGGACTCTTCTAATTTTCTTGATCTTTTTGTCAAAATTCTGAATAATCACTGGACCAATTGGCTCTTCAAAAATATGAGCATAAATTGTATTACCCTTCTGAGTGAAACGTCCCCATTCAGGTTTCTCAAGGTCTGAAGCTGCACAACCGTAAATACTGTCTGAGTTATTATGCATCCATTCTCCAATTTCTTTTAGGACTTGTTTTTGTTCATTTTGGATTTCACCTTTTGCATTAGGTCCCACATTCAGGAGCATGTTTCCATTTTTGCTTACACACTCTACCAATTTACGGACTAGCTGTTCTGAAGACTTGAAGCTTCTATCCCAGGCATTATATCCCCAGCTATTATTAATTGTTAAACAAGCTTCCCAAGGAACTACCCTACCTGAATCTGTAGTCATACCTGCTGGTGGGATAATCATCTCTGGGTTGGCGAAATCACCGGAAAAAATACTAGGCTCATCACTCAATATTGACCCATGAGTTTCACCACTACCTTCTAATCTACCATTTACAATAATATCTGGTTGTTTAGAACGGATCATGTCAAGCAGCTCTGTACCTCTCCAAGCTTCACCGAATTTATCTCCATAAGAAAAGTCAAACCAGAGCAAATCAATTTTGCCATAATTACTCATTAGCTCTTCTACTTGACCATGTAAATAATCTAAGTAGCGTGGGAAATTTCCCTCATTTTCATTAAGACCTTCGTGGTTTCTTTCGGGATGGTATTGGTCCCCTTTGACCGGATAATCAGGGTGATGCCAATCTAGAAGTGAGTAGTAAAATCCTACCTTGAGTCCTTCTGCTCTAAATGCGTCCACAAATTCACGTATTATGTCTCTTCCGAAAGGAGTGTTAGTTGATTTATAATCGGTTAATTTACTATCAAATAAGCAGAATCCATCATGGTGCTTTGTTGTAATGACTGCATATTTCATGCCAGCTTCTTTTGCCAACTTTGCCCATTCTTTCGCATCGAAATGATATGGGTTCCATTCTTCTGCATACTTCTCGTACTCAGTTCTTGGGATCTGATGATTAGTCATATACCATTCACCTCTGGCAGGAATTGCATATAAGCCCCAGTGAATAAATAGACCAAATCTATCCTTCATAAACTCTCTTGTACGTTCATCTCTTATTCTCATGTACTCTTGATAGTCCATAGATACCTCCGAAAAATTTATAGCTGTTTTCATTATCACACAAAATCTACTCCTATGAGGTACTATTCTTTACCATTTCACTTTATAATTCTAAAACTAATAAATACTTTTAGTGATAACTTAAAATGCAGACAAAAGTAATTTTTAACATAAATAACACCATAAATTTCTCTGTATTCGCTAAAATTATATATAGTAGTTTCTAGCTGTTTATTGGATTAAAACCGCTAATTAACCAGATTTTGCCGTGTTGCAACTGCCAGTTGACAAATTGACCGTTGCAATTGGTGGTCTGTAACCCCTTGAAAAACTATCATTAGAGCATACTAATCATAGGGAGGATAAAAATATGATTTTCGCAGATAAACTTATCTTATTACGCAAAAAAGCAGGCTGGTCACAAGAAGAACTAGCAGAGCAAATGAATGTCACAAGACAATCAGTATCCAAATGGGAAGGTGCCCAATCTATTCCGGATCTGGAGAAAATAATTAAACTCTCACAACTTTTCGGTGTGAGCACTGACTATCTCCTAAAAGAAAATATAGAGATAGAAGAGAATGTAAATATTTCAGATACCTTAGATGTAAGAACAGTCTCTTTAGAAGAAGCAAATGAATTTTTGGGAATTCAAGAAGCTGGATCTAAACTAATAGCACTAGCTGTATCCTTATTTATTCTTTCACCTATTGTTCTACTTATACTTGGTGAAATAAGTGAGTCTAATCCTAACTTCATGAACGAAAACGTTGCCTCTGGTATCGGCCTAATCGTACTATTTATACTTATAGCTGCAGGAGTTAGTTTGCTTATTGTCTGTGGCAATCAGAGTGGTAAATATGATTTCTTAGATAAAGAAGTAATAGAAACTGCTTATGGAGTTAGAGGCTTGGCGAAAGAAAAACAAGAAAATTATAGAGATACCTACAATAAATTGAATTTAACAGGAATTATGTTGTGTGTAACCTCAGTAATACCTATCTTTATCGGAGTCATTATTGATGAAAAAAATGATATATTGAGTGTTATCATGCTGGCGATTACCTTATTACTAATTGCTACAGGCGTATATTTCCTTGTGCGAGCAGGTGTCAGGTGGGCAAGCTATGAGAAATTGTTACAAGAAGGCGACTACAGCAAAGTAGAAAAAGCTAATTCATCCCTTAAAGGCACAGTATATTCCAGCTTCTGGCTAATCGCTACAACCATCTACCTTATCTATAGTTTCTTGACAAACGCTTGGGAGATTTCCTGGATTATAATGATGGTTGCAGGTATTCTATTCCCAATAGTTATTGCAATTACGAATTTATTTAGCAAGAAAAATAATGATTAGCCTGTAAATACAATAGAATATCTATAAAAAAGTGTAACCTTAGGGCTACACTTTTTTAATTCAAAAATAATTAAGCTCTGCTCAGGCTCAAACTTTCCCCAATCCTAAGAGCCTTGCTATTTGCTCCATGGCCTATCTCATCAGTACATGCTATAGGAATTCTATCTGGAACTATCTCCTCAACAATTTTTAGCAATGAGTCCTTACTATCTTTTTCGAAAAGTTCCGTAAAGCTCCCCAAAATCAATCCAGAAATTTCTTCAAAAACTCCCAGTTGATCCAGTTGATAAAAATAGCTGCGTATCCTTGCTGTTCTACCACTAAATGATTCTAGGAATAGAATTTTGTTGCTGAAGTCAGGCAGGTATTTCGTACCTGCTAGTTTCAACAAACAACGAATATTACCTCCCAAAACTACTCCCTCAATATGGTTACCTTGCAGAAATTCATAGTTAAAATTAAAAAGCTTATCTTCTTTAAGGAAATTTTGTGTTTGTTGTTCAGCATCTTCACCAATTAAATTCCTAATCTGATAAAAAATTGAAGACTTCCCAGTAATTGCGTAGATTGCATTGATAACTGTTGTGTTGTCACTGTAACCCCAGTACTTAGCAGAACTCGCCCTAATCACATCATAATAAAGATAAGGGAGAATCCCATTTGCCAAATCTCCACCAGAGACATCATAGATATTTTTTATCCTAGGATTAGCAAAATAAGCATTAAGTTCTGCAGCCTTTTGTTCTGGACTTCCTGGGCTAACGGATGCAAAAGTTTTTTCTAAACATTCTTCCTCCGCAAACAAAAACTCAGATAATATAACACTCTCGCCAAATTCCTCTAACAAATCTCTTAGCTTATAAATGTCTTCTTTTTGGGATGGCTTCAAAGCATTAGAAGCAGCAAACATCGCTGCACTTATATTTTCTTTCACTTAACTTTCTCCATTTCTCTAAAAATATCTAATGAAATCTTGCCAATTTCTTCTCTACAACGTTGATTGCTTAAGCCTTTAACAAGTACCACTACAATATAACTATTATCTTCTTCAAAAACTATACCAGCATCATGCTCCAAATTTACTAAAGTACCAGTTTTGTGAGCAATCTCCACCCCTTCGATATACAGGCCTAGGCTATTGAAACATTCTTGCTTTCTCAATGCGTCTAGAATTTCTACATAGTACGCCTCTCCTGCTTGTGCTCTTGAAAAGATTTCTTCTAAAGCTTCAGCAACTTCTTTGGCAGTACTTAGGTTATCTTTATCTGCTGACTTAGGGATCTGCATCATCTTGCGATTTAAACGAGTATTAGGGTATTTATCAGTTAAGAAATCTTGAATCTTCTCCAAACCTATATAATCAATAAGCATATTTGTCGCACAATTATCGCTAAATGCTAGCATTAATCTCATCAGCTCGTTTATAGAAAAATCATGTCCTTGTTCGAGAAATTTCAATGCTCCGGCACCTGCAACAGAATTCTCATCACTAATATCAAACTCCATTGTATCCATTAGCGATAAGCGACCTTTCTCAATCTCATTACCAAGACAAAGTGCAATGAATATTTTAATTAGACTAGCAGATGGGAAATTTTTGCCATCTTCATAAGAAACCACATTCTCACCCTTAAGAGATTTCGCAAAATAAGCTACATCCATATATGACACCCTCATTTCTTTAAAGAATAAGAGGCTCCCAGTGATAGTAAGTACTTACCTTAGGGAGCCTCGAAATTAAGATCTATTTATTTTGCTTTCAATATTACTTTGCTAGCAAGTTGTAGAATGCTTTAACATGAACACCTGTTGCACGCTCTGGTAGATAACCACATGGTTTACCCAAGTATGCTGTTCCAGCAACATCTAAGTGGATCCATGGTAGATCTTTGTCTGCCAAGAACTCACCAACGAATAGACCTGCTGTAATTGTACCACCACCAAAACCAGCAGAGTTTGTGAAATCAGCAACCTTAGATTTATTAGCTTTCTTGAAATCATCTGAAATAGGTAATTGCCAGACTTTCTCTCCAGCTAAATCTGAAGCTTCAATAAATTCATCATAGAATTCTTGATTGTTTGTTATAGCACCAGTAAATTCTGTACCTAGGGCTGATACACATGCACCTGTCAATGTAGCAATGTCAATTACACGTGTAACATTGTCTTGTGAAGTTGCGTAGTAAATAGCATCTGCTAGGGTTACACGACCTTCAGCATCTGTGTTCTCAACTTCAATTGTTTGGCCTGACATTGAACCTATGATATCACCAACTCTATAGCTTGTTCCTGAAACTAAGTTCTCTACAGGAGCAAATGTTCCAATTACGTTAGCCTTAACTTTGTTCTTTGCCAAAGCTAGGAATGCACCAATAACACTTGCTGCACCACCCATATCAGCTTGCATAGTTATCATACCGCTTGTTGGTTTCAAACTATAACCACCTGAGTCATAACAAATTGCTTTACCAACTAGAGCTGTTCTTTCTTTTGTGCTGTCGTCACCGTTGTATTCTAATACAACGAATTGTGGACGGAAGCTAGAACCTTTACCTACTGAGTAAGCAGCTTCCATGCCTTTTTCTAGCATTTCTTCTTCGTTAAGAATTGTTACCTTAACTCCTAGAGGTTCTAATTTCTCTTTTGCGCAGTTAGCCAAATCTGCTGGGTGCATCTCATTTGAAGTCAAGTTTGTTAAGTCACGAGCTAGGAATACACCTTCCATAACATTTTGAACTTCTTCTAAAACTTTTTCTGCGTCTGCAACTTCAGTTTCAACATTAATTGTTATTTCTTGCTCTTTCTTATCTTTTGTTCCTTTATTGAATTTGTAGTCAGAGTGAATTAGACCTTCAAAAAATGCTGCTAAAGCTTGTTCTGCATCTAACTCTAATTCTGGAAGTTTCACACTAGCTTCTTTAACTTTGTGTGATACCAATTCCTTAACAATTTTGAAAGCTAATGTACGCAAGTCATCTAACTTCAATTCAGATAATTCACCTAAACCTGCTAATAATACAGATTCGGAGTTTTCTTTTGGCCAGAAGAATAGTTCACCTTTCTTTGCTGAGAAATCTGAGACTTCACTAGCGAACTTCACCATAGAACAATCACTATTTGTTGGACGTAAATGTACTTTTAGTCCAGTATCTTGATTTAATTTTACTGTAAGCATCATTTCTTCCTTTCTTTGCTTTAATTTATTATTTTCGTTAAATAACAGTATAACAGTTATATTTTTAATTTGTTTTTAATGTAATTTAAAAATTCAATTTTATTCAAACTAGAATAATGGCACTAGACCATTCGATGTCTCAGCATAAGGCAACATAATTACTGCCAGAACTTTGACATTGATATTGCCCTTTGTTGGAGCTATATCGAATTTGCTAATATTATTGGCCGCTTCTTTGAACTTATTGCTTAAGCTCTCTAATTCAGCACTTAGCTCTTGCTCGAGTTTCTCCAATTCTGCTTGGTAAGTTTCTAAGTCAGCTTCAGCTCTATGAACATCACCAGCCTGTTGATTAGCTCTACCTACAGATCTAGCAGAACGTGCAGCCTTATTCATAGTAGTTTTGCCAAACTTCTTACGGCCTAGGAAACTGTCTAGTACAGTTGATCCTATGTCTATCCAAGAGGATAATTTAGATTGTTTTGCCTGATCTTCTTCTCGTTGCAGTCTTGCTTCTGCTTTTCTAATTTTCTCTTCAGCTGCCTGCAGTTTCTTCTCATATTTTGCTTTAAGATCTTCTACAGCCTTATCTCTTGTTTCACGCACAGATTGCTCTATTCGCAAATTAAATTCACTCTCAGATTCACCTGGTCTAGATACTAAACCACTTGCATCATAAGAAAAGAGTTCTAGCCTTGCATCTCTATAAATTAGATCCTTAAGATCTTTTTCCCATTGGGTATAGCTAGTTTTTTTGCCAGCTGCATCTGGCATTTCAAGGAACTTAGCTGAACTTACTGGAGCATTGACTGTCTCTATATTAGAATCTTCAGCTAAGTTTTCTGACCAATCTACAGCAATTACTTCATCTTTTAGCTCACTTACGAAACTCAGATTCTGGACTTCACTAATATTATGTTTCTTGTCTACGAAACTTACATCGACATGGGCGAGCAAAGCTGGTTTATAGATAACTTCTTCTTGCTCATCTGTTTTTTGATAATAAATATCAATGTTGTCAGGAACCTTTTTCCTGATATTGTTTGCACTGTTAGAGCTCAAATGAGCATTTGGTGCAAGAGAATTTGTATTTTCGTTACTTTCATCTTCTTTAACAGATTGGCTAGGCGAAGTGTTTAAATCCACTTTTCCCTCTAATATCTCAGCAGCTTGTTCTGTAACTACTTCATCTGCAGGACTTAATCTGCTAATTGATTCTCTGGTCAAAGGTCCTGCCAAATATGACATAGTCCAACGTGTCTTAAATAACTCAGGTCCAGACTCATGCACATTATTTACCAAGAAAGTTCTCTTTGGCAAAGCTGATATCAACTCAGATAATTGATTCCTATCAAAGTTCATTCCAGATTCGTTGGAAACACTCTGTAGACCATCGAGTAATCTGTTCTTATCCTGCTCAGTCTGCAACCTTCCTATGAACCATGATCCAATATTAGATAAACCTTTATAGTCTAGATCGACTGGGTTTTGAGTTGCCAAAACTACTGCCAAACCAAAGGCTCTAGCTTGTTTTAGCAGAGTTAACAAAGCTTGTTTTGAACTAGGATTGCTGACTGGTGGGAAGTATCCGAAAATCTCATCCATGTACAAGATAGCACGCAAGCTAGAAGTACCAGCTTGAGCTCTTGTCCAAGAAATAACCTTATTAAGAATAGCTGTTACAATAAACATTCTATCTTCATCAGATAAGTGGTTAATGGAGATTATAGATATTTTCGGCTTGCCTTCTTTTGTGTACAAGAGATTTTGAACATCCAGTGCTTCACCTTTTAGCCAAGAAGCAAAACTTGGTGAGGCCATTAAATTATTTAGTTGAACTGCAAGTCTAAATCTATCTTTTTCCGGATAAAAAGACTCCAAGTCCAAGGCACCCAATTTATCAAATCCTGGGTTTTGTATCGCTTGAATTAATTCCGTGATACCTAAACTCTCACGTTTTTTATATTTGTCTAAGAAAATATATGATAATAAAATATGTTCTCTTGATGTCAAAGGATCACTATCAATCTTCAAGAGGGACAAAATATTTGATACGGTTGAACTTACGTAGTTATTAAGAGCTTCTTCATCATTTAAAATTGCATCACTAGGTAAGTCTGTTACATCTATTATTGATAATTGTTTACCTGCATTGCTACCTGGTGTGTAAATATTTAATTCAACACTATCCAAATATTTCTGAACTCTAGCACCGTCAATGCCTGAATCTGCCAAACCATTTTTCCAGTTTTCTGCTACTTGTGCTGCAGCTTCCTGAGTAGTTAATCCTTGTCTACTAGCTTCTACAGTATCAATCCAAGGCTCGAAGTTTTCTGCTAAAAAATCCGGAAAAGCTAACATGAGGTTTCCCATATCACCCTTTGGATCAATAACCAAAGCAGGAATACCATCTATTGCTGCTTCCTCCAATAAGTCTATACATAGACCAGTCTTACCTGAACCTGTCATACCCACGCAGATTGCATGGGTAGTCAGATCTTTTGATTTGTAAAGGTAATACTGCTCACTGCTCTTCATTGTTTCTAGGTCTACAACTTTACCTAAATAAAACTCTCCTAAATTCTCGAAGCTTTGCATATCAACCTCTCAGCATTTCTTGTGCTTTATTATTTAATGTTTAATTTATTCAATTTTTAATTTCCAAGCATTGCAACCATACTAATCACAGCACCTGATATTAGTCCTAAACCTAGAACTCCTACCAGCACTATGGAAATTATTTTTGCAACTTGATTTCTGTTATTTCGTTTCATTAGTGAAACTACTCACTTTCTACTCTGATTTAACAGTGAAATTCTCTTCAGCTAAGTTGTGGAAACTTCTTTCACCACGAATTTCTCTAACTACAATGTCACCACTACCAATAACATTAGCTACAACGTTATTTACGCTGACATCAGATTTGAAATCACCAGAACCACTGATAGAAATATCCAAGTCTTCCATAACACTATCACCTAGCTCTACGTTACCAGAACCTTGGATTCTAACATTACCATTACCACGTGCATAGTTTATCTTAACATCACCAGAACCCAAGATATCTAGGTCGAAGTTATCTACTTTATCTACCTCTATATCAGCTGCACCGTAAATCTTGCTAATAAAGTCTGTAACTTGGTCTGCTTTAACGTCAGCTGAACCACTAATCTCAAACTCTAATTTTTCTAGATTGGTCTCAATCTCTAACTCTGGAGCACCAGAAATGCTGGCTCTTACTACCTTCTCTACTTCTGCTGGTAGTTCTACAATTACGAGATTGTTTGAACCACTACTTGAGAAGTCGAAGCTAATACCTAGGAATGTGCCCTTCTCAACACCACTCATAACCTTAAGTTTAAGTGTTTCCTCATCTTCTGAGAATGAAACTGCATCTCTAAAGTCATCATCACCATATACATGCAAACGAGATCTTCCGTCTTCTGATTCACGGATTACGACTTTGTTGGAACCATCTAGGATCAAGTCTACATTTTTGATTTCATTGATTAAGTCGATTCTATTAGGATCACGTTCGTCCTCTGCATAGATAATACTCTTCTCACTAGCAGAATGAGACTCAGCTTCTTCTGGCTCTAAGTTCTCTCTAAACAAATCATCAATGCTTAAAGAAAGTGCTTCAGCTATCGTTGGTAATATTTCTAAGCTTGGCAATTCAGCTCCACTAATCCATGCTTCTACAAGAGCTGGCTCTACTTCTAATTCTTCAGCGAAAGCTACTGTATCTACACCTTTCTGCTCTAAGATTAATTTAATGTTCTTATTAATGTGTTCTACGTTTCTCATATCTGCCTCCTTGATATTTTTGGATATTATGAAAAATCTAAGATATTATGTATTTTACCCTATTGTTCTAAATAAAATTCAAGTTATTAAAACCAAGGCAGGTAAATCTACTTTTACGATTAAAACTTATTATACTATAAGTTCATTTTGCTTGTGTATGCAAAAGTTTTTTTCTATAGCTTTATGCCTAGATTATGGGCATTGAAGCAGAACGACAAACAACTTTTATAATCGTGATTTACAAGTAAAAAATCAAGCAGGTTAAAGCTGCAATTATAAATCCTAGCAAGCTACCAACTATTACATCTAAAGGATAGTGTACCCCAACATATATTCTAGAAAATGCCATTAAAAGTGCCAAAACTAGACAAAGAATACCAATACTTCCCCCAGCAGTAATCATCACTACTGTGGCACAAGCTATTGATGAAGCTGCATGTCCAGAAGGGAAAGATGTGTCTTTTTGCGTTTTTATTAACAGCCTTACTTCTTTGTGTTTCTCGTATGGTCTAACTCTCTTTAAGCTTGTCTTGAGGATATAGCTAGAAAATAACCAAGTTGTTATCAATGCTCCAATCATTAAAACCCCTGATCTTCTAGTTTGTTTAAATGACATAAAAGCTAAACCTAGAACAATCCAGATCGCTCCGGCATCGCCTAAGTGAGTATAAATCTTAAAAAACTTGTCCAAATATTTATTCTTAAATAATTGTTGAATAGCTATTAATAATCTTGCATCGTATAATTCTAATCTTTCCACTCATAACCTCGCATTATTTCATTACCTGAGTATTTGCAGCTAATATATCTTGCATAAATTGTATATCGTCAGGATAAAGTTTGATAGTGTTTTGCATTTTCTCTATTACTTCAGCGTTTGTAATCACATCATCTATTCTAGCAATAATAAAAATATCATTTTCAGCTTTTTCGGCATCGCCAAGTAGGATGAGGTGTTCTAAACCTTTATCTGCATATAAATATGAGTACCTTGACTTAATTTGTACTTCATCATTTACAATCTTAGAATTAGCTTCCAAAGCTGCTTCTATTCGATCTGCTCTGCCTGCTGATTCTAGCATTTTCGCATTTTGTAGTTCACGGTTTCGTGTATAGATATCGTAAGCGCTTTGCCCAGTAAACATTAAACTTTTCTGCTTCGTTTCATCGGCAATTTCATATATTGTTATGTGTCCGTTTATTTCATTCTTACCAAGTAGTTTATGTTCTTGCCAAATATTGAGATAAACGGTCATTTCTTTCTTATTGATGACGTCGTAAGCTTTATAAGTTCTCTGTATTTCACCCTTTTTTAATGGAGTTACGAAGATTAGAAATGCTAGGGCAAAAATTACTAAGATAATTAGTAGGAATCTTTTTGCTCTACGTTTCTTGAGAAATTCTTCTAGAACAGGATTGTCAGATTCAGAATTGGCATTTGTAGGTTCTACTCCAGCCATCTTTAAATCTAATTTCTCTTCACTATTGTGTTTGTATCTATCCTTTGTCATTACTAACCTCTCCTATATTTAGCTAGTTCATTATACAATATATTGAAGCTGAAATAGTTTAAGTAAAGATTAAACATATCATGGTTGAAGCAATTTCATTGAAATTAAAAAGGAGCAGATAAGAATCTGCTCCTAAAGTTATACTGTAACTTAATATATTAAAATCATTTACTATTCATCACTATCCAAATCTCTATCCATATCCAAACTTACGTTAGGGATATGACTCTTGGATGTATCTTCTTTGAGCTCTTCCACTGCAGATTCGTCTAACTCAGGATCTGGAGTGTCTGCTATAGATTTAACTGCAGAAACTAATCCTGCCATATTTTGCAATTCTGATGGGACGATAATCTTAGTTGCTCTACCATCAGCAACCTTCTCCATAGCTTCCATTGCACGTAAGCTTAGAACTGCTTCATCAGCTTTAGCTGCTTTAAGTAATTCCATACCTCTAGCACGTGCCTCGTAAACTTTGAGAATAGCTTGAGCTTCACCTTCAGCTATACGAATTTGTGATTCTTTATTAGCTTCCGCTCTCAAGACTGCAGATTCTTTTTCACCTTCAGCTCTTAGAATTGCAGATTCTTTCTCACCTTGGGCAATCAAGACACTCTTACGTTTCTCACGCTCAGCCTTCATCTGTTTCTCCATCGCATCTTGGATCTCAGGAGGTGGCAAAATATTCTTCAACTCAACTCGATTAACCTTGATACCCCATGGATCTGTAGCATCATCAAGAATCTCACGCATCTTAGTATTGATAACGTCTCTAGATGTCAAAGTCTCATCAAGTTCCAAATCACCAATAATGTTACGCAGAGTTGTTGATGATAAATTATCAATAGCGTTGATTGGGTTATCTATACCATAAGTGAACAATTTAGGGTCTGTTACTTGGTAGAAAATAACTGTATCAATTCTCATGGTAACGTTATCTTTGGTGATAACAGCTTGTGGATTGAAGTCTGCAACTTGCTCTTTGAGAGAAACTGTGTGTACAGCCTTATCTACGAAAGGCATCTTGAAGTGCAAACCTGCCTCCCAAGTTGTCAGGTATGATCCTAACCTCTCGATAATCTTAACGTGTGCTTGTGGAACAATTTTTACGCAGGATAGAACCAAATAGACTACCAATATAAGTAGTATCAACAGGAATATATCCATGGCACCAATTCCAAAAATTAATAAACTCATTTATTACCTCCTTTGCTTCTCGCTAAATGTTTCTCTTGTTTTTCTGCTTTCTTCGATTTCTTCTATTACTTAGAAACTATTAATTTAACCCCTTGTATAGATAAAATTTTAACTATCTCACCTACTTCTATTTCTTCAGATTCTGGATTCGCAACCGCTCTCCATTCTCTGCCCTTCACTCTTACCAAACCTTTATTATCCAGAGCATTAATCTTTTCAATTACAACTGCTTCTTCTCCGATTAAAGCATCTACATTAGTTGGCACATGTGAATTTTTGCCGATGTTTAGCTTATCTTTAACCATCAAGAAAATTATTAGACCTATTCCCGAAACAACTAACATTAAAACTATCTGCCAGGTAAGACTCATGCCAGAAAGTGATGCGAACAAAGCGACCACACTTCCTAGAACAAACCAGATACTTACCAGTGCTACTGTTCCTAATTCAACTGCCAAAAATAATAGACTTAAAACCAACCAAAAAATCCAAGCTTGATCCATAAATAACCTCCTATCCTAATAATTAAGGAAGAGTTTTGTTTTCCTTGTTTAATTATATTTTACCATAATAATTTTGGCAATAATTTCTGTACTAGGCCAGATTCGGTGTAAAGTGCAACATAAACTGAAATTGTTTTTTGTACAATGTTAATTGTTTACGCTATGGCTAAATATTTACTATTTGCACTGTTTCCTTCTAATACTTTCCTTGGGTAACTATTAATAAATTCCTCTAATTTATTTATTTCTCTCTGTGGTATATCTTTTAGTTTTGTACCTTTAGGAATAAAATATCGGATAAATCCATTTAGATTTTCATTGCTTCCTCGCTCCCAAGATGAGTATGCATGCGCATAATAAACACTAGTTCTATATTTCTCACTATGTATAGATTTTTCCATGCTTTTCCAGTCTTGAAACTCTGCTCCATTATCTACCGTTATACTCTTAAACTTTTCTCTAAATGCTCTTGCTCCTAGTTTTCTTTCTATAGAATTAAGCTTCTTTACTACAGATTCTTGTCTTTGCGTATTTATCTTTAAAATAATGCATTCTCTTGTACATCGATCTACAAGTGTCAATAAACAAGTCCTATCTCCCTTACTAGACTCTATACAATCCATCTCCCAGTGCCCCGTCTCTGTACGCTCTTCTATAGCTTTTGGTCTATGGTTTATTCTCTTCTTATCTGGTGGAGATAAGCGCTTTTCTATATAGCGTTTTCTTTGTCTAGGTTTATTTCCTTTACGTGGAAGGTCTTTCATTGTTACTTCTAGGAAGACTTCTTTTTCTACATAGTTGTAAATAGTTCTAGTACAAAGTCTTTTATCTGTAGGCCAGCCAACTCTGTCAAAATACATTGTTATTGCTGCTGGAGAGAATTTAAGATTATTTATTCTATTCATCTCTTTTCCTATTAGCATGTTTTCTATTATTTTGGCTAATATATGGTCGTTACTAATCTTTAAAGATGGTCCTTTATTACTCCAAGTTTTTTCTACTGTTTTCTGAGCTACTACAGAGGAATATGCTGTGTATTCTTCTAGCATAGAATTCTTTTGTTTGACTTTACCGCGTTTTAGTTCTCTAGATAGAGTTGCTTCACTCCAGCCTAATATCTTTGCTAACTCTTTTTGATTTAATTTATCTTTTTTAGGTCGCTTCAAATTCTCATTATATAAATACTCTAGATGCTTTCTATCTTCTATTGTTAAATGCTGACCTGCTTCTCTTTTCCTGATATAATGTAATTGGCTCATACGATCCTCCTTTGTTTCGTTTTTCCAATTAACATTGTACAGGATTGTTTGAGCCTTTATTATTTCAGTTTATTTTACAACTCGCCCTAGGCCAGATTCGGAGTTTTTACATTTTCTTTAACAATTGTGAAGTGAGTGCAAATCAACACTAACAGTGTTTACTCTGTGTTAGAATTTTGGCTATGTATTTAATTTATTAGATAAGGAATTGACGTATGAAGTTTAATAATCTACAAGAATTTAGGGAAGCTCTACAGAATGTAGCTGCTGACAAGGCTTATAACACTGAAGAAGCATACTTAAATTCTGGAAATATTGAGGATTACTTTTTTAAGAAAAATCTGCTCGCTTACAAAAAGTTTCACATTGAATCTAGTCAAAGTGACAACAAAGACAAGGTTCATTTGGCATTTATATTTTCTTTTTTCGAGGTAATTGCGGGCGAACATAGCGAGAACATCGGCATTCATTATACTGATATGCGTAGCAAAAACCAAACTTGGATATTGAATAGAATTGATCTGGATATTAAAGCTTTGCCCAACAAATACGATAATATTAGAGTATACACCTGGCAATCTAAGCAAAGTGCTGTCGGTTTTTACCGTGAATTCTTAGTATTTAATGAAAATAATGAAGCAATAATTGCAGCTAGAAGTTTCTGGTCAATTATGGATCTAAGTTCCAGGACAATTATCCCAAGTAATGAGATAGTAGCAAGCCAAGAAAATCCGTTCATCCTTCCGGTCAAAACTACAAATGCTAAACTAAAAAGTATTAAAGCAAGCCTTCCTGAAGATGACAATAAAATTAGCTATAAATACCTAATCGGCTGTAGCGATCTCGATGCTAACAATCACGTAAATAATACACGCTATATAAATATGGTTATAAACGCTGTGGACTTTCTCAATTTAGGCTTGGACATAGAAAGTTTCGAGGTCAATTACACGAGCGAATTGGTCAAAGGCGATCTCGTATCAATTGAAGCAAGTATAGTTGAAGAGACCAATGAATATTATTCACTTGCAGTCTACATTAAATTCTTAGATAATTTAATCGAATCTAATAAACAAGAAGAGCATGATTCACTAAAAGCATTAGTTAAACTTAGAAAATAAATTAGAATTATAGAATAATAGGTGTCGAGCTCTTGAGAACTAATTAAATGGATTCTAGAAGAGCAATTAAAATAGTTAGTTTGCAATAATACTTATGGAGAAAACTATGTTTAGAAATGATGAAAGAATATATAAATATCCTTTACACCAAGTTACTGAATTAAATGACTTACGTGAGATGGCAGAAAACAGTGCTGAGAAATATGCAGACAAAAATGCCTATTTTCTCAAAGATCCTGTAGCCTTGCGAGAGCTTGATCCTAGATCTCCAGAAGCACAGAACTTCAAGGTCAATCCTAAGGACGATTATAGAGGCGTAAGCTATTCTGAGTTTAATAACGACAGACTTGCTCTAGGAACTGCTTTGCACAATCAAGGTCTCAATATGAATGAGAAAGTTGTAATCCTATCCGAGACCCGTTATGAGTGGTACGTTAGTTACTTAACCACCGTTTCTGGACTTGCTGTTGTCTGCCCAATGGATATTGCTCTAATGGATAATGAGTTGGAGAACTTACTCAACAGATCTGAAGCTAGCACAATCTTCTTCACTAGTAAGCAAGAGAGCAAGCTTAAAGCAATTAAGGATAATCTAAAATTTGCTAAACATTTCATTTCTTACGATTTGCCAAGCGAAGAGACCAAGATTTGTTTACCTGAAGGCGCCAAACTAGATTTCTTCTGGGACTTAATCGATGAAGGAAATTTACTCCGAGACAAGGCAAACTTCGAATATGACAAGTTACCAATAGATAGAGAGGCACTGGCTGTACTCCTCTTCACATCAGGAACTACATCAACTGCCAAGGCAGTAATGCTTAGCCACAAGAACTTAATCACCAACGTTATGGACTCCTGTAGAATGATTCAGTTCGATGAAAATGACTCTGTGCTTTCTGTATTGCCATTGCACCATACTTATGAAGCTACAGCTGGTTTCCTGATTCCACATTATTTCGGTGGTACAGTTGCTATGTGTGATGGTCTGCGTCATATTACCCACAACATGCAACAGGCCCAAGTCACAGTCATGATTGCAGTACCTTTACTACTAGAAACTATACATAGACAAGTCAAGAAAAAAATTGAAGCCGACGAAAACTTAGAAAAGAAATTCAATCTTGCTGTTAGAGTTACAAGATTCTTAAATAAATTTAATATTGATATACGTAAAAAAGTTTTCAAAAACATCCATGATACTTTTGGCGGCAAATTGCGCTATATAATTTGTGGTGGTGCAGCCGTAGAGCCACAAATCCTACGTGAGCTGAATGAATGGGGATTAAATGCGTTCCAAGGCTATGGACTGACAGAAGCATCTCCTATATTTGCTGTTAATAGACCAGATTATCATGAAGACGCTGCTACAGGATTGCCAATGCCAAGTACTGAAGTTAAGATTATTAACCCAGATGACAAAGGCATAGGAGAGATTATAGGTCGTGGTCCAAGTATAATGATCGGCTATTATCAAGATGAAGAATTGACCAAAAAAGCTATAGACGAAGATGGCTTCTACCACACTGGAGACTACGGATATATAGATGATAGGAATTTCGTCTACATTACTGGTCGTGAAGCTAATATAATAGTTACAAAAAATGGTAAGAACATCTTCCCTGAAGAGATTGAATCTGTCATTCAACAAGAACACCCAATAATTGCTGAGATTGTCGTTTTCGGCGAGCGTGATGCTTCCGGTGAACAAGTCATTACTGCAGAAGTTTATCCAAACGCGGAAATTATTGAGAAAGATCCAAACCTCAAGGGCGAAGCTTTGACCTCAGAAAAAGTTAGAAAAAGAGTGCGTGAAGTTGTTAATTCAGCCAACTTAAACTTGGTCCCTTACAAACGTGTCAAGGCTGTAGAACTAAGGGATGAGCCCTTCCCAAGAAACACTTCCAGAAAAATTCTGAGAAACAAAGCACAACGAAATGTTGATACAGTTGAGTCTGTTAAATCCAATAATTAAAGGAGTGTTGTATGTCGTACGGTATTTATAAATATCCTCTTATGGACTTACGTCAGGTTAGAGATTTGCGTGAGATGCTAAACACATCAGAAGAGCTATATGGAGAGAGAGCTGCTTTTCTAATTAAAGATCCGGTTGCACTACGTGAAGTTGAGCCAAAGTCTGAAGCTGCACTAGCATATAAGCCAAATCCTAATGATGAGTATAGATCGATTAGTTTCAAGCAGTATGCGAGCGATGTCAGAGCTTTTGGTTCTTATTTGAAATCACTAGGCATTCAATCGGATGATAAAGTTGCAATCGTTGCTGAAACACGCTATGAATGGTATGTGTCATATCTCGCAACAGTTAATGGTTTAGCCATTGTAGTTCCACTAGATAAGAATTTAGGCCCAGCTGAGATTCTTAATAACCTCGAGCGAGCTCAATGCAACACAGTAATTTATTCTAAGGCTACTGCTGATAAAGTTGAGGCTAACTTGGGCGAGATAAATTTTGTTAAAAACTTCATAAATATGGATTATGTTGCTGACCTTGCTGCCAATCATCCCGAAGTTTATTTCTGGGACGTATTAGCAAAAGGATACGCTATTAGAGAGCAAGACAAATCCTATGATAAACTAGAGCTAGATCCAGAAGCTTTCAGTATTTTGCTATTCACATCTGGAACCACCTCAAAATCTAAGGCCGTCATGCTCAGTCACAAAAATATCTGTGCAGTTGTAAATGGTGCTCCAAGTATGGTTGACCTAAAAGAAGCCACTTGCCTATCTATTTTACCTTTGCATCACACCTACGAAGCTACTTGCGGATTCCTTATTCAGATTTATCTAGGTAACACAATTGCTGTAGGCGACGGTTTACGACACATAGTCAAGAACGCTGATCAAGCAAAAGTAACATTATTTCTAATGGTTCCTGCAATTCTTGAAGCTATTTATAAAACAATTCAGGGTAAACTTAACGCTGACCCTAAATTAGCCAAGAAATTCTCATTTGGTCTGAAACTAACTCGCTTCTTAAGAAAGTTTGGTATTGATATACGCAAAAAAGTATTCAAATCTGTTCACGATATGTTTGGTGGAGAATTAACACACATTGTTATTGGTGGTGCAGCCATTGAGCCAAAAATTCTAGACTTCTTCAATGATCTAGGCTTTGCTGCAATTCAAGGATATGGTCTGACTGAGTCATCACCTATATTTGCTCTGAACCGTGAGAAGTACTACGACTCAGCTTCAGCAGGTTTGCCAATACCATCAATGGAAGCCAAAATCATCAATAAAGATGCCAATGGCATTGGAGAAATTGTCGGTCGTGGTCCAAGCATTATGATCGGCTACTACCAAGATCCAGAGAGAACTGCCGAAGCTATTGACTCAGAAGGTTTCTACCACACAGGAGACTACGGTTATATCGACGATAGAGGTTTCATCTATATCACAGGTCGTAAAGCAAATATTATCGTTGCCAAGAATGGTGAAAACGTCTTCCCTGAAGAAGTAGAATTCGTTCTAGAGCGTAATGAGATTATCAAGGAAGTTGTCGTTTATGGTGAGCGTGATGAGAAATCAGAGCAAATAATTACTGCAGAAATTTTCCCAGATGCTGACTATGTAAAATCTGTCCTTGGAACAACAGATCTAAATGCTCCAGAAGTTAGAGATGCTGTAGACCAAGCTATTAAAAATTCTAATAGAGAATTAAACACTCAGCAAAAAGTACGTGACTTCCATATTAGAACGGAACCTTTCCCAAGAAATACTTCTAATAAGATCTTGCGTAATAGACATCAAAAAAACGTTTAGTAATTGAATCGCTAAATTGTTAAATTGATAATTGTTAAATTTTAAATTTGTTAAACCGCTTAATCGAACTCCATATTTATTAAATTTTCATGAATTTATGCGTATGGAGTTTTATTTTGTCAGAAAAATACTTTGACTATCAAAGTATTTTGTTATAATTCAAATACCTAAGCTTAAAAAGTGAAACTTAAGAGCTTAGAAGAATAAGAAAAAAAGAAGTTTAAGAAACTTTTTCTAATTAGAAAGAAGGTAAACCATGTTTCAAAACAATGAAAAGATGTATTCATACCCACTACACGAATCTTATAGGTCCAGAGATTTACGTGAAATGATTGAGAGAAGCGCAAGCTTGTACGCAGAAGAGAACGCTTTTTTACTCAAAGACCCAGTTGCTCTACGTGAATTAGATCCTAGATCCGAGGCAGCAATTAATTTCAGAATAAACCCTGATAACGAGTATCGTGGAATTACTTATAGACAAGTTAATGAAGATCGCAAAGCCTTAGGATCTGCTATGCTCGATTTAGGCATAAGCAAAGATGATAAAGTAATCATCCTAGCTGAAACACGCTATGAATGGTACATTACCTATCTCGCTACAGTTTGTGGTTTGGCAATCATTGCACCAATGGACAAAGAGCTCCCAGCTAATGAAGTAGAAAACTTGATCAATCGTTCTGGTGCTAATACAATATTCTACTCACGTTCCCAAGAAGATAAACTACTTGGAATCGCAGATAATATCAAACAAGTTAAGAATTTAGTTTCTTATGACCTACCAACAGAGAATAGCTCTAAGTTGGCTGGAGAAGACAAAGATCTTTTCTTCTTATGGGATTTAATTAATACCGGTAATTCAATAAGAGCAAACGGAAATACACAATACGATAACTTGCCTATTGACCCTCGTGCCTTAGCTGTATTGCTATTTACTTCAGGTACAACTGCTAAGTCAAAAGCTGTAATGCTCTGCCACGACAACCTCTGTGTAAATATCTATGATGTATGTCTAACTGTAGAATTTGATAAAAACGATACCCTGTTATCAGTTCTTCCACTTCACCACACTTTTGAAGCAACAGCAGGTTTCCTTTTGCCACTTTCAAGAGGTGGTAAAATTGCCATGAACGATGGTCTACGTCATATTGCAAAAAATCTACAACAATCGAAAACTTCAATTCTTATTGCTGTACCTTTGTTGTTAGAAACTCTCCACAAGACAATTCTGCGTAAAGCTACAGGAGACGCTAAGGTAGCTAAGAAATATAAGCTAGGTTTAAGCTTGGCGAAAGCTTTAAATAAAATCAAATTAAACTTCAACGACAAAATTTTCGCTGAAATTCACAAAGGTCTTGGTGGACACTTACGTCTGCTCGTCTGTGGTGGTGCAGCGATTGAACCTCAAATTTTAGCCGACTTTAATGACTGGGGAATTACAGCAATTCAAGGTTATGGTGTAACTGAATGCTCACCGATAATCTCTAATAACCGTCCTAAATACAAAGAACATGCTTCAGCGGGTCTACCTACACCTCACGTCGAAGTTAAAATAATAAATGAAGACGAAAATGGTATTGGAGAAATCATCGCTCGAGGACCGAACGTCATGCTCGGTTACTACGAAGACCCTGAGAAAACTGCAGAAGCTATTGACTCAGAAGGATTCTACCACACCGGAGACTACGGTTACATCGATGATAGAGGTTTCATCTATATAACTGGTCGTAAAGCAAATATCATTGTTACCAAGAACGGTAAGAATATTTTCCCAGAAGAAATAGAGTTCGTTCTCCTCAAAGAAAACATCATTGAGGAAGTAGTTGTCTACGGCGAAAGAGACGAGTACGGCGAACAAATTATTACTGCTGAGGTTTTCCCTAGTGTTGAGGAACTAGCTAAAGTTCTAGAAACTAACGCAAAAGATATAGATACTAGTGTTTTAACAGGAAGTGTTGCTGAAGGACTAGTCAAGGATGCAATAAGCAAAGCCAATAAGGAACTACAAAACTTCAAGAAGGTCAAAGACATAGTTCTACGTGCGGAACCATTCCCAAGAAACACCTCAAAGAAAATTCTTAGAAATAAAGAGCAAAGAAATGTATAATAATCGAAGAGATGTGATGAACATCTTTCAATGATATTTTCTTTTACAGAAACAGAGAAGCCCAACATTGCCTGTTGGGCTTCTTTGTTTTTTTTCGAATAGATATGTTGGAGAAACTTTTTTGAATTGCGCAAAACTAAGATATGCTATAGAAGCTCTTGAAGTAATTATCGTTAGCTAGTAATTCCTCAAAACTTCCTTGCTCTACTACCCTACCATCTCTAAGAACAATAATCTGATCGTATTTCTTTAATAAGCTTTCATCTAAAGAATGTGTAACCATAATTCTTGTCTTCTCAGTTAGCCCCAAAATATCTTTAGTAATTTGATAAGTAGTTTCTTTGTCCAAGGAAGAAGTAGCTTCATCAGTTAAAATGATTGATGAATCTTTGAGCAAGGCCCTCGCTATAGAAATCCTTTGTTTCTCACCACCAGAGAGATTTTTACCATTCTCTCCACAAAGATAATCCATACCCTTATCTGCGATTAATTTATCCAAAGAAGATCTTCTAATAACTTCTTGAACTTCCTCTGCAGGGAAATCCTGGAACATTGTAATGTTATCCAAAATTGAAGCATTGAAGATAAACACGTTTTGCTGGATCATGCTAATCTCTTCGTAAACTGAGTCAAGTCTAGCAGCGTTCAACTCTATACCGTCATAGAGAATGTGGCCTGCATCTGGTCTGACTTCGTCCATCAATAGCTTAAGCAAAGTTGATTTACCAGAGCCACTCGCTCCGACTAGGGCGTAGCTTTTGCCTTTTTTGAATTCTAAATTAATATCTTTTAGAATTGTTTTGTCCTCTTCATAGGCAAAGTTTATATTCTCTAACTTAATTGAATTTTGTAATTTTCCTAGATCTTCATCGCCTTCAACAACTGCATTTGAATCGATTAATTCGGCAGCTTTTTCTATAAGAGCTACAGCAGCTTTTCTCTCAGAAATAATCCCTGGAAGATTAGCTATTGGCTGGATTATGTAATTCATAAGGTTAATAAAAACTATCATCATACCAAGAGTAAAACCTGTGCCCTCCTGCAGGATCAAATAGACACCGAAGAGAGCTACACCAAGTTGACTAATAGCCCCTGCAATACCAGAAATTGCTCTTACACTAAGGTTAGTTCTATATCCAGATTCCTTGTCATTCTCCAATTCAACATTGCTCTTCAAGAGGTTATCTAATACTGGCGCTTCAGCCTTGAAATTTTTGACAAGTGGGAAACCTTTAGTAAAGTCCGAAATCGTAGCAATAAAGCTCGCATTCCTCTGAGAAATATTTTTCTCTACTTCAATCAACTTATTACCTGTAATCATGGAGGCAATTATCGGCAACACAGTGAGAATAGCAGAAACTAGGGTCATCATTGGAGAGTAATAAAGCATCATTCCCAAAGCTCCAAAGAAGCTGACTGTATATGTCAAAATATTGATATTACTCTTTATGTACTTATCCTCTATAGAGCTAGCATCTGCAGTCAATGTTGTGACATATCTAGATGAATCTTCACTGCTAAAATCTGTAATGCCTTTGTTTATAATTCTTGCCAAAATAAAATTCTTATAGTTGGCTGAAGCATTTCTTAAATACCTTGGAAATATACGAGCATCACTGAATTCTATCAGTATTACTACTAGCAAGAATAACCCTAAGATTATTGTCATCTGCTGGAAACTGAATGGCGAAGTCTTTGTAGCAACGTCTGTTAATTGTTGCAAAATCCAAGAAAGAAAAATCCCTTCTGAAGCTGATAATATTGCCATTACTATTGAAATTACAAAGTATTTTTTGTTATTCTTGTAGAATTGGCTTATCAGAGTCTTCTTGGTTGAGGTGGTTTTGTTTGCAGGTTCTTGAGTGTGTGGATTAACTTTCGTATTTAAGTCGCTCTTTCTCATGGTTTTCTCCTTTTGTTTATGTGGAGCCAGAACAATTTCTAGCTGGTTTAATGTTTTTGAAGATCTTGTTTGATGGTTCATGCCATCTTTGTCTATTAATGCAATCTTCTTTGTAACATCTTTGTACTTATCTTTATGTAATTCTATGTACTTTTTCTAGATAAATTTATCTTTACAGCTGTTTAATTGTCTTTAATTATATGTGATTTAAAATTTTAAAAAAGCGACTGGTAATTTAGTTTTTAAGCAACTTTATCAACTGCAGGTTGATTTTTCTATCGAATTGAGGTGGAGTGGAGTGTTTTTTAGTATTTTGAGGCTAATAGAAAACACAAGTAAAAAAATAACACATCTTTCAAAGGAGCCTTCACTTAGGGATTGTAAGAAAAAAGTTTTTGAGTGACGTCTTCAAGCGGTGATAAAAGAAATAACGACCATACAAGAGTATGAAAGCTCCTGTGTGGTCGTTTTGTTATGCTCAAGTACCAAAATGGTATGTGAGATTATTTGCTTTCTTGTTCTACAGAAAAAATGAAGTCAGCCATCACCATGGACGCGTTTACCAAAAGTCTAGCGTGATGTTCTTTAATGGGAATCCTATTTGCACCAACCCCATGAGCATCACTATCCTTATTTCTCATTTCTGCTATTGAAAATACAATGTTATTTAATCCAGAAAGTAGGGTATTAATCCTTCTATCGGTGTTAGCATCCGTATGCATGTTATAGAGAGTTCTAACTTGTTTATATAGTTTTCCAATGTCACCGCTATCAGAAGGCTTCTCATTTTTCTTTTCTATTACATAACAAAATGTCTCTTCTAATAAGGTTCTCGATTTTGTTATTGCACTATCGAAATCATTTTGCTCGATATCTCTCATAGCTCGTGAAGAGATACTTTTGATATATTCTCTATCTATAGTTGTTATTGCCGGAACAACTATTTCGACTTTATTGCCTATTGGGTGGATCAAATAGTTATTTCCGACAATAACGAGTTCATTTCCACCAAATAATAGTAAACCATTTATTTTCTCAATAACTGTGGATACGATTGTTTTATGTGCATCATTTATCTCATTCGCACTATGCCCATTCAATTTTTTTGAGAATTGGTTTAATGAAAACATATGAGCTAATAGACTAGAACATTTATTATTCTTAATACAATATTCAAGTAAATTATCTAGGTATTGCCATCTACTTAATGCTCCACCATTCCAAGAATATGTTGCAGGAAGACCGAATAAAGTGGACAGAGTACACAAATCTGATCCGGATAGATAGGGCATTGATATTTTTATAGTTGTACAATCATCGAATTCATAATCACCATATTTAGTGTCACCATCAAGGATAGCGATAATTTCTTTGTTTCTTAATAAAGAAAAAAGGTTATTCATTAATATTTCACCGTCCTTATTAAGCAACTGTTCTGTATCGAGTATATACATACTCATATATCTGCTGACGATACATAGAGATGCTAACCTCATCGTAGCACTCCGGCAATTCTGCCCAAAGGGTATCACGGATAAGATTATCAATAGCTGCTTTTGTTTCTTGCTTATCTGTCCAATGGTTAAATTCAGCAATTTTCATTTTTATTTTCTGTAGTAGTGATGCTGCAACTTCTTTAAGTTTTTTGATGTCCGTTTTGCTCAAATCATCACGGAACAACATATCATAAAGAGAAAGTTCTTCATCACTTGTAAAGCCTTCACGGATATAGCGTTGTTCTTCTTGGCTCATTTGATTAGCCAAATCCATCAATTCCATGAAAGTCTTCTCAATTGTGGCTCTGTCCTGCTCACTGTTATAATCATCGATGATTTGTTGATAGCGTTCGTAGTAGTTAATTCGATCAGGATTAGCAAAAAGCATACTATCAAGTTTCTGCTGGATTACTTCCTCTAAATCCTTTAGAAAAAGATTCTTTTTCTTAACCTTTGCGAACTCTCTACGAAGAAGGTCAAAGTCAATTGCACTGATATCAAATCTGCGTGGTTCTTCACGCACCATAGTAGGTGTATTCTGAATCTCAACATATGCACTAATAATTCCATTTATTTCAACCATAAGGTCAGTGGTATTGATATGCTTACGCTTTTTCTGCAGTTCAGCATAGATAGCTGCAATAGCTTCATACTGCTTACGAGTGTGACCTGTGACATCATCTCTGTCAATATATTTCATAAGACGATTCAATTCAGACGCATATGTAGTATATGTTTTTTTATCTTCAATCGAACCACATACTGCATTCGCTGCTTCCTGAAGGTACGACAGTTTCATAAAATCATAGGCATTTATTAGCATTTCTAAATCAAAGTCATTCTCACTCAAGAATTCATTCGCCTTACCAATAGTTTCGATAATGCGATCAATAAGTTTACCCTTATCTATTGTAGGATCTAAGCCAGCATTTCCGCTTACATTAGCAGTGTAATCTGCAAGAGCTTTTCTTAAAGCTTTTACGATTCCAATATAATCTATAATCAAACCATTACTTTTACCTTCGCTTACACGGTTGGCACGTGCTATGGTCTGCATGAGTGTATGAGCTTTTAATGGCTTATCGAGATATAGGCATGAAAGGCATTTAACATCAAAACCAGTAAGCCACATTGCACATACAAATACCACACGGAGTGGATTTTTTGCATCCTTAAATTCTTTATCTAGCTCACGATTTTCCATCTTAGTACGGTGGGTTTTTATGTCTAAACCCCATTTTTTGAATGTTTGGATTTCGTTCTGCTCCTGACTGATTACCACAGCCATTTCAGTTTCTTCCATCCATTTTATTTTTCTTTCAAGTTCAAGAGTCTCTTGTTGACTAGCATTTTTCAAACTTGCTTTTAAGCTTTTAATTTCTGCTTTCCAATATTCTTGCACGTAATTATACATACGAACGCAAGTCACCTTGTTTAAGCAAACAAACATAGCTTTTCCACTTGTCCACAAATCAGAGTAGTGTCTCACAACATCTTGTGCAATAGATTTTAATCTAGGCTCAGCTGTAAGTAGGTGTATCTCTTTTGCAAATTCAGCTTCAAGCTTATCCTGTTGGTCAAGATCTAGGTCAGCATTTTCGATAGCATCAAGAATTTGATTTGTTATTTCAGGATTGTGTAAATCAATAATCTTTTCACCACGATTTTCGTAGTAAAGAGGTACTGTAGCACCATCTTCAACGGCTCTCTTGAAATCATAGACTGATACATAGCCACCAAAGGTACGAGCAGTAATATTATCACTTGAAAGCAAAGGCGTACCTGTAAAGCCGATGCGTGCAGCAGTAGGCAACAACTTCATCATATTATCAGCGAAGATACCATACTGGCTACGATGTGCTTCATCTGACATGATAATGATATCATGATCAGAATAGATAGGCTTTTCATTAGGTTTATTAAACTTCTGTATCAAAGTGAAGATAAAGCTTGGATTCCCTTGTAGTTTCTTAACGAGGTCATCTCCACTTGTAGCAATGAATTGAGAAGCCTTTATATTTTTACCAAGAAGTCCACAATTCTCAAAGGTATCACTGATCTGCGTATTAAGTTCATCGCGATCTGTAAGGATAACGAAGGTTGGCGTTCCTTCCATTTTTCGTCGTACTTTTTTTGCAAAGAAAACCATTGAATAGCTTTTGCCGGATCCTTGTGTATGCCAGAACACGCCAAGCTTACCATCATTAAGATTTCTTGCAGAATAAGCTTTCATCGCCTCGTTCACACCGAGGTATTGGTGGTTACGAGCGAGTATCTTTGCAGTGAGACCATCAGAATGGTCATATAGGATAAAGTTCTCAAATAAATCAAGGAAGTTTTCTTTCTTACAAATTCCGCGAAGCATTGTTTCAAGAGCAACATTTCCTTGGTCTTCTTCAGCAAGACGCTTCCATTCATGAAAGAATTCAAACTTACTGCCAAGTGTACCAACCTTAGCTTCTGTTCCATTTGAAAGCATAAGGAATGCATTGTAATAGAATAAATGTGGAATGGTATCTTGATAATCAGTGTAGTTATCATCATAGGCATTTTGCACGTCTACTGTGGTCTTCTTAAGTTCTACAAAGAGAAGTGGAATGCCATTTACGAATCCTACAATGTCAGTTCTTCTACGATATAGATCTCCATGAATTTTAAGTTCCTTTATTGCAAGGAAATAATTATTATCAGGATTATTAAAGTCTATCACTGCAGCCATTTTTGTTTCAGTCTGTCCATTTGGCTTTTTTACTGTAACTGGAATACCATCACGAATTAAAAAATATTTTTCTTCATTCACCTGTAGGAGTGAAGATGTCGACAATCTCTTTTCTAAAATCTGCTGGGCTTCAAAAATCTGATTTTCATTTATCCACGGATTAAACTTTTTAAGTGCCTCTTTAAAATAGCGAGTAAGAAGAATATCTTTATAGCTTTCTCGACCGAAAGTTCCATTTTTACCTAGCACTTCAGTATTATAAGCGAATTGAACATCCCAGCCTAACTCATCACGCAGCAAATTACCTGCACTTTCCTGAACAAGAATATTCTCTGAATAATCATAGCTCATGATTGGGCACCTCTATCTTTAATTTATTATTTGAAACTCCCAATAGCTGTAATTTCATCATTCTTTCTTTAACATTTTTCTGAGAGTTTGCATTCTTTATAAACAGTGGAGACTTATCATCAGCTTTCCTGATGAGCATCCATATTAATGTGAAATTCTTTACCTGAGCATCATTTAATTTCATTGCAATAGATTCAATATCAGTTAAAGAATTTGCATCTAAAAACATAAACAACTTTCTTAACAGACCTGCAATCAAATCAGATACTTGTACGTATATATTCTCGTGTGACTTTACAAACTGCCAGTTATTAAATTGAATACCATTCTCATATAATTCCAAATCAGCTATTTGCTTTTGCACTGTAGGTTCTTCGTCAAATATGTGATTTGACTTACTAAAGATTTCACATCTCTCTGTATAGAAGATGTAATATTCTTGGATAAGCATAAATGGTTCATTATCCTGAACAAAAATCAACTTATCAAGTTTTCCGGCAGTCTTTAGCATTTGTCTTAACAGCTCTAAAAAGAAACCGGAATCATATTCACTATCGTCATTATATTCCCATATCAAAGAACATATTTCATTACAAAAAGCAGATACATCTTTAACATCAGGATATGTGTGTCTTATAAAAATATTGATTACTTCGTCTTGATGCTCAATCACAAAATCATACAAAGCACCTTTGATATCCCACATATACATGACGCACTGAGGATGTGTTTCCCATAGAGAATCTACAATATCAACCAGTGAATAATAAAGATTATTCAACGCACTGTAATGAATATACAAACCACTTTTGCTTAACCATTTCAAAAATCCTGTGGCTCTTTTACTGCCTATGAAAGATTGGAAGTCTCTTGAATTATGATACAGGTGTTTGAACTTTAATTCCTTTTGACCTTCTTTATAATCTAGTTCTGCGTATAATGAGGGAACATCAATGTCACAAGACTTACCTTCATGTGCAACACCAGCTAATACAAAATCACCCTTCAGAGCATCGATATTATTAAATCCTGTATTCGTAAGAGAAAACTTTCTGCAGTTACCACTCTCATCGTAATAGAAAGTCATCTCTTCTTCAAAAGGTGGTATACTATTCAAATCAAACACAGTTTTCTTTTGATCTTCAATATTGATTCTTGTCATGCCTACACCTCAATTTCTCCACTCATTAACTTAGGCAATAAGCGGTCACGAGCTTGAGATAATTCATAACATTTTTCTCTCAACTTTTGAATTTGAGATAATATTGGCGAAATCAATCTATCAAATTCATCTGCAACATCTTGTGACGGAATTAAAATAGATTCTGCCTTAAGATACTTAAAATGGCGAGCATAGTGATAGTTGGATAAATCTACAGCAATCAAAGACAAATATAATAATGATTGTGGCATATTAGTTCTATCGCTGATAATCAACTGTGTTCCATCTGCTCCTTTTGCAAAAGGGAACTGAATGTATTTCAGAATTCTTGTATGATCACCAAAAACAATTACTGGTGTTCCTGTATTCACCAATGCCTCACTATCATTTGTATAACCAGCGATAAAATCACGACTCTGATCGATAATGGGAATTGAACCTTCTAATAGGTAATCTGCAGTTTTAATTTGTTTTGTACGAGAAACCTTACCTATAACGTTTCCAATCAATTCTTTGCTCCACCCCTCCGGCACTCCATCAACAAGATCCACATCTTCATATCCAGGAAAACGCAAATCCACAAACCATTCCTTGTAAATCCTCTGGGCAGCTTCTTCGAGAAGTTTAATTTGTTTTTGGCTGTTTTCAATGAGAGTATCATATGATGTTAATATTTCAGCTACTTTTTTTTGCACTGTATATTCAGGCAAGTAAAATCTATAATCACAAATTTTAGTTGGTGATGTATGGTGTACAGTAGCTCCTGTTGATGTATTAGCTATAGACTTTTGATAATCATGCGTCTGCATAACATAATAAATATATTCTCTACATACATCTTCATCCTTAAAAACAATCAATCCAATTCGTTGATTGTGCAAATACATGCGTTTTGAATTGCAGGGAATCTTTGCACTGTAACCTAATGTATCAATTGTTTTGCTCAAGTCTGTCATTGTTACAATATAATCGCCTTCTTGCAGAACATAACTATCAGGAATTTGCCCATTAAAAAACTTACATTTTTCTTCTTTAAATCCACCACCAATTTTAAAGTTACCCGGTGTTACTAACACAATACCATTATCTTCTGTAATGATATGATCCCCATCAAACGCATATCCATGTTTTATTTCAATAATATCGCCTAATCTTCTTTTAATCATAACCCCATCTCCTTCAAATTCTGCGAGATGGCATCCATCAAGTCGTTTGATTCTTTATGAAGAGAAAGAAGTTCCTTGTGAATTTCAGTCATGCGTTCTTCAAAGTCTACCCCATCATCTTCAATAGGTTCCACACCTACATAGGCTCCTGGAGTTAGTGACCAGCCCTTTTCTTCAATTTCAGAAATGGATACTAGTTTACAAAGACCAGGGACATCGGTATAGACGCCGTCACCGAATTTTTCGTAGAGCCAGTTTGCTTCCTTTGCTATTGTGAGAGTTTCGCTAAGGTCTGCTAGCTTTATATCATAGGCCTCTTGAGTCTTTTTCTTTTCACGCTTTTCAGCCGCTTTGACTGCTTTTTTTGCTTCTTTTCGAAGGGATTTTTCTTTTTTTGATAATTCATGCACTTGGTCCTCGAAAGCTTTATCACTGCCTAGAGCAGAGCGATACTCGTTAAGAAGATCAACGTATTTATCAAGCTCTCCACGGTAAAGCCATACAATGGCATTCATATTTTTAAGTTGCCATTCAGACCATTCGTTAAGAGTACGGTCAACTACTGTATAATAGTTTCTTGCATCAATGAAAAGGACTTTGTCTTTGAGTGCATCAGCTTTTCCCTTATCAAAGAACCAAAGAGAACAAGGTAGTGATTTGGTATAAAAAAAGTTATTTCCAACACTTATCATCGCATCTACATGGCCTGTTTTAATAAGGCTTTCTCTGATATTTTTATCTTTACCTTGACTATCAGTAGCAGAGGAAGCCATAACAAAACCTGCACGACCTTTTTCGTTAAGATAACTATAGAAATAAGAAATCCAAAGATAATTAGCATTTCCAACTTCTTTATTTTTATTAATGCTTGGCATTCCAAAAGGTAAGCGTTTTGCACTTTCACATGATTCTGCTTTAACCTTATCTACATTGAAAGGTGGATTTGCCATCACGTAATCGCAGCAGCCATCAAGGTTGTGTGCATCGTGATAAAAGCTATTTGCTTCGTCACCAGATTTAATCACACCTGTAAGTCCATGTACAGCCATATTCATCAGACAAAGCTGAGCATTATATTCAACCTTTTCCTGACCATAAAAAGTCATAGCTCTATTAGCATTCATTCCTGTAGCATTTACAAAATCCCCGGACTGAATAAACATACCCCCGCTGCCGCAAGCGGGATCGAGTAAGACTCCACTTTTAGGCTCGATAATATTAACAATCATCTTTACAAGAGACTTAGGTGTAAAGAAAACACCGTCATCTGATGCAATATTCTTTGCAAATTTATTTAAGAAGTACTCATAGATTCTTCCGATAATATCTCCACCAACTTCATCAAGTGCAGAGTTATTAAATATGCGAAGAAGTTCTGCTAAAATCTCATCAGAAAAATCAGTATAGCTTTTAGGAAGCACACCAACCAACTGTTCGCTTTGATCTTCAATGAGCTGCATAGCGTTATTGACAACTTCTCCTAAACTTTTCATGCTATGACCGTCTTTATTAACAAGTCCAGCAGCTGAGATATCTTCTGGAAGATTTAACAAATAATCATACTGTGCTTCTTTAGGAAGATATAATGCACTCTTTGCTGCAAAGTCACTTGCCTCAACAGGTATAACTCGACCACCACGAGATGGACGTCCTTTTAAGATTTCTGCTTCAACCATTTTGTATCTGCTGTATGCGTAGCGTAGGAAAATAAGCCCAAGCACAGGCATACAATATTGATTTGATGTAAGCTTTGAACCTGCACGTAATAAATCAGCAGATTCCCATAATTCTGATTCGAGTTTTCTTATATTAATCATTTCGATTTTCCCTCTACCTTAAAGTCAAGCCATGCATCTTCAACACCTGTATAGTCCACATCATTCTTAAGGCAGAACTCTTTTATATTTTTCATCGCAATAAGGTTAGGCTTTGCTTTACCGCCTTCCCATCTATTAACAGTAGAAAATGCCACCTGTATCTCTTTGGCAAAGTCCTGCTGTGTTAAAAAACATCTCTGTCTGATTCTTTTAATTTCTTTTGGAAATTCCATGTTGCATATCTTTCTCTTGAATATCTCGAAAATATAGCGTTATTATACCGCAAAACTATAATTTCTTCTACCTATCCAGTCCATCTGTGTAGTTTCCAAGCAAAAATGTCATGTATAAGTGTCAAGCAAATATGTCACCCATAAATTAAAATAAAGGAATGAAAATTATGGTAAATGACAAAGATATTATTAGAATGAACACAATTTCTCAATTAATCTCATGATTAATTACTAATGAAGAAGCTGCCTCAGCACTAAGTCTAAGTGTTAGATCTGTCCAACGTTTGAAAAGAAAGGCAAAAGAATTTGGAATAGAAGCAGTTTTACATGGTAATCGTGGAAAACAGGCACATAACGCTATTTCTATTGCAGATAAGAATTTTATAGTTAATTTAGCGCTCAATGAATTTAAAGCATATAACTTCTCTCACTTTCGAGATGTGTTAGAAGAAGATTACAACATAAACATATCTAGGAGTAGCTTACATAGTATATTAAAGCAAGAAGGTATCGTCTCTCCAAAGCGCAAGAAGCGTAGACCTAAATATCATCGTTCAAGAAAAAGGCGAGGCTCTAAGGGTGAGTTAGTACAAATAGATGCTAGTCAGTTCGATTGGTTCGGTACTGGTGAAAAAGTTTATTTACATGGGATTATTGATGATTCTAGTAGTGAAATTCTGGCTCTATATTTTGCTAAAGAAGAAACTTTAAAAGGATAAACAGAATGTATGCAACAAATGAATAAAAAATATGGTCTGCCGTTATCTATATATTCTGATAGTAGAACCGTATTCCATTACAACCCCAAAGAAGAAACTAGTCTTAGCTTAGATGAACAATTAGCAGGAGTCATCTTTAAAGAACCTAACTTTAAGAGAGCATGCAGAGAATTAAGAATTTCCTTAATTTTAGCTAAGTCTGCTCAAGCTAAAGGACGAATAGAAAGACTTTGGCTAACATTACAAGATAGATTACCTTTAGAACTTAAACGCATGGGTATTTCTAATATCGCAGACACGAATAAATTTTTACTCAAATTTATTAATAAATATAATGCTAAATTTGCAGTTGAACCTGAAAATGTCGAATCTTCTTTCTTAAAAAGTATAGATGCTGAAGAGTTGTACACAAGATTTTCACAACAAAGCTTTAGGCAATTAAATTCAGGTCTAACCTTCAGTTACGCTGGTAAAAAATACAGCATAGATACTAAAGAAAATAAAATAACCCTAAAACCAAAAAACTCAAATTATTGTTTGTGACAGCTATAAGCTTGGCATTAGGGTTATAGTTAATAATCTCTGCTTAAATACCATCGAAGCTAATCGAAGCTAATCGAAGCTAAAGATTATGTAGAAAAGGATATCAATACTAAACAGAAAAAACAATTAAATAATCAAAAATCTCATAGTCCTGTTAAAATAGAAACAAGCAAATCACCTTGGCGTAACTTTAAATATGGTAAAGCTATTAGGAGGTGACATATTTGCTTGTTAGTTAGGGCGTCATTTTTGCTTGGCATTCACAAAAGAAAGATAACGTAAAAGTTAAGTCGTTACAAGCGTATATTGAACCAAAAGGAACACAGTTGCTGTTACAAGATGAATGTAAGGAAGTATTCTTATCGCAAATTAAAGATGAACACAAGATTGTCGATATTCTTGGTAAAGGATATACGATTCTCGGTCTTCCTTTCTTCAATCAAGAAAGCCGAATGGCTGAATTCAGCAAAGCTATCGATGAGTTAGTAAAAAAGCTATAAGTATTATATGGACTATATATAATAACCCCAAAGGAGGTGGGATAGTAATGGTAAACAGGCGTGCTAATGCAGTATTGTTTGGTTTTGATTTTCAGAGGAATGCTGCAATTATTCTCATGCTAGAAAACATCAAAGATTTAAACTCTGTTCGCCTGGAGGGCAATGCAGAGGATATAGAACTGACATTAGATAATGGTCTCAAAATTCTTGCGCAAGCAAAGGCTGTTGAAAAGAGCAGTCATGATTTTTCTAATGTCCGTCAAAACCTTAAAAAGGCACTGATTTCTCTCTCAGAAGGATCTCAGAAAACAACGCCACAGCAATTAATTTTTATCACCAATTCTCCTAATCCTTTCAAAGATTTGGGTTCACATAGTGTTTTTAGTGGATTCCCTACTCGTAGAGCGTTTTCCACTTTGCCACCCTCTGCACAGAAAATAGTAACTAATTATCTTACTAATATAGAGAATCCTCTTGATTTGCAGAAGTTCACTGTGCAAGTATTCCCATTCGAAACAGATGATGAAGCAGAACGATACAAAGCTGTCTTGCAAGCAATAAATGATTTTATTGGTACCCTTAATGTTAATTCACCGGGTCTTGGAAAATGGTTGCTCCAGATATGGAATAATAATCTTTTCACCAACGGATCAAAACGAGATCCATCTATTGAGCTGTCAAAAAAAGATATTATATGGCCTATATTGGTGCATGAGACAGATATTAATTGCTGCGAAGATGATTTTTTAAACCAATTTGAATTAGGCGTATATGAAGAGATTGTTCGACTTTATAGTACTACCATCGATTCTTGTTGTGAACGCATTGAATTCTTTACAAAAATACTTTATGACTATATTGAGTTTCCCAGCACAAAAAAAGCTATGGAAAAGTGTAATGACTTCATTGACAATTCTTGGGAAAATTACAAATCAGAATTTTCTTCAGGCTGTATCGACGACAATACGTTAGAAGGACTTACGAAGGTTGTCTTATATAATGTAATTCGTCGAAGAATTACCATTAACAAGGTTAAACAGGGGGTGAATCTGTGATCATTCAATCTATTCGAATAAAAGAAGGTCTATTTGAACGCACTATCAATTTCTCAGATGGTGTAAATCTTATTTTTAGTGAGGAAAACAGTAAGGGAAAAACTACCCTTCTACGCTTCATGCTGTACTCTCTAGGTTATAACATACCCAATACTAAAAATATCAAGTTTGACCAATGTGAGGTTATTTCACGAATTTTAGTCGATAATATTGGCGAAATAACCTTATCTCGCTTTTCTTACGATTTTATTGAAGCAACGATTTCAAACGAAAAGAAAACGTTCATATTGCCCGACCAAATGCATGATTTACATAAAATAATATTTGGAACGAAAAATACTGATGTATTGAATAACATTCTTGGAGCAATTTATACTGACCAGGAAAAAGGATGGACACTTCTTAATCGTGGTACCGTCATAGGAAGCATTCGCTTTAATATTGAAGAACTGATTCGTGGATTATCCGATTGTGATTGTAGTGATTTGATTCGTAAAGAAATACAGCTTTCTAAGGAACTCTCCAAATATCGTCAGATGTTCAGTGTGGCTAAATACCGTGATAAAATCATAGAAGAAAGTGGCACACTTGTATCTGATTCCTATTCTGAAGAATCTGATGCAGTTATAGCACAACTTTTGATACAGCAAAAAGCACTTCAAAGTGAACTAAGGAGAATTGATAAAAGTATTTCAGATAATAAACGAGTACGACAATATGTGGCTGAAATGAAATTAATTATTCAGTTGCCAGATGGAACAGAATTCCCTGTTACTTCCGAAAGTATCGTTGGACTCTCTGATACTATAGATTTTCTAATCACCAAACGTAAAATCACTTCTTCCGAGCTGAAATCTGTAATGCACCAGTTAGAAGATAAACAAAAAGAACAAACCAACGAAACAGAACAATTAGCATTTTTCCAATCAGAAAGTATGATTGACATTTTTGATAGACGTGTTTCTTCTATCCCTATCAATGCGAGTGTTATTAATAAAGAAGTAAAACGCTTGGAAAAGACACTAAGATCCATTCGTCAAGAAATATCTAGCAAAACCAAGTCGAATACAGGCGTAGTAAATTCTCTTTACCAAAATATGGTTAAATATGCTTCTGAACTTGGTGTAGGGAACAGCGATTCTATTGTGCAATCATATCTGTTTACTTCTAATTTAAAAGAACTATCTGGTGCTGTACTACACAAAACAGTTTTTGCTTTTCGCTTAGCATACATTATCGAAATCGAAAAATATTTACATATTAAACTACCGATTATTTTGGATTCACCCAGTGGTAAAGAAGTGGATAGAAATAATATCCAGTTGATGATGAATATACTTAAAAGAGACTTTTCTGGGAATCAGATTATTATCGCTTCCATTTTTAAGTATGATTTTGACTCTCCGAATGTGATAGAGCTTCGCAACCGATTGATAGAGAGCTAATTTTTTCGATTAAAATGAACCGACTAATTAATTTAATATCTGCAACTTTAATTTAAGGGGTGTCCATTGACATCCCCCATTCTAAATCAAGACACCCCCTAAACTCAAACAGACACCCCTAAAAAGCAAAAAATCTAGCGTCCACTTACGCTAGATCTCCACATCACATATTACAATTTTTCAATTTCTAATAAGCCCTTATTTACAGTGTTCTTTTAAGCAACAGCCGCCAAACTCTGTATCATTCCCTGTAAAGTTATCTCATAAACACTTAAACCATGTTTATTTTCTTTGTCTATTACTGCTATTTGAGCCATTAAATTTGAAACTGGTTGTGGAGTATAGAATTCACCTGCTTTTTTACCATATTCAGAAGCAAAATTACCTATTAAATATTCATAGGCATCACCGAGGTTATCTTTCTCCTCAGCTAAGTTTAAGCCTTCTAGCTCTCTCATTACAGCTGAAATTGTTTCATTGCGCTTTTGTGGAGTTGCGCCTAAGCGTCTAGACATTAAGTCTACATCTGCAAATAAGTTTTCAAACTCAATATTAGACTGCTCAATATTTCTAAATGCTTGATCTAACTCTTCTAGTAAGAACTCATTACTATGAATACGTTGCATAAGTTTTATGTAGGTAAGATTTGGCTCAATTGTATAATAAAATTTATATTTCAATTCTCTCAGTAAATCTTCACGTTCTTCTTCATTAGCATAACTTTGCTCATATATAGCTTGTGCTTCATTTAAATTTTCAACTTCTTCTCCCAAGAAATCACATGCTACCTCTAAATATTGATCGGACAAAAATTTATAGAAAATAATACCAAGTGTATAGTTCTTGTATTCGTTCGCGTCCATTTTACCACGTAGGACGTCTGCCGAGTTCCATAAAGCTTGCGTTAAAGTAGTCGTTTTCATTATCTGCTCCTTATTTATACTCATTTACAGTGTAAATATAAAATTGTATCCATTATAACAGTTTTAAAATTTCATCTATCTTTATAACTTTTGAATATAATTAAATCCACCATTTGATCTAATAAGCAATTCTAAATCTAACTGCTCTACCCCCCCTACAACATCTCCCTAATCTCACCTTCAACAGCAGCAACGTGCAACCAGAACTCTCTTGCTGACATACGTAGAGCCCCAGCACCAAACACAATCGCTTGCTCTAATGCATCAGAACTAGCAACCCTAACAATAGCATTTTGCTTAACTTTCTCATGAGTAGCTCGTTCAATATATTTATCTGCTGTTTCGGCTTCTTTGGTATAGACAACGGAAAGGCCAGAATAATCTTCAACACTTTCTTGACCGCCTCTGACCTTGTAAGCATCGAATACTAGGATGACCTTCTCTGACCTAAATCCTTGGTAGTTTATAAGAATATCAATTAATTTGTCTCGTGCAGCGTTAATATCTGTTTCAGATAATTTCTTAAGTTCTGGCAAAGCATGCAAAACATTATAGCCATCAACTAATAGATAAGACTTTCGTCCCTCATTAAGTTTATTTGCTAAGGCAGCTTTTTCTTTATCGTTGAAATTTCGTGCAGCAGTTTTTGCTGGTTTATTTTCTCTTCGCTCAGGTCTCTTCTTAGGCTTATCTATTGCTCCATAGGTCCTCTCGAAGATCTGTTTAAGTTCATTGTCCTCTTTGACTATACGTCTTTGGCGCTCGGCGTGATCTATACCAGCTTCCTTGGAAGTGCCTTTTAACGGATTTTGAATAACAGTTGCTGTTGGGTACGTCTTCGAAAAACTCTTGTTATTTAACTCAGCCAGCTTGATTTCTCTAAGTTTATCTTTAGAATGGAAAAACTCTTCCACCTCATCCCACGGTACAATAAAACCTGCTCCATTTGCACAAAATACAGAATCTACCGGGTTGTTCAAGTCTGCTTCTGGATCATAATTATGAGCAGTAATTATCTCCTCCGCAGCTTTTACTTCAGAATAGTCTCCTAACTTGAAAGAAACTCTAGCTTCATCTCCAGTATATGCTTGCAGATCTCTGGTAAACTCTCCCAAATTTCTTGCCGGAATACTACCTTTAACAGTAGCTAAATCTCCCTCCATTTCAGGTGCATCCAAAGTCCCACCTAGCAGGTCAATTTCTGTCATTACCTTGCCCAAATAGTTCTGAGGAATAGTTAAGTTCAACTCATACATTGGCTCTAGCAAAATCGATTCAGCCTGCATCAACGCTTGTCGCACAGCACGTATGCTCGCCTGTTTGAAGTCTCCACTTGAGGTATGTTTCTCGTGAGCAATACCGTGCATGAGGGTGATTTTCACATCGGTGAGGTCACTCCCAGTCAATACACCCTTATGTCGTTTACTCTTGAGAGTTGAAAGGATTAAACTCTGCCAATTAGCCTTGAGTGTATCTCTAGAACACTGGTTCTCTATAACGATCCCACTACCTCTCGCTAAAGGTTCTAGTTTCACAATTACTTCAGAGTAATGTCGTAGTGGTTCGAAGTGCCCAATACCAAATACAGATTCAGCAATTGTTTCTTTGTAAATTAGATCAGGATCAGAGAACTCAATAGCTAGATTAAACTCGTCTTGAGCTCTACTCTGCAGTGTCTCCATCTGCACCTGCCCCATGATATTGACAGTTATCTCTTGTGTTCTTTGTTCATACTGGAAATTAAGTGAAGGGTCTTGATCCTCGAATGCTCTCAACAATTTGAAAGCTCTATATGCATCTTCTCCATCAGGAAGAATTATCTTGTATTTTAAAACCGGACTATTGGTAGCACTTAATCGCTCTTGCTCTTTGCCAATTCCTAGTCCTATATAAGATTCTTTTAACCCTGTTACTGCAACGACAGCGCCAGCTTCTGCAGTTTGGATCGCCTCATATTTAGCGCCGGAGTAGACTCTGATTTGCTCAACTTTCTCACTAATTAATTTATTCTGCTAAGTCTCTTCCTGATCTTCTGCACTATCTGTGGCTAAAGCAGGGTAATCAAGGGTCTTCTTAGTTTCAAGGCTACCACCAGTAATTTTCATCCATGTAAGTCTGGTATTTTGCTCATCTCGACTAATCTTAAATACTCGTGCGCCGAATTCCTGCGTATATTCTCTAGGCTCCATGTATCTTTCCATAGCAGTTAGAAAAGTCTCTATACCTGCCTCTTTAAGCGCAGAACCGAAGAATACGGGGAAAAGTTTACGCTCTTTGATCAGTCTAGCAATATCTTCTTTTCCAATCGTGTTGCCCTCAAGGTAATTCTCCAGAAGTCTCTCATCATTTACAGCAATATCTTCCCACTGTTCATCCGTGAAATTTTCAACATCATCCGGGAAAGCAACGCATTTACTGCCTAATTCAGTTTGTATTTCTGCAAAAATTTTGTCTCTAGACATGCCATCCTGGTCCATTTTGTTTACGAAAATAAAAGTTGGAACTTGATAGTATTCTAATAACTGCCATAGATCTTTGACCTTAGGACTGACAGATTCTGGTGCACTAATTATCAATATGCAGTAGTCCAGAACGAACAGCACTCTCTCCATCTCCGTGGTGAAATCAACGTGCCCAGGTGTATCCAATAGATAAAAATCTTTATCCCCTAGTTGAAAAAATGCTTGCTTAGAATAGATTGTAATTCCTCGTTGTCTCTCCAGGCTATCTATATCTAAGTGAGCATCACCATGATCAACACGACCTTTATTCCTAATTGCCCCAGCATGATAAAGGATAGATTCAGACAAAGTTGTTTTGCCTGCATCAACGTGAGCAATTATACCTAGTGCTATGTTATTTTTGCCCATTATCGCTGTTTACCTATCCCTTCTTATTGTCTGTATTTTTTGAAACCTCTTGATTTTATCGCATATAGAAACTATTAATTTCTAAAGTGAGTGTGTTTAGTTCTCCATTGCTTCAATTTAATATCTACCCAGAAACCATAAATACCAAAAGTGATAAAGGACAATAGCAACCACTTAATCCACTGACCAAATAGACCGACCGCACTTCCAGTAAATACTAATCTTCTGCCATCAATTACTGTATGACTAGCTTCCCAGCTGTACACTCTGCAGTATGCCCAAGGCATTAATATTCCCAGGCTTAATACGGTAACTAATAGTCCTATAATTTTTAGAATTACTAGTTGTAGAAGTCCTCCATCAAAATATGAAACGCCATCATTTACTGCGTATCCTGGATAAAAACGATTATTTGTAGAATTTCTATTATTAAAAGTATTGTAATTATCTTGCATATTGTTAGCTCTCCTTTGCCATGATTTGCATACTAAAAAGTATGTCACATCTTATTTAGTAAATCCAATATAAAGTTCTCTTATTAGTTTAAATTGTTGCTGTCAAAAACTTGCAAAGATAAGTATAAAAAATGCCTAGAAGATTTCCAGGCATCTTTCCTTACATCTTATTCTGCTTGTTCAAGTTCAGTATGATCGACATCAAGCTTTGCGACTTCAGTATGATCGACTTTTGATACTTCAACTTCAACTCGCTCTACATCTTCGTGTTTAAGTTCAAAATTCTCAATCTCAACTTCTTCAACTTTTGAGTTCAACAAGACAATAGAGCTGAGCATTATTAATAATCCCAAGACACTAACAAAGTTCATATTTTCACCCAACAAGAACACGCCCATAAATGTTGCAACTATTACCTCAACTGATGAAATAATTCCCGCCTTTGGAACTTCTATATCATATGACAGTCCTTGCAGGTAAATCATATTAGGTACAGCTGCTGTCAAAACTGAATTTATAACTGCCCAGAAAATAAATTTTCCGTTGAGAAGCACTTCTGGATTGGCCATCTGCCAAGGCTTAGCCACAAAGAATAAAAATGTAGTACTAGTCAACATCATATAGAAGGATGCCACGAGAGGATCTGCATTTTCTCCTGCAGCTCTTCCCAAGATAATATTCAAAGCATAAGTAAAGGCTGCAATTAACCCCAAAATAATTCCCCAGCTACTCAAGTTAAATTCTCTAAAATTGCCTCCAGTTACTATCAAAATTACTCCTAGGAGATTCAAGGCCAAAGCTATATAGGTATTCCAACGAACTTTAGCCTTCAAGAAACATACAGATATAGCTGTTACAAAAATTGGAGCAGTATAAAGTAGAACACAGGCTGTGCTTTGTCCAACCTCGATAGTGGCTGCATCATAAGATATTTTTAGAATACCTTTGCCAAATATACCTAAGATTATTGCAAAAATTAATCCACGCTTGGATATTTTAAAACCAGAGATACCTTTCTTAAATAAAATAGTTAATCCTATAGGAATTAACGACAAGAGGTGTGCCGAAAGAGAAGTCATTGCAGGTCCAACACCAAATGCGTTTAGCTGGATAACCCAATAACCACCAGTTCCCCAAAGAATTCCGGATAAAAGTATTAATAGATAACCTTTCATCGCATCATTTTTTAACGTCTTACCCATTTTTATTTTCTCCAAGTAAAATTTATTCGCCTGAGAAGTCCATATGACTTAACAAAGCAGATAATTCTCAAATTCTGTATAACTTAATAAAACGGCTACTTATAGCAGCCGTTTTAGTTCATACATTTATATATTTAAATATGTTATAAGTCTACTACATTTTCAAAAAAGTCATGAATAAATCTACTAGAATCTATCCATATCCAAAGCTACATCAAACTCTGTTGCTTTTTTCTTGAACAAGAATTCACCATCACGAACAGATGCTAATACTTGAACTCTTCTTCTAATTGCATCCCAGGCACTATCACCATCTAGAACAATGAAGTTAGCTCTCTTGCCTTCTTCGATACCATATTCATTATGGATATGTAAGGTCTTCGCACCATTGTAAGTAATGTAGTCAAAGGCTCTCTCTACCTCCGCATGACTCATTGTTTGAGCTAGGTGAATACCGTTGTCTAGAACGTTCATCAAGTTACCGCTACCCATTGGATACCAAGCGTCATTGATGGAATCTTGCCCGAATGATACGTTTACACCTGCTTCAGTTAAATCCTTGATCCTTGTAATACCTCTGAACTTATTGGATGTATCGTGACGTCCTTGTAAATATGCGTTCTCTGTTGGGTTAGAAACAATATTAATTCCAGATTTCTTGAACCAATCTAGCATTCTATATACGTATGCATCATTGTTTGTACCGAATGAAACTATATGTGAAGCAGTTGTCTTCTCGCCAATACCTTCCATCCAGGCTAAAGCATTTAGCAACTCTACAAATCTAGCTTGATCGTCATCTGTCTCGTCTGTATGTGAGTCGATTAATTTATCATATTTAACAGCCAAGTTAACAATATCGTGAACAGATTTCTCACCAAACTCTCTTGCAGGTTCGTAGTGTGGAATACCACCGACAACGTCTGCACCCATCTTCAATGCTTCTTCAACTAAATCTCTACCAAATACTCCATCTTCAGTTCTGTAGGCATACATACCATTTTGTGGGAAAGCAACGACTTGTATATCTACTATATCTTTCATCTCTTCTCTAAGCTCTAGTAATGCTTTTAGCCCCTTGAATTCTGGATCAGTTACGTCTGTTTGAGCTCTAATATATTGTGTACCTTGTGATACCTCGTCAAGAATACCCTTCTTAGCTAAACGTTTAACGCTGTCAATTGTCATTCTTTGATTCTTGTATTTTGGCCATAATTCTATAGCTTCGAACAAAGTACCTGAAGATGCACCAATCTCTGCCATATCACTAAGTGTATATACGTAGTCTAAGTGTAAGTGTGAGTCTACATAAGGAGGCAACACAAACTTACCTTCTAAATCAATGACCTCATCCGCTTCGCCAAGATTAGTCCCAATTGCCTTGAATTTACCGTCTTCGACCAAGATTTCATCAGCTCCTGGATGTCTGTAAATTACTGCATTAATAAATTTCTTTACCATATTCCTCATTCCTCCTACTTTTTTTGTTTTTTTACTTTTTCATTATAAAACTAATTATTCAACAGTCTTGTTCTTCTTTAAGTTCATTAGAAGAATAGAGACTACCATTAAGATGATACCAAATATTCCCACCCAATTTATGTTTTCATTTAGTAAAACTACTCCCATTAGGACAGCAATAATAACCTCAACAGATGAGAAAATTGGAGCTTTGGAAGTGTCAATGTCATGGGATAATCCACCTAGATAAAGCATATTTGCTGTTGCTCCTGTCAATAATGAACTAACCAATGCCCAGAATAAGAAATTGCCATTTTTTAGTAGTGCTATTGTTTCTGCTTGCCATGGTTTAGCAAAGAATAGTAAAAATATACTACTAGACAATAGCATGTAAAAACTTGTAGTAAGTGGGTTATCGCCTTTACCTGCTAACCTTCCAAGAATAGTATTCAAAGCGTGCAAAGCTGCCGCTGTAATTCCTAGAACAACTCCCAAAGGTTGTAAGTTCAACTCATGTACATTACCACCAGTTACCATTAGAAATACACCAACTAGGTTGAGTGCTAAAGCTACATAATTAGTGAGTCGAATTTTCTCTTTCAAGAAAACTACTGACATAATCGCAATAAATACCGGAGCTGTATAAAGTAATACTGCACCTGTACTCTGTCCAACCTGACTTACTGAAGTGTCGTAAGCTAGTTTAAATAATGCCTTGGTAAAAACACCCATAATTATGGCAAAAATCAAACCTTGCTTAGAAATCTTGAAGGCTTCTTTCCCTCTCGTAATCAGCAAGACTATAGCAATTGGGATCAGAGCAAAAATATGATTAGTAAATGAGGTAATTGTTGGGTCGCCACCAAGTCTATTCATCTGCATTACATAGTAGCCACCTGTACCCCAGATCATACCTGCTAGCAAAATCTTCAAATAACCCAGGCTAGCCTTATGCTTTGTTTTTGACTGAACTGACTCACTCATAACTTCATTTGTATCTAAATTTATATTCGTTTTTTCCATTTTCTCTCCTAACTATTGTTGCGCTCTATTATCTCCTAATAAATCCTAAAAATATGCTCCTAAATCATCTGCAGCTAACTTTTAAACCACAGTTATTTAAGAGCACTTTAATTATTATCTAGTTTTTAAGTATAACAGAAAGCTGTCACTCTAGTAACACAACTAAACCCCTGCATAAAATAATTCTGCTAGAACATCTATTACTTTTTTGTCTGCATTACTTGCATAGAGATTGCTCAAGGTCTTATTGCTATTACCGTTACGTTTATATTCGTTAAGAATTCTACGCTTCATTTCATAGTCGATTTGCATTCTATTCAGAATATTGAACACTTCTTCCAATATTATTTCATCTGAGCATTCTGCAATTTTACTATCAGTGAAAACAAGCTCAAAAGCTTCGTTACCAATCTGTCCAAGATTGATTAGTAAGCTTTGTCTATCTTCTTTATATTCTGTATTAGTAAATAATTCACCGTTTAAATACACATCTGTATCTCTCACACCAACTAGTTCAACTGTTATATCCCTATTAGCTGGAATTGCAGCAAAATCTCCGCTCAAGTCAACTGATAGAACTGAATTCACACCATCGTTATAGGTATATTTAATCTCTGTACAAGCATAGTCATTCTCACTTGGATTAATTAACTCGTAATTATCTTCAATTAAATTAAACTCCCCATCAGCACCAGTGAATACTTTTAACAATAAGCTCTCCGGATTAGCAGTACCATTCTCTAATTTCTCTGCATTATCCAATGGCAAAATTGCACCCGCTTTGGCAAATACAGGAACGTCATAGATATTTCTATAGACATTTATATTCTTATCACCCTCATAGTGACGGTGGTTAAAGATATCGAAATACTCACCTTCTGGTAACCAGACTGAGAATTTAGCTACTTGAGTTTCTGGATCTATCGGACTAGTTATTGGACAAGCAATTAATTCAGAACCGAAATAATACTCGTTTGGCACGTGATAGGCTTCTTTTCTTTCCGGATGAACGTAGTACATTGGCATAACCAAGGCCTTGTTCTCCAAGGCTGTCCTATAGTTCATTGTGTAAAGATAAGGAATCAATCTTTGTCTCAAACGCATTGACTCAGAAATAATTGTCTCAAATGGCTCACTATAGTTCCAAGGTTCTTTGGACATAAATGGATTATCGCTACTATGCAATCTAAATATTGGAGAAAACACAGAATACTGAACCCAACGAGATGTAAGTTCATCATTTTTGACACCTAAGAAGTGACCGCCAACATCGTGACTCCACCAAGTGTAGCCGACATTACTTGCAGTAGATGTGAAGAAAGGTTGGAAATCTAAACTCTCCCAACTGATGACAGTATCGCCTGAGAATCCAACAGGATATCTATGGCTTCCTAAGCCTGCATAACGTGAGAATGTTAATCCTCTTTCTCCAGCTTCATTATCGATAAATTCAGATTTACAACTATCTAAGTAATAGAAGTGATTCAACGCCCAAAGTGGATCCAATCCTTCCATTCTAGAAACTGTACCTTGTTGCCAATCAATCCACCAGAAGTCTACTCCAATTTCTTCATAACGGTGATTTATCTCTTCAAAATAGGCTTCGACAAAATCTTGATCTGTGAAATCAAACTCGATTATTTCATCATCTGCTGGATTTTTGCCAAGACGTTTGCACATGTTTTCGTACTGAACTTCAAAAGGTCTAATACCCTCCGCCGGGTGCACGTTCAAAGTTGTCTTGAGTCCTAAATCATGGAGCTTAGCCAGGAATCTTTCTGGATCTGGGAACAAGTCTTGATTCCAAGTATAGCCTGTCCAACCGGTCAAATATTGAGGTTCAACTTCTGTAATATGCCAGTCCATATCAATAACAGCAACGGATAGAGGAATGTCTTTGTCAGCGAATTTCTGCATCAAGTCCATATACTCTTCTTCATCATATCTATGGTAGCGGCTCCACCAGTTACCAAAAACAAACCTTGGCAATAACGGTGTTGGCCCTGACAGTCTATAGAAATCATTAATTGCGCCTTGGTAATCTCTACCATGTCCGAAGAAATAAAGATCTACTCTATCGTTATCTGCAGCTTGGAACCAACCGTCTCCATCAATTATTGCAGAATTAGCATCATCAATGACTACATAACCAGATCTTGAGATCACACCACGACCAACATCTACAGCACCATCTATTGTATCAAGAGTCCTTGCTGTACCACCAAGATTACTGTCTTCTTTTTTACCATAGTTCCAATTAACTGCACTACTTAGAACTCTTATTTGTAAGCCATATGCTGTAGGTTCTTCTTCATCATAGCTGAGCAACAAATCGCCAGTATCGACATATAGAAGTCCGTCTTTTCTGTAAGATTTAAACTCTACTTCTGGGAAATCTCTGTTGATTACCATTGTGGTAACTTCATCTTGGAATTCTCCATCTTCTTGATACTCGAAGCGAAGCAAGTTTTTGCTCAAAACAGTTATTCTATACTTGTCGCCTTGAATTACTGAAGCAGCCTTTGCCGCTGGATTAAATTTATCTTGATTTAGTTTAAACATGTCCCTCGCCCTCATAAATTTTTTATGTATTATTTGTACAATCAATTATATGTTAAATGCTTGGATAAATGTATGTTAAAAGCTTCTATGGGCACTGTGGTTTGGATTTATCTATCCCAAATTCAACTTCAAATCTTCTGATTTAATCCAAGATTTTTTGCGCATTGGATATGCAAATAATAAAGTTAAAATAGCAGGTAAAACGAAACCAATTAATATCATCCCACTATACTCCCAAACTCCCGGAGTAACTACAGTTGCGCCATGTGCTAGCGCTGCTTCAGATGGATTTAGCCAGCCTGTAATTAGTCCTATTTGACCTACCAAACCAGATGTACCCATACCTGAAGAAATTGGCGCACCATTCATTTCTAATTTAAATAAAGTTGTAGCTAGGGGTCCTGTAACTGCTGATGCTAAAATTGGTGGTATCCAGATTTTGGGATTCTTAACTATATTAGGCATTTGCAACATTGATGTTCCTACGCCTTGTGATAATAATCCGCTCCAACGATTCTCCTTGAAACTCATTACTGCGAAGCCTACCATCTGAGCACAACAACCTGCATACGCTGCTCCACCAGCCAAACCTGTTAATCCAAAAGCCGCTGCAATAGCTGCTGAACTTATTGGTAACGTAAGGGCAATACCCATTAAAACTGAAACAACAATTCCCATTAAGAATGGCGCTATGTTAGTTGCTTGGATAATTGCAGCTCCGACTAAACTTGCTAAATAACCTACTGTTGGGGCAATTCCATAGGACAGCCCCACACCTGATAGTATAGTAACTGTTGGGGTAACAATAACATCTACTGGTGTAGTCTTGGAAACTAATTTACCTAACTCAGTAGTGATAATTGCAATAATAAAGACAGCTAAAGGTCCACCTGCGCCACCTAATTGGTTGGCTGATATACCTACTGCAACCATTGAATACAACACTAATGGTGGAGCATTCAAGCTATAGGCTATTGCAATACTCATCGCAGCTCCTGAGGCCTTGCTGGCAAACTCACCTGCTTTGATCAAGAATTGTGCGAACTCAGTATCTCCTGGTAATAAGCTTCCAACCGTGTTCATTATTGTACCGATTAACAAAGAGGCAAATAGCCCCAAAGCCATTGCCCCCAATGCATCAACCAAATAACGTCTCCAAGAAAGCTCTATTCCTTGCTTCTTAAGAAACTTTTTAAATTTTCCTTCTTCTAAACTACTATTTTCTGTCATAAAATGTCCTCCAATCTAGTAGTTCTTTTATTATGTAAAATCATTTTTACAAATAATAATATTATTTTTCGTGTTGTTCAGATTCTTTAAGCCCTTCAGTCGCTTTAACCTATTCAGCTGCTTTAAGCACCTTCAGTCGCTTTACCCACATCTAGCTAAGATGCTTGTTCTGCTAATTTTTCTAGTTCCTCTTCTTCATAATGTTTCTGATTCCAAATATCTAGTTTCTTATAAACAATCAAACTAATAACAAATCTTGAGACCTGGTCAGCTGCTACGACGAACCAGATTGTCCAAACAGGCCATGATGTAAAGTTATATATTATTAATGAGAAAGGAACCCTTATTAACCAGATTCCAATACCGGCAATAATCATCGGCCAAATAGTTTTACCTACACCTTTTAGGGCACCAGTATAAATCTTCTGGAGGTTCTGAGGTATCTGGATAAAGCCCATTATTCTTACATATTTGCTACCCAGATCAATTACTTCTTGATTACTTGTTAGAAGTCCCATTAGCTGCTCTGGGAATATTATTAACACTAAAGTACCAACCGTCATAACAGCTATAGCCATGTTACGAATCTCTTTGGTATATTCTTTGCCCAAGACAAATTGTCTCGCTCCTATTAAACTTCCAACTAGTGTTGTACTTGCTATACCAAACCCTATAGCTGGCATATCTGCCAATCCTTCTGCTTGAAGTCCTAATTGGTTCGCTGTATAGGCAGTCTTTCCGAAAGACATGAAAACCGATCCCATAATGATAGAAGATATTTGCCAGAACATAGTCTCAAAACTAGAAGGAAGTCCCTTGCCCCAAATTTGTCTGCCACCCTTCAATGAGAATATAGGATTAATTACGTCTCTATTTATCATTTCTAAGTTTAAAATACCGCCCGGTCTAAACATTACTACAAGGGCGAAAGTTGCAGTCGCATATTCTGCTACTATAAGCGCAATAGCTGCACCTGTAGAACCAATTCTTGGTCCAAATGGTAATCCTAGAATTAATGGTGCTGCTATCATTATATTTACCACGTTAAAGAACAAGGTAAAAAACATTGGAGTTCTGGTATCTCCACGTCCCTGGTAAATACCTGTAGTGGATAGCATAACAGCTAGAGCTGGGAATCCCATAACAGTTATTCTTAAATATTGAGTTCCCATTTTCAAGACTTCAGGATCTGGATTATAAAATGCTTTAAGAATATTTTCACCAAAAATAGATAAAACTAATGCAGCTGGAATTGAGAATAAAACTAAAGACTTCATAACAGTACGGCTTAGGTTCTGCATGCGAATTTCGTCTTCTCGACCTCTCGCCTGAGCGATCATAATTGTTCCACCAATAGAAACACCTTTGAAAAGGTGCCAGACTATATTAGTAACTTGAGTTGAAATTCCCTGAGCAGAAACTGCTGTAACACTAGACATACCAAAATCATCTAGGTGTCCAAGCATACTTGATGCAATTAGTGCTGCAAGCATACTCAAAATGTTTTCCATTATAACAGGTAAAATAATTTGCAAAATATTCTGTCTTATATGTGCCTTATCATTTTGCCATACTGATGTCGATGCCAACGTTTTACCCCTCACTCTCATTCATTCGAATTTATACCGATTATTATAAACTAATTTAGATAAAATTAGCCTGGATATTAACCCTGTTATTTACTTTGATAATACCCTTAAAATTACCCTTCATATAAATATATAAATTTACCCCTACGCATGATTCTTTAAATTCTTCAAACTTTAGGGGTAAATCCAATCTATTTTTTATGTAATTATTTTTTGTTAAGATGACTGCATTAAAAACTCCATCTAGTTTTTGACTCGCAGTTCAACTTCATCTAAATTTTGACTCGCATTAATTTTCTTCATTTAGCTTTTCGAATTCAGTCATAGTCATTCCATCATGTTCTGCCATGAAGTCTTCTTTACGCTCAGTCCTATACTTGCCCATTAATTCTTTGAACAATTCTGCATTTGTAGGTGGTGCGAAACTAATTGCATTGGCACCGGCATCTATTGTTTCCTGAATGGACTCGTCACTGCCTCCACCTGTTGCAATAATTGGAACTGTTGGGTAATGCTTACGAATCCAGCGAACAAGATTGGCTGTATTTTTGCCGTTAGCCACATTCAAAATATCTACACCAGCAGCTAATTTACCTTCGATATCATCATACTGACTGACAACTGTCGCCACAATAGGGGAATCAACCATTTCGTCAATTAGAGCAATTGTCTCTATAGTAGTTGGTGAGTTAACAACAATTCCCATAGCACCACGAGCCTCCGCAAATTGAGCGATAGTTGCACTTCTGTTGCCTTTGGTAATTCCACCACCTACTCCTGCAAAAACTGGTTGAGAAGCTACACCTGTAATTGCTTCAATAATTGCTGGGTGAGGTGTATGAGGATACACTGCCAAAATCGCATCTGCATCAGTGTAACAAAGTGTCGCCACATCAGTAGAGAACACTAAGGATTTAATTCTTCTACCAAATATATTTATACCACTGGCATTTCTTATGATCTTAGGTGTAGCCTGCTTATTTTCTCTTCTAAGTCTTGAATATACCTCTGGAACAAATTTATTATTATCATTCAATCTAGATTTTCTTTGAGTGTTTTCGTTGACGCTATCAGAGTTGATTATTTTATCCCCTCCGTTATTTTCGTTTATACTGATATCATTTTCCTTATCAAAATTATTCATTGTATTACCCTTCGTAAAAAGATTAGTTCTTATGCTAAAACTATTAATTTTAGCCTATGTATTTCAGTTAATTCTATTTACTAACTTTTTCTTGCAATTCTTCAAAAGACATACTGAAAGTATCACCATGCTCTATATCTCCATGCTCATAACCTTGCATGAACCAATACATACGCTGAGCTGCAGAACCATGAGTGAAATTTTCAGGAACTACGTAGCCTTGACCTTTCTTTTGAATTACATCATCACCAATAGATTGAGCTGCAGTAATCGCTTCTTTTATATCTCCATCTTGCAAATAGCCTTTTTCATCTTGATATTTTGCCACAACTCCAGCAAAATAATCTGCTTGCAACTCTAAACGAACACTAATTTCATTAGATTCCTTCTTGCTAACATTACGCATCATCTTATGCGCCTCTTCGAGAATACCCAACTCATTTTGTACGTGGTGTCCTACCTCGTGTGAAAGGACATATGACATTGTAAAGTCGCCTGAAGCTCCGAATTTATTTTTCAACTCGTTGTAGAAAGACATGTCAATATAAATAGTTCTATCTAGAGAACAATAGAATGGACCAACAGCCTTACTTGCTCCACCACAACCACTTTGTACATATTCAGTAAAGGTATGTAAAGTTGGTGCATTATATCTTGAATTATGTTTAGCAAATAAATTTTCCCATGCATCTTCACTATCTTTTAGTGATACAGCAAGGAAATGACGCATTTCTTCTTCCGTTTTAGGATCACCTTCTTTGCCGGTAAAATCTTGCGTCTGCTCGTATTTGGTACCATCTGGCTGAACTCCACTATTTTGGTTCTGGCCAAGAAAACCACCCATACCATCTGAAAGCAAGAAAAAGACTACTAATAGTATAACTAGGCCTATTCCTCCGCCTCCACCAAGCAGTCCACCTATAGGGAGTGGTATTCTACCGCCACCTCCAAGACCACCATTTCTTCTTGGCGCTCGTCCACTGCTTGACTGAACATTTTTACTACCTTGTCTATCTCTCCATTTCATAAGAATTTTCCTTTCGATAGCTTTTTGATATTTATAATAATACCATTTACTAATAATATCATTTAAAAGTAGTTTTCATAGTAATTCTAAGCATATTATTTCGCTTGAGAACAATTAAAATTTCAGCTTAATATGGATTGTTTAATGTTCTTTGATTTTTTAAACTCAATAATATCTAGTTTAAAACATTCTCACTCTAAAATTACACAAAAAAAGAAGGTATGGAATAGTTTGGGAACGCCACACCTTCGACGGAGAAAAGAAATTAGTGAATAATTCTTAAGAGTAAAGTCTTAATTTCAGGAATATAAGCATTTAAATATTTCTGTATAGGAGACAGTACATTACTCTGAATTAATCCTATAAGTAAATATAATAATAGGTTAACAAAACTTTGTCAAGCCGATAAACACAGGACTTTTACAGGTTAATCGCTTAACTAAAATAATGCTAAAATTTATTTTCTTTAAACTCAGTCACAGCTTGAAGTTAATCGCATAACTTATTTAAAGCAAATATTCGCTTTCTCCAAAAAAAGACCACACTAATATTTTTAGTGTGGTCCAATATTGCTCTGCAAGACTATATTCATTCTAATTAGATAATTTCGATCACAATCAAATATTATTCAAACTTAATCGTGTAAATACTTTCGCTTGTATTTGCCTCATTCTTAATTAGATATTTACATTCATTTTCGTCCAGGCTTGGTAATTCAATCACTACAGAATTATTATTGCTCTCTAATCTGAAACCTTCCTTTTTATCTTTAGTAAAGACATAAGCATATTTCAAAGGATTAAGTTCAAATACTTCAGATTCCGTTACAGCTTTAAGAATGAAGTCATTTTCGGCTTTTGCTTCAAATGCATGTGCTCTAATCTCAGCTATGTGCAAAGTTTCACCACTTCTAATCCTAAATGCATAAGTTTCAATAGGAGTAAAAATGAGATTATTAGCTTGTTCAGGTAACAAACCTTCTCTACTTTCACCACTAGATAAATCTAAGATCTTATAATCTGTGATTTCTCGCCAATTATTAGGGTCGTTTAAAGGACTTTCCTCATCACCTACATTGGCATAATTCTTGACTGTACCAGGGTTTTCGCCAACATAATATTCAAGCTTAAAGTCATCTGCCAGCTTATCTCCAATAAAATGGATTTCAATATTATCGATTTTGGTCAGCTCTAATTCACCAGCTCTACCGAGTAGGATACCAGCCCAATCTTCAGTATTTTTACTACCTTCGTTATTCCATGAATCACTTAAACCACTGTAGTCAATCTGATTATTATTCAGAGCGGAGATCCTAGTCTCAGGGTTAGTGTAACTAGCAATTCCTGCAGGTAGCTCAGAACCATTCCATTCTTGAGCTTTGTTATATGAAAGCACTTTTTCTCCTGTAACTCTCAAACTTAATTTAGACTCTAAATCCTTGCCTTTAACTTTTGCTGCAAGCTTAATTACATTACCTACTAGTAAATCTCCAAGTTCTAACTCTGCACCTGTCTCTAGATTAATCCAGTTATCTAACTCTAGTAATTCATTCTGGCCTAATAAATCATAAGCATGTGCACTCTTCGGTAGTTCCGGTAAATAATTATCTAAACAAGCCATAGAAAAATCTTCAGCTTCAATAAGGTCATTAACAATAAGCTTCAATTCATATTTATACTCTTGCTCATCAACATTTACTGTAGCTTGTAGTCTCTTAACTCCTACCTGTTTAGACAGCTCTTTGACTTCTTCATCTGAAATCTCCCAGTGTAATTTGTGCGATTCTCTCAAGCCATTAACAAATACAAGTTCAGCAGTTTGCGGCAACTGTAAAGTCTCTCCAAGATTAATAACTTTTTCACCATATACTACACGATCTACAGCTCTATCTGAGAAATCTACTACATTTACCTTTACTTTAACAGGATATTGCTCGTACTCTAATTCTCCTGCAATTACGAAACTACCAAGCTCACTTAAATTATTATTAGCATAATTATCCCACTTAGCCTTACTTTGCAGTCTAGTGCCATCAGCAAATAAAATTTCAACCACTTCAGGTAGAGTCAATTCACCATCTAAGCCCACAAAAATTTCACTAATATCGTAGCCCAAAACATCTTCTTTAAACTCACCAATTGCGGTCAATTTTATTTCAGCAGATTCTAAACCTTCTCCACTTGCTTTTAAGACTATATCTCCAGCTTCTTTTTTGGATCCTAATATTACTAAACCTTTACCATTAAAAGCTCTTCGCTTCCAATTATTATCAAGATATTTATAACGCTCTTGTGAGCTGGAATTACCATTGTCAACACCAAGAATATCTGCAGCTCTGGAAATTTCAAAATCAATTAAATTATCAGCATACGGAACAACATTACCGTTAACATCCACTATTTCAAACTGAACATAAGCTAAATCTGCTATGGATACATCTAGTTCCGAAGTTTCAGCTAATAACCTAACCGCTGCAGGCACTCCCGCAGTAACAACTTCATCTCTAGCTACTTCGTTGGAATCTTCATCCTTAGCTACAGCTAATAATTCTCCTGCTTCCCAAGGGATTAACCATTCCAAATAGAGCTCATCTTCACTCTGACCTTCCTGATACTCTCTACCAAAACTAGTGACCTTTTTATTAAATCTCTTTTCACCTAATGATTCGCCATTTAAAAAGAGTTCGACCGCACTAGCATTAGAATAGATTCTAACAGGAATCTTGTTGTCATCACGCTTCAAGTCTGTTCCTTGAGCAAAAGTTATCTCCCTATCTTCCTGGCTCCAGTTCCAGTGTGGCAAGATATGTACCATTTTCTCATCAGAATTAGCCCATTGTGACTGAAACAAGTAATATTCATTTTTCGGGAAGCCTGCAGTATCTACAATTCCAAAATATGAAGATTTCGCAGGAGTTTCAGGCTCATTATGCCATGGTGTCGGCTCACCTATATAGTCGAAGCCAGTCCAAATAAATTGACCAGCATAATCCAAATTATTTCTATCAAATATTAAAACTGAACTCGCTGTTTTACCCCAACCTACTCTATCGTTTCCATAGTCAGAAGTTTGGTATTTTCTCAGTGGCTTCTCCGGATTACCTGTGATTGCCTTGTCCTTAACTGCTGGCTCATAATAAATACCTCTACTACTTACTGCTGAAGCAGTTTCAGAACCATAAATCTTCCAGTGTGGATGTTTTTCTCTAATTAACGCAAAATTATCCTCGGCATAATTAATTCCCACTATGTCCAAAAGATCTGCAATTTTCTGGTAATTTTCACTCTCAAGGTCGAAACGGAACTTATCTTCCCCCATAGTTACATAGCGAGTCTGATCTAGTTCTTTGACCCACTTAACTAAATTCGCAGCTTGCTCTATACCATAATCTTCTGAGGTTTCCCAAATCTCATTACCTACAGACCACATGAATATTGATGGAGAGTTCTTATCTCTATTTACCATGGCTTTTACATCAAATTCAGCCCAAGTCTGACCTGCCTCAGCATCTGGATGTGTTGCCAGTTGGCTGAAGAAGCGGTTATAGTCATAGGTTTTCTTAGGCTTGCCACTCCAGGTATCAAAAGCCTCTTCCTGGACTAACAATCCCAACTCGTCACAGGCTTCAATAAACTTCTCATCATGCGGGTTATGTGCAGTCCTTATAGCATTTACGCCCATATCTTTCATGATCTTAAGTTGTCTTACAAAAGCTTGTTTATTGGCAACTGCACCCAATGCACCTTGATCTGAGTGCATACAAACACCTTGAATATCTAGATGCTGACCATTTAAGCTAAATCCAGTCTCAACATCCCAGTCAAAATATCTATACCCGAATCTATCCTTACGCTCATCTAATAATCTTTTGTCCTTAGCATCATAAATTCTTGTTCTAACATAATAAAGCGCAGGAGTATCAACTGACCAGAGTCCGACATCATTTACCCAAATGCTCTGAATCACCTTAGACTCTCTTTTATCCAAAGATAATTTCATCTCGGTTAGCTCTGAGATTGTATTGCCGTCATCATCTTCAATTGACTGTTCCAAAATTACTTCTGCACCATTATCTACAAATCCACTTGCATCAATATGAGAATTAATTATCTTACTTTCAATTCGAGTTTCAACACCTGCCTCATTACCATATTGCTCAGCTAAATTAGGTGTCGTAATAAATATCCCATTTTCTTTAACATGGATCTTATCTTTAACTATTAAATCTACATCTCTATAAATACCTGAACCTGAGTACCATCTAGATGAAGGTTGCGGATGCTCTACTTTTATCAAAATTAAATTCTGTTCACCAATATTTAAATACTCATTAATGTTATACGAAAAACTGTTGTATCCAAATGGATAATTTCCTACAAATTTCCCATTAATGTAACAAGTTGAATCCATGTAAATTCCACCGAAATGTATGCGAATATCTTTATTTCTTAAAGATTCAGGCACATCTATAACCTTGGCATAGTATCCTGTACCACCATCAAGCAGACCACCTTCGTTATTTGCTGGGGATTGTGAATTGAATTCAAACTCAATACTCCAATCATGAGGAAGATTAACTTGGCGCCAGTCTTTTAGCTCCTCAATATCCAAAGAACTTGGATTAACTTTTTCATTTAGTTTAAATCTCCAATGACTATTTAAATTAATTAACGACATAGTTGTACCTCCGCAAATTCACAATTTTTCTAGTTATTACTGAATTGTTTTGATTTTTAGAAAAACATAAATACCAATGCAATAGCTAAAACTCCAAGCACAAAAGCTACAATCAGATCTATTTTGAAAATCTGCTCAGCTTTTTTAATACTTTCATCTTTATGTTCAACTTCTACTTCAAATAAATTTATACTTGGATCTGAATCTTTATATAAAACTTTTCGAGTTTTCTCAGGGTGAAATTTTCTTGGCAAAATCGTAGCCTTCACTCTTTCCTTGTACTCTTGCTTTCCGACTTTAAATTTGTAATCTATATAAATATTATCATCGACAGATTTCCTGGAAGACATAGAAAATTTGTTTATATAGTTAGCTTCTACGTCAGCGGTTGCTTCTTTTTGCTCAAGTTTAATCTCATCCCAACGTTTCAATCTGCCTGTAACTTGCGTCTTCTTTTTTGCCTCTACGATAAAGGTCCAAACCCAATAAATTACAACTAAAATAACTATAAAACTTCTTGTATCTATTTGGCCTACCCAATTAACAAAATCTTGCATCAACTTCCCTCATTTCAATAAAGCACTCTTCCTCAAACTATCGCAGTCGTTCTTCACCGCACCCCGAAAAGATAAAGCTATTACCATTTTTGCAACATATATATTATCAAACTACTAGCTATTACTATTGCAGGTATCAAAGGAGATCTTCTTATATATTTAAATATCTCATTTATAAAGCCCAGAGCAGCTGTTCTCCAATCTGTTGTAGCAGGAATACCAATACAGTCCATATTATATTTTCTAGCAATAAGCAGCCCTCTCTGCAAATGGTAATTCGTACTTACAATTGCAAATTTTGATTCACTTTCCATCAGGTCATAAGAATACCTAATATTTTCATTAGTGTTTTCAGCTTTTTCTTCTAATAAAATTCGCTGTGCAGGAAAACCTCTTTCTACAGCATAGGCTTTCATACCAGCTGCTTCACTAATCTCTGCTGTCCCTGAAACTGCACCTGACATAATAATTTTTGTGTTAGGATTTTTCTTAGCAAAATCAATCGCAGTATCGCAACGACTTTTCAATTGGCCGCTTACTTTAGCATTCTCGTCTAGTCTAGCTCCCAGCACAACAACATAGTCCACATCATCAGTATCTACATTTACATAATTGACAAAAGCAGTGACAACATAACTGTGAGCGATAAATAAAAGCGCTTCTAATACCACATCAATAGCCCCTAAACTTGTATCTACGTACCAGGCAAAATTATATGATTTTATAAAATGATATACAGCAACGAAAAGCAAAATTAAGGCGCTTTTAATCAAAAGTCCTTTCTCAAAACCTTGTAAACTACCATCTTTATTTTTACGGAAATATTCGAAAACTGCTAATCCAAACACAAGCAAAGTTGGCAAAATGAAATAGGACCAGATAATTACCCAAACTAATTGGTCGCTTACATAAACCATTTGATCTGCGTGTAATAATGCAAAAATTATTGCACAATTAAGTGAAACTCCAGTTATGACAGAGCGTTTATCGTACTTTATTGCTGAAAAGAATATAATCAAGCAAGTTATTGCCAATAATATATTAATCACTTATCTTATATACTGCTCAAAAATGCTCACGACTTAATATCCTGAACAATTACTTTCTAATTATTTTAACTGCAAAATTCTGCAAAATTGCAAAGCTAATTCAATTTGCTTTAATTTTTCTATATATAATTATATTTGTTTTTAACTTTTATATTTCTATCTTCTGCCTTCAAGAAACACTTCAATTAGTAGCAATCAATGCATGCATTAGCTATATGAGTGTGTACATCAATCTCTGCAGCAGGAACTCCTAGCTTTTCACTCAAATAATTTTTGGCATCTGCAAATTGAAATGGATCTATTATAGTGCTATCTATTTCTGCATATTTAGCTTCAATTTCTTGTTTCTCTGCGTCTGTATATTTATCTTCTAAATATTCCAAACTTGTAATCATATCCCAGCCTACTTCTGGAGAACGTGTAATAATAATTCTAACCATATCTTCACCTCTTTTTATTGATAATAACATTTTAAAAGGTTAAACTATTACTTATTAGATACAGATGCAAAAGACATTTGTATACTATATCTCATTATACTATTGACACCCTCAATTCCAAAATTAAATAATTATGGAGGATTTATGCCAGTAATAACTATAACTCATTTACCTGGTACTCTAGGCGAGGAACTTGCTAAGCGCTTATCGCTGAAGTTAGGTATTCCTGTCTATGAGAGGGTGGATATGGCAAATTTATTTTTGCAAGACATTGCTACAGATTATGATTTAAAACTCTTGGACGAAAGTCCCAAAAACTATCAACGTAATGCTAAAAACGGTATCACATTTCGTGACAATATCCTACATGGTCTAAATCAGTTAGCGGACAAAAGCAATGCTATAATTCTCGGAACAGTACCAGCGTTATTCCTTGCCCAACATCCAAACGCAGTACACATTCATGTAACAGCTCCAAAAGATTTACGTGCACGTCGTTTGACTAAAACTAAGAAATATAACAAAGAAGAAATTGCCCAATTAATGAATTCTTCTGATAAAAACTTCAAGCGCTACGGTAAGATTCTGTTTGACGAAGAATCTAAGGATCCTTTCTTATATCACATCACTATCAATACAGGTAAAGTAAGTGTTGATGCAGCTGTTCTAATGGCTACAGAGCTTTATAATGATAGTCTAGCTAGAGAGTATCTTTACGACTCAGATTCAGAAAACAGGAAGATCCAACATCGCCAAGAAGAATCTACATTGATGAAGAATCCTTCTGAAATAGCTTTCGCCAAGGTTTTGGATATGTACCATATTCGTTGGATTTATGAGCCTACTACATTTGAGCTAGAACAAAATAGTGACGGCACGGTGGCTTCTGCATTTTCTCCAGATTTCTATCTGCCTGATTATGATATTTACCTCGAGTTGACTGTCATGAATCCTAGATATTCTACTGATAAAAAAAGGAAAATTCGTAGAATCAAAGAGCTTTACCCAGACATAAATATTAAGTTAGTTCAGAAAAAAGACTTTGATCACTTTATTAGGAGCTTGAATAGAGCTAGTACCGTACTGCTCAGTCATAATGATAAGAAAAAATTTAAAGATAAAATAGATGAAGATTTAGAAAGAGCGGAGGGGATCTCTAATGAATTTTAGACTGCCAACACCTGAAGAATATAATAGAAAAATTAATTTCTCTGCCGAGCAAATCGCTGAAAGAATTAAAGAATTGGGTGCAGAAATTTCACGAGACTATCCTAATGGCGTTACCCTTTTGATTAATCAAAAATCCTCGCTCGTTTTCACAGCGGACTTAATGCGAGAGATAGCGCCAAATGTTAGGATAGAGTTTCTTCGCTTAGGTAGTATTAAACAACAAGATGATGCTTCTCCACTACTTTTCTTGCGCCAGAGTGAAGAAATCATTTTGGATGGCCAAGACTGTATACTCTGTACTGACATTGTAAGAACAGGATTTACCATGCACTTCTTGTTGACTCATCTAAAGAGCAAAAATCCAAACTCCCTAGAAATCTGTACTTTGCTACACAACCCTGAGCAACAGTTATTGCCTTTCCCACTTAAATACATAGGGTTTGAAACTGACTATGACTCACTTTGTGGTTACGGTATTTCTTATCAAAGTCAAGGTAGACAATTCAAAGACATCGTGCAGTTGGTACCTGATGAGAATCAGGATTGATGTTGGTTTTAGTTTTCTTTACTGATAAAGCAATAAAGCCTAAGTTCTAGCACAAAGTAGAACATTAGGCTTTTGTTTTGAGTTAATTATTTTAAGTAAACTGAATTCCAATTAAATCAAAACTGATTTTGATCTTGGTTTAGTTTCAGCAACTTTTTTACCATTGTGATAGCTATATAAAACTTCTGCATGAAGGTTCATTGCTTCAAACCAGTTCTTAGCATTTAGGATAATAAAGTTTGCAGGTTTACCAACTTCAATTCCGTATTGGTCTTGAACATTTAATACTTTAGCACCGTTAGTAGAAATCATCTTATAGCTATCCATTAGTTGTTCGTAGCCCATCATTTGTGTTACGTGAACACCCATTCTAACTACGTCCATAGCGTTACCATCTCCCATTGGGTACCATGGATCTTGAATATCATCATGACCGAAAGCTACGTTATTTCCATTTGCTAGAAGCTCTGGAACTCTAGTTGTACCACGGCGTTTAGGATAGGTATCAATTCTACCTTGCAAGTGAGTATTTACTAATGGGTTACAGACGAAGTTAATCTCAGATAATCTTAATAGTTTAGTCAACTTGCTAAAATACGCATTGTTGTAGCTGTGCATTGCTGTTGTGTGAGATGCGTTTACTCTACCCTTCAATCCGGATTCTAAAGCACGAGTTGCCAATGTTTCTAAACCTCTGGATGCTGGATCGTCAATCTCGTCACAGTGAACATCTACTAATCTGTCATATTTTAAAGCTAAGTCGATAATGAAGTTCAAGGATTCAACGCTATATTCTCTAGTAAATTCATAGTGAGGTATTGCACCAACTGCATCTGCTCCTAATTTTAGGGCTTCTTCAACTAATTCTTTTCCTCTAGGGAAACTCAAGATTCCTTCTTGTGGGAAAGCTACAATTTGTAAGACTACATCATCTTTGATTTCATCTCTTAACTCTATAAGAGCCTTGAGAGCTGTTAGATTAGGATCTGTAACATCAACGTGTGAACGTACAAATTGTGTACCGTTAGAAACTTGCTTGCGAATTGCTGCGAGAGCTCTTTGCTTAGCATCTTCATGAGTTACTCTAGGTTTACGCTCTGACCAGATGTCAATACCTTCAAATAATGTTCCTGATGAGTTAAATCTTGGATCACCTGATGTTAAAGCACTATCCAAGTGAACATGTGGTTCTACGAATGGTGGCAAAAGCAACTTTCCTTCGAGGTCTAGAACTTCTTCCTCACCTTTTGCTTCTAGTCCTTTTGCTATCTCAGCAAACTTGCCATCCTCTACTCTTATATCAAATAGTTCTTCACTATTTTCGATATATACATTTTTAATCAACATTGTTGAATCCCCCTTCTTTTTTATTTAGACTTTAAATTCTAAAATCTTTTTATTTCTAGTTTTTGCTTGTTGTTTTTTCTGTATTTTTTCTTTATTTTTTATGTTTTTTCTATTACTAATTCTTAATTAGCTGTTTTTGGCATAACTTTTACTAGTATCAAATATGCTACTGCTGAGATTAATAAGCCGTTTATCGCTGCTATACCTACTGGTATTAATAGGGCGGCTAAAGCTCCTAGGACAACTGCTATAAGAGCTGTGATATTTAATTTATTTTCTTTATCAAAAACATCTGAAGTTACATCGTCTTTGTTCAAGAAATAATGAGTAATTATTACAGCACCAACAGGTGGTATAAATGTACCTAGAAGAGTCAAGAAGCTGGTAAAGTTTTCATACAGGATAATTGCTGAAACAGTTCCTATAACACCCATTATCGCAGTACTATATTTGATTGGTAGTTTAGTAATGTTTGAAACTCCTAAACCTGCAGTGTATAGAGCATTATTATTAGTTGACCAAATATTGAATCCTAAAGTCAAGATTGCTGGAATCATTAATCCTTGAAGAATCAAAACATTGAATATATCAGCTTCATTATAGACTGATGCACCAATTGCACCGAAGCTAATCATCAAAATGTTTCCAAAGAAAAAGGCGATTACTGTCGCCCATACCGCTTGTTTACTAGTTTTGCCAAATCTTGTGAAATTAGGAGTGCTTGTACCACCACTTACGAAGTTTGCTATTACCATGCCTATTGCTACTGTTAAAGTGAGTGGTTGTGCTGGATTATCTGAGAAAATGTTTGACCATCCACCTACTTTTCCTATTGATAATGCACTTGAATATGAACCTAGAATTGCTATCAATGGTACCGCTATAGCACCAAATATACTTAATGCTTTTATACCCAAAACTGCTGTTATAGTCATAAGTAATCCAGTAATTAAGATTAGTAAATATTTATTTATTCCAAACAACTGAGCTACTGGCAAAACAAACATTGCTACACCTACGCCAAACCATCCTGTCTGGGTAAAAGACACGAGAGCTGAAGATAAAATTGAGCCACTGCTTCCAAAAGTTTTCTTTGCTAAGAGGTCTAAATTATATCCACTCTTTTGGCTTATATGCGCTAAAAGGCCTGTATATACGGCCAAAAATCCATTTCCTATTAAAACTGCTAAGACGAAATCTCTGAAATTTAAACCGATTCCCAACTGTCCACCGGTAATCATGCTTGGTGAAAAGAATGTAAATCCAACCATGACAAAAAACAATTGCCAAAAACCTTGACGTTTATTTAATGGAACTTTTACTTGAGAATACTCAGAGTCTTGAACACTAACTGCATCACTATCAGAAAAACTCTCCTGACTGTGCAAATTATTCACATTTTCCTTTTTCATTTGCAACCTTCCTTTTTGTTTAGTAAATCGAATAGCTAACCTCCTTGAGCATTTATAAAACTCAAGTGCTTCAATTTCCTTAAAAAGTTATTTTGCGCAAACGTGCAAGGGCCAGTCACGAACTTTTAAATGGTATTCTACCACTATTGTTTGCATATTGCTAGTGTTTTTTTTGAAAACATAAAAAAATTTTCCAAACAGTATTTCAGCTTGGAAAATAGGCTATTTCTATATATTTATATTATAAAAAGACATAAAAAACTCCAGCGAACCATCGAAGTCTTTCTATCCTTTGCTTAATCTTATACTCTTCTTTTCATCCCTCTAAATAGCTTCTTAATATCTTTAGCTCTTCAGCTTTTCAAACCAATCGTCCTATTATCGAACTTATCTCGTGTAAACTAAGAATCTTCACTTGTAATAAATATTTCGTAAAGGTCTACACTTATATCCTATGGATAAACCCTCAATCCATTTCCACTATTTAGTTGAATGTTAACCTCTCTACTCATTTCATCTCTACCACTCGTGTAGTCTAAATTTAAATCTCCTTAGACTTATTGTTCTCTGAGTTAGAGTTCTGATTAATATTCAGTACCGCAGTATCCACATTGCGGTGTTAAGCATTTCTAGGATTAATACTTGTTCTGTATTCCCTGGAGCTTGATTTAATAATAGAACGTTTTGTTTATTTCGTCAAGTGCTATAAGCTAGATGAGAATATTTTTAGGCAAATACACAAAAATACATCTACCAAAATGTTAAACTTGCACAAACACATCCTCTTTTAAAATGAGCACAAAAAAAGAGCCGTTTCCGGCTCTTTAAAAAAAGGAAAAAACGCATAAATTTGCTCCAGCGAACCTTCAGATTATTTGTACTTTACTAACTCTTTTCAACTCAACATTTTTTCGCTCGAATAACTTATTTTGTTTTTCTAAACGTCAACCATTTTGCCTTTTCAAACTTATTATCTTTAGTTTTGTTCTATAACTTATTGATTTCGTTTGTTTAGCTCTTATGTTATTACTTTTCATTTTGCCTAATTGCTTAATGTCTTTACATTTGACTCTGGCAATCTTCTTATGGTTGATGCAGTTTCTGTAGTTTTCAATTACAGTTGTAAGTCTCAGTCCATTAATACCTTCCGTATTCCCTGGAGCTTGATTTAATAATAGCCTCTTTGTGTAAATTAGTCAATAGTATTTATTATTAATTATCTTTTTCCGTCACTCTGTACATTATCTCCAAGTCTATTTGTGCATATTGGCATAATAAAAGCTGCTCTACTATTTTGTATCGTACAAATTGTAGCGCAGCTTTTAATTTTCTTTATTTTATAACTTCAGGGAACAACTTAATTTTTTGCATCAAGATCTGAATCAGTATTTGCATTGTCTACTTCTACTTCATCAAGAACTTCGGTCTTTGCTTCATCAGTTGCTTCGAAACTAGGTCTTTTACCTGTTCCCTCACAGCAAGGGGCTACTTCTTTATCTTTCATATCACTTGCAACTTGTTTATCTAATGTAGAGTTATCGTAGTTTCGGTTAATAACATTCTCCTGAGCATTCACTTGACCACTTGGATTAGAGTTAGTAATTTCAATTCTGTCATTAAATTCTACATTAGCTTTTTTCTCAATGTGTGCGAAAACTGTGTGAATCAAAGTCACAACTACTAATCCATAAATACTTAGGCAGGCTAAATAAAAACCTACTTCTGGATTTAGCATTGTGGAGTAGTCACCTGCACTTGAATATAAGTTGTACAAGGTAAATGAAAATCCTACAGCCGTAATAACAGAAGCTATGAAGCTTAATAATTTTTGCTTAAATGCTGTTAGAGCAATTACTACTAGAAGTAAAATTACATAAATAACACCATCGCCTAAAGACTCACCTGGTTTAAACAAATTAATCGAATCTGAGAAACCAAAAACATTAACGGAAACGAAAGGTAGGAACATTGATAGAATTCCCAAAGCACTCAAAATGAATATACAAATTTTAAAAACCCAAGGGTTGATTATGTGATTGTGCGAAGTTTTGGTTTTTACACGATTAGCATTTTGAGAAACATGTTCATAGTTTGCATGTACATTGTCATGTGCAACTTGCTCAGTTTGATCAAAGTGATTCATATACTCTGGATGTCCTACTTGACCAGCTCCTGTCTGTCCTAAATTATCTGGATGAACATTTGGTGCACCTGGATGAACAGATTGACTAATATGATTAGGACCATCTTGTTTCAACTGGCTGTTATGAATATATTCACCTGATTCTTGGTTAATTTGATTATTTCTATTATCTGAGTTAATCATATTCTACTCCTTGTCAATTTTTATTTAACCTATCAGTTATACAATTATTATAAATTAATACAACTTGCAATGAAGTTTATAAATCTCTTATTTGTACTTGTTTTCTTAGTTTATAGCACTTCCTACAAACTGGAAGATAACTCTCATTACCACCAATTTGAATTTGCTCACTACCTCCGCTAATACGTAAGTTCATAGTAGCTTTTTTGTCACAGTACCAACAGATAGTTTTGACTTCTTCAATTCTATCTGCGTACACTAGCAAATAATAAGACCCAGTAAACAAATTATTTTGGAAATCATTCTTTAAGCCAAAAGCAATGACTGGGATATTAAGCTCATCAACAACTTCAGTCAACTCATAAATGTGGTGTTCTTCTAGGAATTGAGCTTCATCCACAAGAATGCAATAGATATCTTTGTACTTTTTTACCTCTTCAAAAATATCAAGATCAGAATGTATTTGTATCGCTTCTCTAGCAGTGCCAACACGACTGTGAACTACCCCTTCACCGGCACGATTATCAATTGCGCTTGTCATAACCAAAACTTTTTGCCTTGTTCTTCATAGTTATGAGCAACTTTAATAATCTCTAATGACTTGCCTGAATTCATTGTTCCATGTCTAAAATATAACTTTGCCATATCACTCTCATTCTAAAATAATTTACTTATCAGATTTATCAGATTTTTTGATCTCATCATCAGCCAAATAGTTTCTAATCAAGGCTTGTGTACCTTCATCTTCATGTCCTTTGGCTGCAAAGTCCTCAAAAGTCTGCAAAACAACATTAAGCATATTCAGTTCAATCCCTTGTTTCTCTATTTCAGACTTAGCAATCTTCATGTCTTTGATAAAATGCTTAACGAAAAATCCTGGGTCAAAATCATGTTCCAAAGCTCTAGGTGCCATATTCTGTAATTGCCAACTTGCTGCAGAACCACCACCAACAGCCCTAAGCATTTCTTCAGGATCTAGACCAACTTTAAGTGCATATACTAGAGCCTCAGTATACGCAGCTGTTGCACCTGCGACAGCTATCTGATTAGCAGCTTTGGTGTGCTGACCGTTACCTGCTTTGCCCATGTAGTTAATAGTGGACCCCATAAGCTCGAACAAATCTTTTGTCTCAAGATAAGCATCCTCATCGCCACCTACCATTACGGTCAAAGTCCCGTTTCTAGCTCCGCTATCACCTCCAGATACTGGTGCATCAAGGACTTTTACATCATGCTCTTTTCCCTCGGAATACAATTTCTCTGCTAATTCTGGAGATGAGGTAGTCATATCTACAACGATTGCACCTTTTTTCGCATTTTGGATTACTCCATTAGGACCAGATAGCACACTCTCCACATCTCTAGGATAGCCAACTATTGAGAATATATAATCTGCATCATCGATAGCCTCTAAAATATTATCAAAGGCCTTCGCATTTACTGAATCACCGTACTCTGCAACAGCTTTCTCAGCCTTGACAAAAGTTCTATTAAATAATCTCAATTCATGTCCTGCTTTTGCCAAATAGCCTGCCATTGGTTTACCCATGACTCCAGTTCCAATCCATGCAATTTTACTCATTAAATCTCTCCTATCTAAACACTTTCATCTATCATTTTTATCTATCACTTTTATCTATATATTTATTAAAAATCTTCATACTGAATCTCTCCAGCGGGATATACAACATAACACTAATAGCAATTATAGCAACTACCAAAATCAAACTCTTTAGACTTAGGATTTGCAACATAAATATTTTTGAGAAAATAGTACCCGACATGATAGTCATAATTCCCATACATAATAGGAGAATTTCTTTTCTACGAGTCAGAGGTTGGCAGGCCTTATATAGCATTAAATAAGTTGAGAATGCATATACATAGAAGGCAATTGTTGAAATTTCATCTGTTGGTAGAGCAAAGAGTTTAGCCAACTCCATTGCAGCTATACTCATAACGAGTCCCAAAACAGCTGTAGGTATAGCTTTATACAGAACATTAGCGAGGAACTTACCACTAACTTTTCTAGTATCTTTCTCCATAGTTAAGAAAAATCCTGGGAACCCTACCATAACTCCTGAAACAATAGAGATTTGTATTGGTTGCCATGGATATAAAAGACCTAATAATATACAGAATATGGTAATTAGCAAAATACCCATATTTTTATTTAGGAATAAAGATGCCGTTCTCTCAATATTGTTTATAACCTGTCTACTTTCATCCAAGACTTCAGGCATCTTAGAGAAATCCGAGTCTGCCAAAACTACATCCGCTATTTGACTTGCAGCATCAACACCTGAGGCCATTGCAATACCCATATCAGATTTTTTCAGCGCTAATACATCGTTAACACCATCGCCAACCATGGCTACTGTTTTGCCATCATCTTGTAAAGCTTCAATTAAAACTCTTTTTTGCTCTGGTGTTACTCTCGCAAAAATTGTGTACTTTGTGGCAGCTTTTTTAAGCTTATCTTCGGTATCTAAAGATCTAGCATCAATCGCTTTATCGGCGTCTTGGATTTTTGCTTCTTTGGCAACTGCTCTAACAGTTTCTACAGCATCACCAGAGATAACTTTAATAGCCACACCTTCGTTAGCAAAATAACTGAATGTCTCTACAGCTTCAGCTCTTACTGGGTTGTTCAAGCATACCAAGCCTAATATCTCTAGTTGGCCTTCTAATTTAGCTTCATCTTCTGCAAAAATGTCTTCATCTGAATTTTCCTCAAACTCATATTTAGCCAGGGCTAAAACTCTTTCGCCTTTGTTAGAAAGCTCATCTGTTAAATGTAAAAATGTACTCTCTGCATCCTTAATCAGAATCTCTGGCGCTCCGATCACATATGCCAAAGACTTTTGTGTTTTTTGCGTGTTATCTTGATCTACTTCCACTGCTGAGAATTTATTAGCAGAGCTAAAAGGCAATATTCTCTTAACTTTATAAGCTTGATTATTTATTTTCTTACTGTGAGCTATGTCTGAATTGTCTTTACTCTGTTCAGATTTAAAACTCGAAAACTCTTTATAATATTCCTGTAGGCTAATCATAGTGTTGCTATCTTCGCCCATACTATTGACTAAAGTTATTAAAATACTTTCTATTTCGTCACTGACCGGTTCGCCATTCTCATCTAGCACGGAGCGTAGTTTCATTTCAGGATCAGTTATCGTTCCTGTTTTGTCCAAGCATAAAACATCAACCCTGGCCAAAGACTCAATACTGTTCATATCTTGAACTAATACGCCTTTTTTTGCTAAACGCAGGGTTGCAGCAGTTAAAGCAATGCTAGTAAGTAAATAAAGTCCTGAAGGAATTAGGCCAATAATTGATGCTGCTGTGCTTTCAACACTGACTTTCAATGGAGCGCCAATACGTACATACTGATTCCAGAATAGTATTCCTGCTACAGGGATTATTAATAAACCTATAACTTTGATTAATACATCTAAAGAGCGCATCATGCCAGTAGATTTAACTTCTTTTGCCGCTTTAGCTTCTGCTTCAAGCTTAGCTACATGAGTATCTGAGCTAACTTTTTCTACAATAGCTTTGCCTGAGCCTGTCACTACAAAGGTCCCTGAAAAAAGCTCTTCATCAACAATTTTTTTGATATCTCTTGATTCCCCAGTTACCTGAGATTCATTCATTTTCAGTTCACCGGATAGTAAGCGTGCATCGACAGACAGCTGATCTCCGGCTTTTAACACCAAGATATCATTTAAAACTATCTCTTCGTTTTTAACTTTCTGAACTTTTCCGGATCGTAAAACTGTAGCTTCTGACTGATTCAAGAAATTAATTTCACGCAATTGCTTCCTAGACCTTATTTCTTGCACTATACCAATAGTGGTATTTATCAGGGCAACTACAATAAATAACAGATTTACGTATGACTTAAATATTAGTAAGACAACAAAAATAGCAAACAGCACAAAGTTAAAATACGTAAGAAAATTATCTCTAACAATTTCAATATTTGATTTGAAGTTTTGTTTGCTGGCACGATTATAATTCCCAGCTTTAATTTGGGCCTCTACTTGTTCTTGACTTAATCCATATTCCAAGTCGGACGCAGGCGCAGGTATATTTAATTTAGGTTTTCTTTTTCCTTTTTTTATTTTTCTTTTCCTAGCGCTCATACCAAGTCTCTCCAAAATCTCAAATATTTAACTTAATATTATAAAAGCTATTTTTACTAATATAATGAAAATTATTTTAAACTTTCATTACAATTAGATTATCTACAACAGTAAAAACACCTGTAGATCCCCTATAAAAGGTCCAATCTGGCATTTTCTCATAGGATTCGCATTGAATCTCAAAAGCATCAATTTCTAGTCCTTTACCTAAGTCGAAAGTTAAATCTAATTTTTCTATTTCTCTTTCAGCACGATACTCGCTTAAATCCTTAGATTCAAGGACTTCAAAATCAGACTCACCTGCTTTTTTAACTAGAAGTTTTACTTCTTTCGGACAAATTATACCTTGCCTATGGTTATACAAGAATCCAATTTTTATTGAAGAAATTTTTTCTGGTCTATCTAATTCTGCTTTTACATTAAAATTGTCTAAAGTCCCTATCCAGTTTCCATCAATAAAGTCTAAGCTACCTCGCTTATCACTCAATAGGGCAGCTGGTCCGTCCTGGTTAAACATATCACGTTTATCAAGCACGGCATCGGTACTTAATGTCATATTTTTTAATCTATACTCAGAATTTTTTTCTGGGAATTCGATTGCAGATTCAAGATCTTGAATGACTTTCTGATACGCACTTTCCTTATCAGGGTTTGAACTATTCTCAACTCTGGCGCTGTCTGAAATTATTGCCATATTTTTTTCATACAGCTTGCCATATACATCAGATAAATCTTTTTCGCAAATTTCTGCTTTACTCAAATCAGAAAACTTAATTATTATCTGGTCTTCTTCACTATTAATTTTTACGCTGTCGGCAGATAATTTCTCAAATTCACCTTTAGCCAAGTCTAATTCATATGGGAAAGATTCATATTCTAGATAAATCTTCTTGCCTTCAACTGATTTTAGTACTGGCAAATATTCAAAGAGCAGACCAAATCTCCCAGAAAATTCAACTCTATCTGGGAACATTTTAATACTGATTTCGCCATCTTTATTCTGTGCATTAATCTCACTTGAATAGGCATCAATAGCACTAAAACTAATCTCCTCAATGTCATCTAACTCTAATCCTTCAGCGTCAAGCAGTTTAATGAACGGTCTCTTTCCATACTCTTGTTTCCATATTTGTGGGAAAAGTAATGGTGGGCAGTCATAAAAACTAGCCGCTGTCTTAATACTTTCATCTAGATAACGGGACTTGTAATTTTCTTCAAATTTAAAGAAGTCTCTAATTCTGAGCTTTTGTTTTTCGTATAGGAAACTTAGTCTATATTCACTACTTGCATAATTCAAAGCTTCTAATCGATCTGCACTCCAGTCAGTAGTTCCTTGGTAGGACATTGGCGGAGTCAATTCAAAAGATTCGCTAAAGAAATTCGCAGTTTCTGCCATTGTCTGTACAAGCAATTTACCTTCAGCTCTTAATTTATTTACCGTCTCAATTTGTGGTATATAACCTGGGGCAATATTAGGCCAGAGGAAATTGTTCTCTTGCCCAACTTGTAAATAATTAATACCCACTGCATCTTCATCTGTAATTCTGGCAAAAGTCCAAGGTATTCTCTCGCCTCTACCACTTATTGAACTAGGTTCTAAAGTGTGGACACCAAAAATAGTATCTCTTACATTCTGCTCAAACATAAAAATAGGATCTGGTCCTAACAATCTAAAAATCGGGAGCTTGAGTTGTTTCTGCTCGCTCTGTGCAGGCACGTTAAGATTATTGACACTTGGATAATATGGACCATTTGGATAGCCGCCCCATAATGTAAAACCGTCGGTCGCTATCTGATCTCGACAAACTGCTGCAGCCACAATTCCATATTGCTCTTTAGCATATTCCAATGTGCATTCGTCCAATACCCAAGATCCAATTGATTGAGGATAAACTCCATAAATCTCCTTAAAATCTTGCATATAGGCATCGACTATTTTTATTCTTTCTTCTGGCTCATAGGCAATAGAGTAGGCACTATCTACTCTATCATCGTACTCTTCGCCTCTTTCACCTCGGAATTGAACACCAGCTCGCTCACATAACTCAGCTGTTATCTCCCACCAGGCTGATATTGCCAGTTCATTTTCTTTTTTATAGGTTTTTATGAGTTTCTGATACTCTTCATCCATTAAGGCATCATACTTTAACGCTACTGTAGAAGGTAAGTTAAACTTAGCTAATACAGTCAATTGATTCTCCAAGGTCTCAAAATCGTCAATTATAAATTTAGAAGGTTCTTCATGTGACTTTCTGACAAAGTTATAAATATTAACTATAGCAAGCTTATTCATGGTTGCCCTTATCCTCAACATTTTCTTCTAATAATTTGATATCAGCTTCTCCTGAAATATCTTCTTCAAGAGCAGCTTGCTCAAGTGTAGCAGCTTCTTCCGCTTCTTTAACCCTAAGCTCAACATGTTCTTGATCTTGGTTCTCTGGTTCATCTTCGTAATGGATGTGAGCTTCATCATCAAAGAGCAATAAGACTCTATCTCCAGGTAATAACATTGTGTCACCTTCTGCTGGAATCAAGACATCATTTCTAGCAATGGTTAGAATTAATTTATTCTCACTTAGATTCAAATCTCTTAGTTTATGGTTAGAATATGGATGGTTTTCGCTTAAAGTAAACTCAATTAAATCTTGACCATACTCATCAAAGTATTCAGCACCACCAATAACGACTACGTCGCCTTCTTTGAACTCAACATTACCTCTAGGAATAACAGTCTCACCATTTCGCTCTATTTTGGCAACAATATAGTCGAAGTTCATATTAAGATCTTTAACTTGCTGACCAATTAAAGTACTACCTGGTTCTATTACTGTTTTTAAGAAACTAATTCGACCTTTATCAGAGTGAGCATTAAATGAAGTGTATTTCGTATCCGAAGGATCAACCATTTTTGTCCATTTAGCAACTGGACTCATCAATGAACCTTGTATTAGAGAGGAGACTAAACAAATTCCAAACACAATGTGATAAATATCTATACTAAAGTTAGCTCCACTGTTTACTGCCATAATAGCAAAGGCAATCGCCGCTGCACCTCTTAAGCCTGCCCAAGATAAAGTTAGCAACTGATTAAATTTAAGCTTAAATGGAAGCATTAAACCAAATACAGAAACTGGACGACTTACAAATGTCATAAACAACATAATTACAATAGCTATAGGTAAAGTCGCCAAAATTTTCTCAGGAGTTGCTAAAAGACCTAAGATAAAGAATAAGCCAATATTCATAAGTTCAGATAAACCGTCAAAGAAGAATACGATATCTCTTTTGCCCAGGAATTGCTTATTACCTATAGTAATACCAAATATGTAAACAGCTAAGAAGCCATTACCACCAACTAGAACGGTAAATGAATATGCTAATAGTGCCATCGCTGACATAAATACTATAGCTAAACCATCTTTGGCCAAGTTGATAATTTCAAACAATTTAGAGACTAGCCAGGCAAAGGCAAAACCTAAAATCAGACCGAGTGAAATTTGCATAATTATCATTATAGGAATTGAAATTTCTGTTCCTAAAATCAGTGACAAGAAAATCATAGTTAATGTATATGCAAAGGGGTCGTTGGAACCACTCTCGAGCTCAAGTATAGAACCTGTTCTATATTTAAGATTTAAGTTTTGTGAACTTAGTGCGTTTGCAACTGAAGCATAGTCTGTAGAACCTACAATAGAGCCCAATAAGAAACTTTCTAATATAGGGAATTTTAAAACATAGTAAGCAAAAGCACCTGTTATTAATGCGGTTGCAGCTGTACCTAAACTGGATAGAACTGCAGCCTGTTTAACCACTGGTTTACCCATCTTCCAGCTAGTACCAAATCCACCATAAAACATAATAATAACTAATGCTAAAGTGGAAAACTTATCCGCTATATAGTAATTATCAAAACTTATAAAATTATTTGCAACTAAACCTAAAACTAAGAAAAGTAATAAAGAAGGTAAACCTGTCCTTCTTGAAAAGTTAATTGCAAATATAGCTAAAACTAATACTATTGCTACTAAAAAAAATCCCATATATTTCTCCTTCTATAGTGGCTCTTATCTAATAGAAAAAGTCATCATCAGAGTCAATATCTTCATAGTCTTCATAGTCTTCAAAACTATCTAACCCATCATAATCTTCATCTTCTTCATAATTATCATCATCTTCGTAGTTCTCATAATCTTCGTAGTTTTCGTAACCTTCGTAATCATCATCTTCTTCAAGATCGTCATCCTCTTCGAGATCATCATCATCAAAATATTCTTCATCGACTGCATTATAAGCAGCCAAAAAATGTTCTAAGTCATCAAAATCATCAAAATAAGTAATTTCTTGATTCTCCATATTTTCATAATTATCTTCGATAACTTCATATTGACCATGTATTTCACAAAAATGCATATTTTCATCATCATAATCTTGATTAATGCCATGGAAATCTTCAAAAGTTTCAACTGCATCTACAATATCGTCATAGCTTATGATTCCTTGATCTAATTGCTCCATAATTTCTTCAAGCATTTTTCGGTCTTCTGCTAGATCCTTATTGAAGCGTTCTTTAATTAACTTTCGTAATTCATCGGTCAAAAATATTACTGTGCTAGTAAATTCTCTGTCTTCAATCTTTAAATAAATACCTGTCCTATCAACTTTGTTATGAATAATCAAGTCAGTATTATCATCATTTAAAGCTTGGATTTCTAGGTGAAATCCATCAATAAAGCTAATTAGTTCTTCAGCTGCTCTGCGAAAATCTTCATTACTTTCTGCTTCAGAGAATTTTTTTGCCAATTTTTGGGTCATCAAAATATTAATACTAGACCATTCTAATAAAGTCATAGATATTCTCCACATTCCAAATAATAATTAAATTATAACATTAGTTGTATTGACTCTAATCTACTTCTTCCCAAAGATTTCTCAAAAACTTGGATGTCATGACTGTAAACTCATCATAAGTAATAGAGTTAAAAGTTGGATTAAAATTATTAAAATAAACATTTTTACCATCGACTTTATAATAAAATTCTGGACCTAAAAATCTAAGTTTTTGCTCAATAGTATAGTCTTCGCCCTTAATTTTAATCTGCTCTTCAGCATCATTCTTTATAACAAAATCGTAGGAGAATTCATATTTTTTATTGTTAGCACCAGTGAAGGAGAATTTTTCCACGCTTCCTTCTAGACTAGGATAATTGCTTCTTTCGAGTATTCTATAGAGAGTAGCCATCTGGATTGATTCTGTGCCATAGGAATTATTAGCTAAGTCCTTCCAGAACTTAACATCAGGCTCCTTATCTTTATCTTCTGAGTACTCTAATATATTTTCTAAGGTCATCTCACCTAGGTCAATATATCTGAATTGATAATTATCTCTACTTGTATCTGCTACAGCTGCCTCAATTTGTTCTTTGGTGTATTTATCCAGACCAGTTTGACTCTGTATTGAGAATATCAAATCGTTATACTCCATTTCATTGGCCAAAACCTTATCATCTGGATTCTGAGACATATCATAAGCACCGCATAGAACCTTAAAATCTTCAGCTATTTCGCCCTTATCTGCGTAAAAAAGAAATCTAAGATTAAAGCCTGGATATTCAGCTTTTAACTTTTGATCTAGTTTTCTAGCTAGGTTTATTGTTGCTCGCATGTCTTCAGTATCTGTAAACTGCAATCCCAATCTTGCGACTGAATAATCTAAATATTTAGGTAATTCAATAATTTTGCTCTGCTCTTCAGAGCTAAAGTCTTTAGTTACTTCTGGCAAAATCTTATTAAGAAGTTCTAATTGAAAATCTGTAGCAAAAGTTGTCTTGTAATAGTCTGCACCAATAACTTTGCTGTAGTCTAAATAGACATTAAATTTGCCGGCAATTGAATTATTAAAAACCCAGATAATCTCAGGGTCAGACAGACTATTGTAGTTTGTCTCTTCAGAAACTTTTCGCTCTTCTACGAATTCAAAATCCATACCTGGATATCTAGATTCTAGATACTTCTTAGCTTCTGTTTCACCTGGAATATCTGGGTAATTATCAAAAATATAATCTTGATTTTCCTCTGCAGAAAAATCATAAACTTTACTTGGAGTTTCAGCTTTGCAAGATGTCAAAAGCAACACTGATAGCATAACTGCTATTTTTTTAGTAAATCCTATCTTCCTTTCTCTTGTCAAAGCTAAATGTCCTCCTCATTATTTTCGCTCTTCCTTACCTGGGATTCTAGCTCTCAATGCCAAGACCATAGATACTAAATCTAAACCTTCTTGAGCCACAGCTCCCCAGAATGCTGGTATCCAACCAAATGCTGCAACGAACATTAGTCCGATTGATAATATTATACCGATTAACACAGACTCTTTGGCAACATTTAATGTTCTCTTAGAAATTCCCATTAAGTCTGAAACTTTAGATAAGTCATCCTTTACAATAACTGCATCTGCTGTCTCTGATGCTGCTGTTGATCCATGTGCACCCATAGCAATTCCTACATCTGCGGCTGCTAATGCTGGGGCATCGTTAACACCATCTCCAACCATAACAACAGGTCTTTGATTTTCAGCAATTTTATCAATTATATCAATTTTATCTTGTGGTAAAAGCTCTGCTTTTACACTAGCTACGCCTGACTCTTCTCTAATCTTCTCTGCTATTGAAGCTCTATCACCAGTAAGCATTACTGTATTCTCAACGCCAAGATCCTTCAAACGAGCAATTGTAGCCTTAGATTCAGGACGAATTACATCTTCGAAACTTATGTAACCAACGTATTCATCATCAACAGATACGAACACAGCTGTTTGATCAATATTTACACTGTCTGCATGTGCAAATTCAGCTTTACCTGCTTTTACTACATGTCCATCAACAGTACCTTTAACACCTTGTGCAGTAACTTCTTCAACATTATCAGCTACTTTGATATCAATATCTCTATCTTGAGTTTCACTGATAATTGATCTTGCTAAGACGTGTGGTGATGACTGTTCTACTGAAGCAGCTAAACGTAATAGCTCATTCTCATTGAACTTATCATTTTCAACCACAACCTTATCTACAGCTAATCTACCAGCAGTAATTGTACCAGTCTTGTCAAAAGCGACTGTCTTAGCTCTAGCCATTTTCTCAAGTGTAGTACCAGATTTAACAATTATACCATTAGCACTAGATCTTGATATACCTGAAATCATAGCCATAGGCGCAGAAATCAGTAATGGACAAGGTGATGCAACAACCAATACTTCTGCAAATCTAGTAACGTTACCTGTGATTGCCCAAGCTGCAAATGCTATAACATAAGCAATTATTGTGAAAGGCACAGCATAGCGATCTGCTAATTTAACAAAGTTAGATGGACGGTTCTTACTCTCTTCTACTAATTTAACTAGCTGTTGGTAACTACTTTCTGCAGCTGACTTAGTAACCTCTACTCTAAATGCATTCTCTTGGTTAAGTGTACCTGAGAGAACTTCTTCACCTTTTGTAATAGAAATTGGTAAAGATTCTCCTGTCATTTGAGATTGGTCTAAACTTGCATGCTCATCTAGCAAAATACCATCAACTGGCACTAACTCATTAGCCCTTACAAGAATAACATCTCCAACCTTAACTTGGGAAACGGGTATATCCACAGTTTCTTCACCACGAATAACATGAGCTGATTGAGGATTATTCTCTAAAAGAGCTTCCAACTCCCTACTAGCCTGTCCGTGAGCGTACTCTTCTAAAGCACCACCACCTGTAATCATGACTGCTAGCATAAATGTTGCCCAATATTCACCAACATATAAAGTTGCTAATATAGCTGTAACAGCTAAAATGTCTACACCAAACATGCCTTCCTTGAAGGTCTCTATCATCTCCACTACCATTATGAAACACAAGGCAATACCAATGAAAATCATTATACCTTGAGCTACTTCAGGCATTTTAAATCCAAATTCTGCAACTCCGGCAATTAGACCTAAAATAAGGACCACTAGCACCTGTTGCATGCTAGTAAACTTCTCTAAAAACTTCATCCAAAACTTCCTTTCAACATTCTTATTATCATAATTAAAGCATTAAGTTTAATTATGTATCTTTTTTAACTTTAACGTAAAATAAATTATAACACACATTTTAGATTGCAGTCCAAAATATGTGTTACTTTAAATTATCTTTTCAATGAGTTATTTATTTTTCTTCGCTAACAAAACTCATAGCAATAAATGCGAAAACAAAGCAAATAACTGCATATATAAATAATGGAGAATAACTACCTACTAGATCTTTGACCCAGCCGAATAAAATAGGGCTTAAAATCGCTGCTGTAAATGAAAATAGATAGTAGTATCCGGTAAAAGATCCAACTGTTTCACTTGCAGAGAATTCCAAAACCAAAGGCAGAGAATTTATATTCACTAATGACCAGAAAGCTCCTCCAATTACAAGGATTAGAGCTAGTAGCCAAGGTGATGGGTTAAATAGTACCAAAGAAAATAATACTGTTACTCCGATTAATCCTATCTTTATTGTACGCTTCTTGCCTAATTTTGCTCCTATATAACCTGCAGGAATTGCAAATACTAAGAAGCACAAGGAAAAAGCTGTCAACATTAATGTCGCATGGCCTCCGCTCATACCAAAGGTGTGAGTAGCAAAGAGGGTAAAGAATGTCTCTATCGCATTGTAACCCATAAACCACGCTAAAATCGCTAATAGCAAAGCCGTCAAATTAACTTTATCCTTGTGAGATAATTTCTTAAACACTGACAAACCTGATAACTTATTATTTTCCTTGCTCTCATGTCCAGCTTCTTCACTAGATAAAGTTTCTACGTCAGCCGTATTGTATTCTCGCTCCTCAGCTTCAATCCTTCTCAAAGAATCCTCAGCCCAACGGTTAGCCAACCTATCACTAATCTTCAAGCCTCTTTCTCTGCGATATAAGATAGAATCTGGCTCTCTTACGTAAATCAATAAAACCACAAAGGCCGCTAGCATAAATATGGAACCTAATAAGAATGGATAAAATCTCTTATCACCAATATCAGAGAGCATCCCGGCTGTCAGGAATGCAATAACTGCTCCCAGTCCACCCATTAAATTAACTATTCCATTAGCCTGACTACGTAAGCTCTTTTCTGTAACATCAGGCATCAAAGAAATTACTGGACTCCTCCACAAGCTCATAAAAAGGTTAAATGCAATAATAAATAGCATGAAAGACCAGATTTTTTCTTGCGTAGGAATAAGCATAAAGAAGACAGCGCACAAAGGTATTCCTACTAGGATCCATGGCATCCTTCTGCCTAATTTAGTCCTTGTTTTATCACTCCAAGCACCTATCAACGGTTGAAAGATAACACCAAAAAAGTTATCAATTGTCATTACCGCACCAATTAAGGTTCCACTCAAAAGAAATCTTTCTTCTAGTATCAACGGCACCTGAGAATTATAAATACTCCAGGCTAAACTTGAGCCCATAAAGCCAAAGCCTATTAATAAAATTTGCCAATAATTTAATTTGTTTTTCGGGGTCGTACTTACTTTACCCTGGGTCTTTGTCGTACTGGCTTTGTCTTGGGTCTTTGGGGTCCTATCCATTTATCCCTCTTTCTGAGAAACAAAGACATCTCTAATTTGCATAGCCCTTATCATTTCATCGGTAATGATGGCATTAATATTTTTCTCTAAAGCAAATTTAATGTGCTCATCACTGTTTAAAGTCCAAACATTTAACGCAAACCCTGCAGCTGTTGTATCTTCAACATAATTATCTAGCAACATGTTGCTACCTGATGGATGAATATATTTGGCGCCAATACTCTTCGCATAAGCAGCTGGATCATAAATTATTTCACCATACAAGAATCCACTATAATCACCAAGACCTTGATCGACTAAATATTTAATAGTGTTGTGATTAAATGAACTATAAATTATTTGTTCCTGAAGGTCTCTAGCTGCAACTTCTTTAACTACCTCAGCTGGTAAGTTATTGTATGGGTAAAAACTATCCTTAATCTCAATATTTAACTTAGTCTTCTCTCCTACAAACAAGTCCAAAACATCTGTCAATTTTGGCACATGACATTCAGTTATTTTTTTGTCCGAATTTAATATATATAAAGTTTTTAAGTCTTCATAATCAACTTCCCAGACAAATTTATTTAAACCTGTGAGTCTCTCTAAATATTCATCATGAATTACAACCAATTCACCATCTTTGGTTCTTTGTACGTCAATTTCTACCCCATCAGCTCCATACTCAATTGCTGATCTAATAGCTTCTAAGCTGTTTTCTGGGAAATCTTTTGTGTGGTGCCCTCTATGAGCCCAAATCTCTACTCTCACGGTTTTACCTCCAAAAATGAAAATGTAAATATAGTATATATCTTAACAAATATAAGGCTTAAATATTGTTAGAATAAAATAAAATTTCAAGAAAAGTATGACTTAGAAAAATGATTTATCTGGAATATGATAATCTATAAAAAAATTATCAAGCTTAGGGTTTTGCTAGAACTTGGGGTTTCCCTAGATCTCTAAAACTGAGTTTTCCTAGAACTTAGGTTTCGTTTAGGTGCCTAAAAATAAACAACGGAGATAGTACATGACAGAAAATTTGAATAATATACCAAACCTAGAAAAAGTTAAGTTAATTGCTATAGATGTAGATGGGACTACCCTAGATGACTATGGGAATTTGCCTGAAGGGCTATTTTCTACAATGCAAGCTATTATGGACAAAGGCATTAAAGTGGCGGTAGTCAGCGGGCGTCCTATTTTCAATTTAAGAGAACTTTTCCAACCTATGACAAATGACTTGATCATCATTTCTGATAACGGTGGCAAAGCCGAATTTCACGGAGAACCTGTCTACTCTGAATCTTTAAGTAAAAAAGAGTTAGAAACATTTTGGAATTACTTTGAAGAACATGATCACATGGGGGTTTTGATTGGTGAAAATGAAGCTTATCTAAGCAATAATAATTCCAATGTTAAGGAAGATATTGAGTTCTTCATGACTGATGTAACTCTCGTTGATACTTTAGCTGAGGTGGATTCGCCAATTACAAAAATCTCTATATACTTCCCTGATAAAACTAGTCTGCAAGCATATAACGATTTTTATAAGAAAGATTTTGATAAAGATTATTCTGTCACCATAGGTGGAATTGACTGGGTAGACATTATGCCTATGTCAGTTAGCAAAGGTAGAGCAATCAAGCATCTTCAAGATGAATTTAATATTGATAAATCTGAAACTCTTGTGGTCGCTGATAACTATAATGACCTTAGCATGATGGAAGAGGCGGAATTTAGTTTCGCTGTAGCCAGTGCTAACGATGATATACGTGCTGCAGCTAAGTACATTGGTCCAAGTAATAATGATGGAGCTGTTGTTAAAATCATGCAAGCTGTTTTAAAGGCCTACGAACTTCAGGAAGATAGCTTATCTACAAATCAATAAATTTAATTTGACAGATAGCAGTTTTGTCACTAAGATGATTTATAACAATTTGCATTGAAGCTTTTGTAGCATTTTAAGTACTACTTTTGTAATTATAATAGATGCGATTGAAAAATGAATAAAAATAGAGGCGCGATATTTAAGAGTACTTCGTGGAGGCGGCAGCCGAAGAAACGCAGGAAAGGAATTATCGCCGAAGTGTTTAACAGGCATGTTAAACGCTGGGAATACATCAAATAGGTGTATTACTGTCATTGAATCCGAAGCAAATTCAATGGAGTGCTAACTTGGCTTATTATAGAATGACTAGCAAAGGGAGAGCACATTTAAAGAGCTTTCCCTTTTTTCTTTCTCAAAAGTCTTGTAGCTTTCCATAATATTAGGAGGCTATATGAAAACAAAGATTCAACAAAACCACATCAAAGCTCGTAGAAACTGGATTGTTATAATTCTCAGTTTACTAATCTTGCTTACTATTCAATTTCCACAGCAGTTAAGAGCAGTTGAGGCCGGCACTGAAGATCCTGGCATCTTTAGAGTCGGTCTGGAAGCTAATTACACTCCTTTCAACTGGTCACAAAGCAACAATGATAATTCAGCAATTCCTATTGCAAATAGCCCAGGCGAATATGCCAATGGTTATGATGTCTGGATGGCAGATAAATTAGCCTCCGCACTAGGGCTCGAACTCGAATTAATTAAACTCGAATGGGATGGTCTTGTTCCTGCTTTAGAATCGGGCAAAATCGATGCTATTATTGCTGGAATGAGCCCTACTGAGGAGCGTTTGAAGACAATTGATTTCAGTGATACTTACTATACTTCAGACCTAGTTATGGTGGTGCAAAAAGGTTCGAATTACGAAAAGGCAAGTTCTATTCAAGAATTCAAAGACGCCAAAGTAACTGCACAAATTAATACTTTCCATTATGAAGTTTTGCAGCAAATCCAAGGCCTAGTTCCAGAAACTGCACTAGATGCATTTCCAACCATGATAGCTTCACTGCTTTCTGGTAAATTGGATGCTTATGTATCCGAAAGACCAGGAGCTATAGCTGCAACTAGCGCTAATCCAAGCTTAGCTTATGTAGAATTTTCACCTGAAAATGGTTTCCAGACCAAAGTTGAAGAAACATCAGTTGCTATTGGACTTCGCAAAGGCTCACCACTATTAAATGATGTCAATGAAGCCTTGGGCCAAATTACTGAAGCTGAACGACAAGAGGCAATGGAAACCATGATAAGCCACACCGTTGATAACTCATATGATGAAGTTGGTTTCTGGGCTACTATCGTAGATATTTTCGAAGAATACTGGCCTTTGTTCTTACGAGGTGCAGGAATCACCTTGTTCATTGCGATAATTTCAACTTTAGTTGGATTCATTATCGGACTTCTTGTGCAAATAGTTAGAGAAATCCCTCTAGATGACAAAAATAGTTTTACTAGAATTCTGTTAGCAGTAGCACAGTTCTTATTAAATGCTTACGTTGAAATCTTCCGTGGTACTCCAATGATGGTCCAAGCTATGTTAATTTTTTATGGTAGTAAGTTATTCTTGAATATAGATATGACTTCAATTGGAGCTGCCCTGCTAATCGTTTCAATTAACACTGGGGCATATATGAGTGAAGTTGTTAAAGGTGGAATCAGCTCAATTAGTAAAGGTCAATTCGAAGCATGTAAATCAATTGGACTTAACCATTGGCAAAGCATGACCCACGTCATACTTCCACAAACTATTAAAACAATTCTTCCTACAATTGGTAACGAATTTGTCGTTAACATCAAAGATTCATCTGTCTTGAACGTTATCTCTGTAACAGAATTATTCTTCGTAACCAAATCGGTTGCCGGTACAAATCTGAAAATCTTCCATACTTACTTGTTAACAGCAATTATTTATTTTGTCCTGACATTTGCTGCTACAAGATTAATAAACTGGATTGGCAAAAAGACCGGTCAAACCAAAGATTTCAGCTTACAAAGCGCATCCGCATAAATTAGTAATCAATGACACAACAACAAGGAGAATTCTATGAAAACAGAAACAAGTACACCTATTCTTTCTCTAAAACATTTAAGTAAAGATTTTGGTCAAAACAAGATTATAAAAGACGTAAATTTAGATATCTTCCCTAAAGACATTATTAGTATCATTGGATCTTCAGGAACGGGTAAATCAACTACGCTACGTTGCATGAACCTCATGGAAGAACCTAGTTCTGGAGATATTCTGTATCATGGTGAATCTATTCTAGACCCAAACTTTGATCGCAATAAATTCAGATCAAAAGTAGGCATGGTGTTTCAACAATTTAACCTTTTCGAAAACCTTAGCGTCCTAGAAAATTGTACCCTTGGCCAAATTAAAGTCCTTTATCGTTCAAAGGCAGAAGCAGAGACCAAAGCAATTGAAATGCTGAGAAAAGTCAATATGGATGCATATATTGATGCCCTGCCTAGACAGCTATCAGGTGGTCAACAGCAAAGAGTTGCTATTGCCAGAACTCTAGCTATGGACCCTGAAGTTATTCTATTTGATGAACCCACTTCTGCACTGGACCCTGAGATGACCGCTGAAGTATTAGATGTAATGACTGCTCTATCTAGTGAGGATATTAGTCTGGTTATTGTATCGCACATGATGAACTTCGCTAAATACGTATCTAATAAGATCTGCTTCATGCACGAAGGTTCAATAGAAGAAGTTGGCAGCCCACAAGAGATTTTTGAGAACCCACGTTCAGAAAATCTAAAACGCTTTTTGAGCAAAATGTAGTTAGACTTTTAAAAAACCTGCAGGTTTTAATAACTGCAGGTTACTCTTATCAAAACTATTTAAAATCCGTGTACTCAATTCCGAGCTTTTTAAATTCATCTAGCTCTTCATCATTCAATTTCAAAACAATCTCCTGATTTTCTGTTGAGATATTCATAATCGGTCTTTCATCAATATAGAATAAAGGCCTCTTAAAAGCAAAACCTTCTATGTTAATCGGCTCTTTAAATAAGCTTTCTTCCAATTCTGATCTGAGCATATCTTTAAATTCTACTTTGCTTAGATCAAACTTAACATATTCATAAATAGGTCCACTACCATCAATATTCAAGCGACTGTGACGTACAGAAATTGAAATATTTTCATCATCTTTAAAAGGTACATGGTACGTTTCTAATTCACTTGTTTGCTCCTCTGCTTCTCTATCAGAATTCTTTGAATTAAGCTTTTCAACTAACTCTTCACCAAGAACTTTAATCTCTGGATTATCTTCTATCTCAATATCAATTTCATCTGTATCAAACTCAAAATCATTATCTGGATCCACAAAGAAGAAATCATCTACTCTCTCTTCTGCTTTAATGATTGCCAAATTAGCTTTAAGCAATACATCAAATATCTCTGATACTTCTACATTCTCAGGCTTAAGATTATCAAAAATCTCCCTATATTCATCATCCTCTTCGTATCTCTTCCTGCGTTTAGCATCTTCCTCTATAGCAAAATCTTCCCATTCTTTATTTACTTTTTCTAAAATAGAATCATCTAATCTATATGCTACCTGTCTGCATAATTCTACAGAATTTGCTAATCCCATTATAAATTCCAACAAACTAATACTCTCTTCGTGACTAAAATTTCTATCTACTTTTATTTTTGTTAAATGCATATTAGAATCTCCTTTCTAATTTATAATTCGACTTAAAAATATGTGTTAAAAATATGTGTTATTGAATTGCGCTCTTCATGATTTAATTATCACATGCAATTATTTAAAAATACATTGGATATATACATTATTTTCTAAAATAACGCTTAAAGTCACAAAGTTTATACTTTTTCTACAACAATTAAGCAAACAGTCTGCAGTTTATTGTTAAGCCTGCACTATTAAATGAGTTAAATTCTTGAATTTAATTCTTCTAATAATTTTTCCGAATCGAAATCTTCCAATCTTTGTAAATCTACACTTACACTGTTGTCATTCTTAAGCAATAATTTTATTTTTCCATTATCTTGCATGGTAAACGATTTTATTTCCACCCAGGGAATTGCTTTAACCTTTTTGAAAATTACTAGTGGTCGACTAATTATATAAAAATATGCATCTGTAAGTAAAAGAGCTGAGAAACTATAATTTCTAAGTTTCTGCATAATCAGGCCTTCTAATAAAATATTCAGTAATATAAAAATTATCACTAAAATAGATGTGCTAGTTCCTGGGAAAAAGAATTTAACAATAAATAATATTGCTAACATAAGAGCAAATGCTGAAATATACAATAAGTATATATCTGATGAACTGGCTGGTTTTTGTCTATAAATCACACTACCATCATCTAAATAAGTAGGATTTGTTTTAGCATTTTCTGTATTTATTTTTGGATTATTCTGCTCTGTATTCATTTATCAATTCACTTTTCCCTAAAATTAATATGTAATTTTTCCCATAACTACTGGATGTTCTGCACCTGTAACTTGAGCAATAGTGTTCTCTTCTTTCAATAAAGTTTTATATCCCAAGTATGCAAAAGCTATTGCTTCTTTGGCAGCATTCGGATAACCCAAAACCTCACCTTTTAACACTTCCACACCTGGCAGTAATTCTGCCAAACTTTGCATCAGACGACCATTTTCACTTCCTCCGCCAGAAACAATTAGCTGTTTCGGCAATCTTGGACAAAACTTTTGAATTGCGTCAGCATTAACTTTCGCTGTCAGAGCTGTTAGTGTCATTACGAAATCTTCTGGGGCTAAGTCCAATTTTAAAGCTTCAGCTTTTAAATATTGGTAAGTTTCAGGACCAAAATTCTCTCGTCCGCTATTTTTGGGTGGTTCGATTTCGTAATATGGATTCTTTAGTGCTTTATCAAGTAATTCTTCAGATACTTTACCAGAACGTGCTATCTCACCATCTTTATCATAAGTCTTATCATACAAATCCATCATAGCTTGATCTATTAGCATATTTCCTGGACCTGTATCGAAACCCATAATCTCATTTACATCTTCTGAAATATAAGTAATATTACTAATTCCACCAATATTTAAGAATACGGCATTGTTGTACTCATCAGCAGATAAGGCATACTCAACAAATGGAACTAAAGGAGCACCCAAACCACCCGCAGCAATATCACGAATTCTGAAATCACTTATAACTGGGCACTTGAAGCGTTCTGATAAATAACTAGGCTCAGCAATTTGGTAAGAGGCAGATACTTCCATACCCAAATACTCTTCTTTTTCCAGACTGTGATAAATAGTTTGCCCATGAATTCCAATAAGGTCTATGCCTACGCCTTCATGCTTACTCAACAATCCTTCTACTGCTTCTACATATAATTTACCTAGAACTTGAGATGTCAGGATAAAATCACGGCTTGTTGCACTGCCACCTTGGGCTAAATAGAGCAAATACTCTCTGACCTCTTCTGGATATTCCTGGAAGTAGAAGTCAATGAATTCTAGCTTATCTTTGCCTTTAGAATTATTACCATTCTCTCTTGAAATTTTCACAAAAGCTACATCTATACCGTCCAAAGATGTACCAGTCATAATTCCGATGGCATTGTAACTGTTGCTAGAATTTTCACTCCCAGTTTTATTATTGTTTTTCATTTCTTTATTTTCCATATTTAACACTTTTCCATATTGTAAAACTTCTTAGTTCTGCATTCTCTTAACATATGATATTTATAAAGTAATTTCACTATAACTCTCGCATATCCTGCTATATTTCTATTTTGCCATATTTTTGCCATGTGTCATTGAGTAAATTATTAAATACAAAAAATCGCTACCCACTATCTTTTATTCATGAAAGTATCCATGTATTAAACAGCAAGTAGCGACTATTATTTCTTATATTTTGACGGTTAAGCTACGATTAAAATTACCAAATCTTAATTCTCTTTTCTGGTGCCAAGTACATATTGTCACCTTCTTGAGTTCCAAAGGTTTCGTGGAATTCATCAAGGTTTTGAGGAACCATATTAGCTCTCCAATAAGCTGGTGCGTGAACGTCAGAAGCGAGGAGCATTTGGTTATACTCTTTTCTACCCTTCTTACGCCAGACTCTTGCCCAGTTAATGAAGAAGTCTTCTAGGCTATACTCATCTTCACGTTGTAATGATTCTAGAGCACAACTTAGACCACCTAAGTCAGCAATATTCTCACTAACTGTCAATTTACCATTAACTGTAGAATCTTCAAATGGCAAACCTTCGTATTGGTCGATAACAGCTTTTGTTCTCTTACCGAATTCTTCGTAGTCGCTCTCTGTCCACCAGTTGACCATGTTACCAAATGAGTCGAAGTTTGCACCGTTATTATCAAATCCGTGTGAAATCTCATGAGCTATAACAGCACCGATACCACCGAAGTTTTTGCTTGGTCCTTGTTCCAAGCTATAGAATGGTTCTTGCAAAATAGCTGCTGGGAAGCAGATCAAGTTTCCTAGAGGGCTAAAGTAAGCATTAACCATATCTGATGGCATTCCCCAACGTGTGTGGTCTACTTCTTTACCATATTGTTCTAGCTTGTATTTAGTCTTAACATCACTTATGTTTTTGTTATTTTCGAAGAAACTCAATTCAGGGTCTACCTTCATGAATTGGTATTCCTCTGGATAATAATCTGGATATCCAACCATTATTTGTAGCTTATCTAATTTCTTAATAGCATTATTAATGGTATCTTCTTGCAACCAGTTATTCTTACGCAAACGTTCCTTGTAAACATCGATCATTGTTTCGACCATATGTCTAACATCTTCACGTGCTTCTGGTCCGAAATATGTTTGACCATAGTAAACACCAATTACTTGGCTAAATGTATTCTTAGCATGGTAGAATGCGTGTTTCTCACGGTTTTGCAATTCACTTTGACCGGTTAAAAGCATGCCGAATTTACCACCTAATTGACGTAATTCTTCAGAAAGAACATCGCTCTTGCTTAGGGCGAAGTTTACTATCATGTAAGCTTTAATCTCTTCGAAGTTTTCATCATTAAATAGTGTCTTAAGGTCCTCGAAATACTCAGGGTGTTGAACAATTGCCTTATCTACATCACCAACTAATTCTTTAACAACTGCTGCAATGTCGAAGTTATCTAAGTATGCTGATATTTCCTCCATTGTTCTAACGTTATTCATCTTCGTAACGTCAGCGTTCTCCTCAGCACTTCTAACTCTTTTAGCTAGTTTCTTATCTAAAGCAACAGTCTTCTTAGCTAAGTCTTCTGCTTCCTCTTCTGAATAACCAACTGCTACCAAATATTCTTTAGTAAATTCAACATATTTTTCAAGGAGAGCTTCACCATTGAGTTCTTCTTTCTCATAGTAAGTTCTATCTGGCAAAATCAATCCTGGTTCACCAAAGTATAAAGTATTAATTCTTGCGTCGTTCAAGTCTGAGCTTACACCGAAGCCAAATGGCAAGTCGTAGTGTAGGCTAACATTTATTCTATCTGCGTCTAAATCAGCAATTGATTTATAAGATGCCAACTCCTCTAGGTATGGTTTCAAAGGCTCTGCGCCAATTTCATCTAACTTCTCGAAGTCATTTGCTTGTTTGAAATATGTAATAAAGTGATCAGCATATTCATTATCTAATTTAATCTCACCTGCAACAATTTTCTCAACATCTTCCATTAGTTTTTTCTCGATATCTAATACCAAGTCTATGAAACCACCGGTAGAGGTCTTATCTGCAGGAATTTCTGCTGTCTTCTGCCATTCGCCGTTAACAGCATTATACAAGTCTTGTCTTACTGCTTCGTTACTCATAGTTTTCTCCTTTTTCTAGTGCTTATATTTTAGTCTTAGACTGCCATGACTATTGCCACTTTTTTAGCCTAATTTTGAATAATTGTACTTCATTATAGCATTACATCTTGGAAAATAAAACACAACCAATATTTGATTTTCATAATCGTTGGTATAAAATGAGTTGGTTAAAACATTCGGATACTAAATCTTGAAATGGATAAAATCGAGGTGTAGCGCAGTTGGTAGCGCACCTGCTTCGGGAGTAGGAAGCCGCAAGTTCAAGTCTTGTCACCTCGACCAAGCTTGAAACCTGTAACTGTCGGCGTTACAGGTTTTTTGTTACTTTAAAGAATTTTTGATTTTTCTTGAAAAATACTGCAATTGTACTGCAATAGCTTTTTATATTTTTTCTTTTAAAATTTTATTTTGTTCAGCTCGTGAATTTTTCCAAAAAAATATCCCCTAGCTTTTAGCTAAGGGATTTTGCGTTGTTTCTAAATAATCCTGTTCATTTCTTCCATCTCTGCAAGTTCTTTTCTTCTCTCTGTGATTAATTCTTCCATCTCTAGCAGGTCATCTTCAGTTGCTTTTTTCTTCAGAAAACGTCTTGCAGATGTTCTATCTCTTAAATAACCTGCATGCTCTTTGTTTTTGTCTCGCCATCTTTTGTCAGCTTCACGATTATAAACTGCTTTTCTCTTCTTTTCTTCTGCCATTTCTTGCACTTTCTCTTGCCATTTGGTATTATTCAAATAGTGGTAGGTGTGGCAAGACCACCTACCTAATTTGTTTATTTAAGAGCTTTTGTTATTTATTTAGCAGGGCTCTTATTTCTTTAACTGCTTCTTCCTTAGTTTCAGACTTCTCAATAATTTTAATTATCATTTCAAGTACTGTTTTAAATTGTTCATTTGTCATACCGTTCATAAGTTGCTCCTTTCTGGCTCTTGCCTACCTTTATGTATATAATTATACCATAGCCCTTTTACTATGTAAATACTTTTTTATTATTTTTTTTAAATTATTTCCCCACAATTTCAGACAAAAAAGAGAGCCACAACGTGACTCTCTCCCCATCTGGGTGGGCGTACTTATCATACGCTTAATATCCCTATCCATCTCCAAACGTAAACAGTATTATCTGTATCTTTATTATTTCTTTGTATTTTTCAATTCCTGTTTAATTGATTCTTCTAAACGTTTCTTCAATTCTTCTTCTGTTAGATTCATTAATTCCTTTACCATTTTAGTACCCTCCTCTGTCTCTAGCGCATTTATATAATATCACATAAATTTAAAACTAATGTTAATTTATTCAAGATCTTTTATTTCATTTTCAATTATAGATTTTTGTCTTTTCAAAATTTCTTTCCTAGTCTTTTTATTCCAGTTATCAACAACGTATTGCAGTGAAGAAAAAGGTCCTTGCTTTTTTACTTCCTCAAACATATCCATATTATCATTTACAAATTTGCAAACTATATTATTAACGGCTTCATACACAATATTATGGTCTGCTAAATCATATTTTATATAAGTACAAATAGATTCTAATTGATTAAAAATGCTAACTACTCCACAACTGCTTTTAATATTTTTAATAATTAAATTTTTAAATGGTGAATTAGCTATTTTATTCAAGTATTTTTCACCCTCTTTTAACTCTTTATTTAATTGTTCTGAATAATTATCAATACTAGGGATTATCTCTTTTGCAAATACATCGAGTATCTCTATTGATTTTAGCTTTTTAGTATAATCACTATCCAATGCACTTTTTCGTTTTTCTTTTTGTATTTGTACTAAACTTATCACTATAGTTATAATACCTAAGCTAGTTACTAAATATGAAAGAGCTTCAAGAACTAACATTAAATTTTTTACACCATCAAAATCAGACCAAATCTTTAAAATCATAAAATTTCCCTCTTTCTTTTCTGATATTGAATCATAGCACACTTTTAACATTTATTTTTATAACAAAACACAAAAAATGCCCTTAACCAGTTAAGGCTAAGGGCAATATCTAACACTGTAACCAGTGTGCTCCCCAAACGCTCAATGAGCATGGGCAAGACTGTTATTTATATTATATATTATTTTTTAATTGTGATAATCTCATGTTCATCTCTAAAACTCTTATTGCTGAATCCTAGAGAAACACCAAGAAACGCTGTGAATGCGTTTAATATTGTTACGAACGTGTCTGTATGAACCCAGTTCAATTCATGACCTACTACGCCAATGAATACTGCGAATGCTGGCAATACTATAATTACAATCCACTTTAAAATGTCATATGTTCTATTAGTCATCTTCATATCTCCTTTTTGTTGGTAACTTTCTAACTCGCTCATATCGTGAATGAATGCCGTTTTGTGTAGAAACGGCATTGTAAATGTTAGCCATTTCATTAATGCTATCCATTTCGTCATAGAAAACGAATCCACGGTCAAGAGCTTTTTCTAATTGGTCTTTTAACTTTTCTCTTAGAAGCATAATGTTAATTGTCTGCTGGACTTCCTGAGTTTTAGAAATATCATTAATCTTTTCGTTCAGCTCATCAAATCCATTCTTTAACTTATTAGCTTCTTTCAACTGCTCCTGCTTAATCATCTCTTTGTTAACTAGCCAATTCTTTAAACTGCCGTATTCATTCCTAACTTTGTTAATTCCTGCTAATAGATTGCCTAACGAATAGATGATTACTATTATTAACGCTAAAACTCCTGAATTAATGTCCATGCTTATTTGCTCCTACTTTCCGTATATTTTCTTATTAACCTCTCGCTGTACCTCGTCGTAGCTGTAGCCTGCTTTAGATAGCTTATCGGCTCTATGCAATCCATTCCCCCACAATCCCTGCAAGACCTCATCAGCAACTTGTGATACTGATTTCTTTGGTTTTGGTACTTGTACAGGTGTTTCAGGCTCTCCAACAATAATCGCATTGATGCCTTTAGCCTTTAATTCTTTTAGGTACTTTTCAGCATTGCCCTTATCTTTAAAAGCTCCTGCTTGCACTCGATATAGTTTGCCATCGCTTGCATTAGCTTTAATTAGCTTCTTGGCTTCATCAGCAATGTAGTCAAATTTACTGGATAGATAAGGACCAGGGCAGGCAGTTGCTGAATAATAGGAGTGCTTTAGAAGAATACCTCGTTTGTCTCCTGTGTAGAATACTAAAGGGATTTGATAACGCTGAACGGCGTCAGCAACTAGCTTAATCAAGCTCTGCATTGCTTTGTCGGAAATTCGCCATTGACCACCTACTTCGCAGTTGGAAACTTCAATAGTGATTGCCATTTGGTCAGGGTCATCTCCGCCAGTTGTCCAAGCTCTGTTCTCTTCGTCTACATAGCAGGCAATTCGTCCATCATTGCCAATTCCATAATTCGCACTAACCTGCCTTGAGCCTGATAAGAAGAACTTATGCAAGCTCTCAATACTGTTAATTCCTGCATTATGGTGGATTACTATGTGTGTTATTTCTTGTGTTCGTTTGCCTGAGTGAAATGGCACTGGCAAATATTTGTCTGTTAATTTTGAATAACTCATTTTTCGTTCCTTTTCAAATAGAAAAAGCACCCCTATTGAGTGCTCTAGTTTTTATATTAAATTTATTAATTTGTTATCTTTCGATGATTTCCAAAGCTGTCTGAAGCTTCCTCATCTCTTCTGCTTTACTTGATGTTTCCCAAGTGTTAGCAGTGATTCTTCTAGTTAATTCAGTGCTTTCGGCTTGGTTAACTGCAAGCTTTTTCTCGTCCTCAATCCTCGCAGTATTCATCTGCTCTTTTTCCAAATTTAATTCGTTGATTCTTTTCTCAATTTGTTCTTTTGTCATGTTTAATCTCCTTTTAATTTCCGATTGCTACCCATGCAACGTCTATACTAACTGTTGATGAGTGCCCATTATAAGCATATATTGTTGCATTATCTCGATTTACATAATAAACGCTTAATGGATATAAGTTTGGAGCTCCGGATAGATTTGTGACATACACTTTTGGCGGACTAGAAAAACCAGTATATGTTATTTTTTGATTTTCCACTCTTCTTGATCCCACATTACTAATCTTAATTTGCCCTGTTACTATCTTAGGAATATTCGCTGTTTTGCTGTCAACATAATTCTTATCTGCAAATTCTTTTTGATTATGAGTTAATTTACCAACAGTCTGAAAATCAATCCCTGATCCTTTATTGTCAATAATCGAATAAAAGCTGTCATTGTCCTGCTTACCGATCAGCAAACCTTTGACATCAATGTCCCAAGCAGATTCGATGGTGTTTTCTTTTTCAGCATACTTACCAAATGCAATACCTTTGCCACCTTCCCTGAAGTACACTGAATTTTCGCCAGTACCAAAGCTTGAACTTGCTTCGGCTCGGCTGAAGTAGTCTTCAACAATTAATTTAAATTCATACGAATTCTTCAAACTAACGTTTGGCACTACTCGATAGCTGTCAGAAATGTAGTTTGTCTGTGAAATAGAAACCGTTTGCCAAGTTTCAGAGTTTCTCGGCTTGTAGCTTAATTGGTAGCTAATTAAGTTCTTGCCTGCAAGGCTTGAAATCTCGGCTTTGTAATTAGCTCTCGCATAAGTTCCTTGCTTGTTATAGCTTCCGTTTGGGTTAGCACGATAAGCGTTAAACTCGTTAATCTTAGGAGGAGAATAAGGTTCAACTTTAACCGTTGTTCGCTTTTCAGTCGTGAAACCTCGTGAGTCTGTAACTCGACAAATAACGTCTCTAACTCCTGAACCTTTGATGACGTCCGTTGTTATGTGATGGCTCGGATAACTTTTTCCCTCAACAGTAACGCTACTGGTTCTTATGACTGCACCATACTTACCTGTTGCTCCAAATCTTACTTCTAATCGGCTCTGTCCTTGAACATAGACTGAACTGTTTAGCTTTTCTTTAACCGTTTCATCAGCTTCAGAAACATTAATCGTTCCAATATCAGCAGAATAAGAACTGCTTACTTTAGCAGTCAGGTTAGTTGATGCAGTTCCAAGCTTATTGCTTCCACTGAACGTATCAACATATATCGCTATTGTTGCACTTGAAGCATTAGGAATTAAGCTCATCCAGTCAACTGGCACTGTCCACTGTGTGCTAGTTGCTACGTTTTGAGCGATAGTTATTGATTTGCTTCCTAATACTGCTCTAACAGTGTGTGTGAAGCTATTAACTTGCCTATTAGTATTAATTGTTACTGAACTTCCAAAATTAACACTCCCACTGCTTAGTGTAGGCTTGCTAGCTCTCGGAATAGTAGTCAAGTTCATGGAGCTGTTAATCGTTAGTGCTGTTAATGGCGAATACCTATCTTTGGTTGCAGTTTCAAATACAGCACTAACTGCAAAGTTTCTTGTTCCGTCAGCGTTGTGATAAATCGTCTTAGTTCCACGTTCAACAAGAGTTGTAGTGTTCGCTCCGCTAATACTACGCTGAATATTTGAGTTGTGAGCTGTTTCGCCTGCAAGTGAAACTGTTACTTGAGTTCCATATTGTTGAAAGTATCGATTTCCATTTTCTAAATAGAGTGCCCAGTCAACCTGACTAGTGTTTTTATTAATGTCTTGAGATTTTTGTGTTACTTCAAGTCTTAAACGGTACTGATTGCTATATCCTGAATAAAACGTTGCCAAACTTCCTCACCTCCTTAATCAATCCATTTAATGCTGAATCCTCCATCAGCTGCAACTTCGAATGTGTATTTGCCTAAATTAAGATTTTGCAAAATTTGCAACGCTGAAATGTATGCTTTATCTTTACCAAAATAAGCAAGTTCAGAACCTTGAGAAACAAACGATAATTTGTCATTGTCTAGCACTAACTTAACATCGCTATCTGCTTTGCTAATGACTGGACGACCTAATGCATCAGTATTGAATGTTCGAGTAACTGCTTTCGCTAGCTCTTCAACTTCTTGCAAATTAGCCTTAGTTTCTTCTTGAGCTTGTTCTAACTCTGCCTTTGCTTCTTCTAGATTAGCGAGCTGATTGTTAATCTCGGCTTCGGTTGCTTCACTAGATAGCAAAGTCTGCTTATAAGATTCTTCTAGCTCATTAAGCTTGTTTTCTGCAGAGGATAAAGCGTTTGTACTTTCCTCTAACCTTTTCGCTAAATCCCCATTATTAGCATTCAGTTCTTCTAATAACTCATTTAAAGTTCTTTTTGAAGATTCCTCTCCAACGCTAATTTCATCAGCACTTATTTTTAAAGCGCTAAGATAATTAACTATTAGATTAGATGTTGTTGCATCATAACCTTTCCAAGTCTTACCACCATCGTTACTTACTGCAATAGCTTCGCCATTGAATTTCCATATTATTGTTGATTCGTCTTTATTCGGTTTATTGTGCCAATAGGTTATTACAGAGTTATCATCATTCTTTACTTGTGTAGAGAATGCGCCCAATGCCATACCTAAAACTTGAGTTAACTGCGTTTGAGCAAGCTCTCTATCTGTTAAATTGACATCTAGCTTTTCTTCAAAGTCAGTCAAAGCTTGAGCAAGGATCCTTTGGTTTTTGTTCCTAAAGTCATTCTCTTGCTTACTCTTACCTTCAGCTTTTAAGGTACAATTTCCACCATATTTGAAACTATGAAATGTAACTAGTCCTTTAGTTTCTCCCTGTCTAGTTTTATTTAAAATATAATCTCCAACATCAATGGCTGGATTGCCGAAGTATTTTGCATCAAATGGTATATAAGTAAATCCCTTTATCTGATTGAAGACATTATCAAGAACACGTTTCTCTTTGTCTTCAGCAAGTAGTTTTAACTCTTCTACTTCGATTGCGTAATCATCTGTTCCAAACTTTAACCGTTTATTTTTTAACCCTGTAATTACAATTTGGTCAGTTAGCTGCATATGACTAACTCTATTGCTTGTTGTTAGTTCGTGGTACTTTTCTGGATTAACACTGTCGCTACCTTTAACAGGTACAATATCCAAAACTCCATACCTATCTATTGAAGCGAATCCACCTGCCATTAATGCTATTTCTGCTAGTGCATCCCTATATGTGTAGTCTTTTTCAGGCAAGGACTTGATAACATTATCCCCATTAAGAATGCTTATCCCATTTTTTAAAGGTACGTTTGATAATCTGCATATATCTTTTAATAGTTGCAGGTTGCTAGTTGGAACATTAATTTTGCCTATATCTAACGGTCTATCAAACAGTACAAGTCTATCTGTACCTTTAAGTTCAATAATGGCATATGGTCTTGATGGCTTATCTACAATAAATATCCCCATTGGTACATATTCCACTGTGCCATCTTCTAAATAAACACCGCAATATGGTTTAATCATAGATCCTGAAAAGTCTGTGTCGTTCCATTTGCCGTCTCTATTGTTTAAAGTCAGTGTAATATCGCTGGCAGTTACGTTGCCTAGCTCAAAACCTTTGTTCATTGCTGTACTGTTGATTGTCAAACTACCTGCATCAAGGTCTTCTTTTTGAAGCTCAACTGTCTTGTTACTAAGTTCAAGGGTTACTTTAATTGCAAGCTTTCTATTCTCAGAATAAATAGCCTTGTTAAATTTAGCTGTTGTATTGAACATTTGTATCCCCTTTAATTCTCAATAATCGTTACTTCGCAATCCCAGTAAACTTTGCCAGATGTAACTGCTCTTTGTTTCCTTTTTATATTTCCATAGCAATTAGCAGTTACTACTTCGCCATCAAATAATCCTTTAAACTGAAAGCCTAATGGATTCAATGATTTTGAAATCTTTCTTACCTCTTCAGCAGTTAGCATTTTGTGCGAGAATTTCCACTTTCTTACTCCTGCTCTAATGAGGTCTAAATGGTTAACACCTGACTCATCTCTACCAGTGTTTTCGCCATATAAATCCGTTGATTCAGGTTCACATTCATCATAGTCAGGCATTTTGTTTCCGTTTATATAATAGTAATGATCTGCCATTTATTTCTCCTAACTAAAACACTGGGTTATTTCTCAATCGACCTTCCCTGTCTATTACTGATTCTATAACTCCTACAAGGTTATCTGTGCCAATGTAGATTGGTTGGGTAATATTAATTTCCCTACCTTCCCCAGAGTTAGAACCACCATTTTTACTTGCAATTTTTTCTGCTAACTGATCAATCCAGCCTGTATTACGCTCTAAAGGCATTACAGCTTCTTTTCCTGCTTCTCCGACCATCGCAACAGTTGGTTGATCAATAATTCCACCTCGAGCAAGTCTTGGTATTTGCGGAATGTTTATTCCTTTACCACCGACTAAAGGTACCCAATCAGGAATTTTAATTTTATTAAGTCCTCGAATGAATATGTTGATTGCATCGATTATAAAGTTAAGTGGTGCTTTGAATATACCTACTAAACCATTGGCAATATTTCTGAATATCTGACTTACACCTTCCCATGCTTTTCGCCAATTTCCAGTGAACACTCCTGTAATGAATTTAATAATACCTTCAAAGATGCCTTTTATATTTCCCCATATATTTTTAATATGGTTAAATAATGCATTAAAATACAACTTAACTCCCTCAAGCATGCCTTTCCAGACTGCCGTAACAGCTCCTTTAATTGCATTCCAAACAGCAAGTGTTACTACCTTGATCGCTTCCCATATTGCTTTAAAAAAGTTACTTACTGATGTCCATATTTCAACTGCTTTAGTTTTTATAAATTCCCATATAGCAATTACGTATTTGCCTACTTTATCCCAGTTCTTCCAAAGAAGAACACCAACAGCAATTAAACCACCTATAATGGCAATTGCTATAGTTACTGGACTAGTTAAGAATGCCATTGCTCCACCAAACAATTTAGTTGCAACTGTTGCTACTGTTGCAGTTCCTTTCCAAATTGCAACTAATCCGTTCCATATAGCTATAGCTCCGTTAACCAATCCCCATGCAGCAGCAAATGAACCTATAATAAGAACAAAATTTTCTATTAATGAAGCATTTTCATTGATCCAATCTGAAATACCTCGTAAGGCACTAATAATCCCATCTAATACAGAAGTTATAATTCCACCAGTCCATTCAGCAATTGGACTTAGTAAGCTATCCCAAAGCCATTCGAATGCTGGAGCTACTGCATCTATAACAGAACCGAACAAATCTAATGAGGCTGTTAGAATATCAATGAATCTTGGCACTATTTCGTTCATTGTCCATGTTCCAAGAGGAACAAGAACATTTTCATAGAACCATAACAAGCCTTCGCCTATCTTTATACTGAATTTAGACAACGCCTTCCAAAACTCTGCCAAAGAATCATTTAATTTTCCCCAATTGATATTTTGAACCATATAGGTTAAGCCATCTAAAAAGCGAGGGAATGCACTCGATAGTGCCCATAATCCCATAGGCTTAAGGAAATTATTATAAAAGTCTTGAAGTCCTCTAGCTACAAATGTTTTTAAAGGTTCTAATGAATCAACTAAACGTTTGAATGCTTGAATAGTTGGTTCTGCTGCAGCTTTAAGTTTATCTAACCAATCTAACAAAGGTTTGAACGCAGAAGTGTCAATATCAACGGTAGTAAATTGCTGTGTAGGAGATGATCCTCCTCCGCCACCACCAATATCAGGAGACCCACCGCCACTATTGCTTTTATCAGATGTATCTAATATTTCTAGTTCATCAAATCCAGCCAGAGATCGTTTATATTTTTCAACTTCTTTTGTTGCACCTTTTGCCTTTTTACCAACTGATGATAGTCCGTTACTGAAGCCAGCAGTTGATCCTGTTGCTATTTGAATAGATTTTTTACCTGCCAATGCTCCAAAGAACATTGCTATAGCATTAAAAGCTCTAGTTGCTAAATCTATGATCCATTTCAATGCAGGTGCTAAAACTTCAATTAAAGGCGCAGCCATTGCTGCAAATGACCCTTTAAGATTATCTGCACTTCTTGCAAGTGAATCCATTGTATTAGCAAAACCTTGGTTCTGTCCTGCCATAACTCTGAAAGATTCCATGCTAGCCTGAACAGCTTGCCTAATTAGCATGTAAGCACTTCTTATACCCATAAGCATGAGCCCTGTTCTTGCTGTTCTTCTTATGAGATTACCTACTCCACCCATTGAGCTTTTTAAGCGTTCTGCACCTAATACACTAGCACCAAGTGAAGAAGCTGCAATTCTGCCAAGATGTTTAAATGCATCTTTTAATCCATCAGTTTTATCTTTTGTCTCTTCTATTGGATACCCTAAATGTTTAAGTCCAGCATTTAGTCGAGCAGTTGAAATTTGACCTTCAGCAGCCATTCTTTTTAGTTCATCAACAGTCAAGCTTAGTCTTTCGCCTAGATGGTTAAAACTATACCTTAGCTCTTCTACTTGTTGAACAGGCATTGTATTAGAAGCATTCGCACCTAATCTTGATATCTCTTCATTAACTAATCTAATCTTAGTTTCTAATTGTGATACAACCTGTTCTTGGTTTAAGAATGCTGACCTTGCCTTATCAATATCTTGGTTCAAACTAGAGGCATCAAAGCCTTTCATTGAACCGCCATTCATATTTCTCCACTCTTCAGCGAGACTTTCAAGTTTGGCATCAGCTTGTTCAGAGGCTTCCCCCAAGTCTAATAACTTAGCTCGTGCGATATCTAATTGTGCGGTTAAGTTAGAAGATAAAGCTTTTAGCTCTTCTTCATTCAAGCTTCCTTTTAAAGTTGGTAGTTTTACTTGATTAATTGCCTTAACTGCTGCTTGGGTTCCTTTAGTTGCTCCATCAGCAAACCCATCAGATAGCATTTTAACTACGTTATCTGATAGATTATCAACTGCTCCTGCTACATTATTAAGTTTTTTCTCAATGCCAGATAAATCAACTGTACTAGAAGGGATTTTTACAGTTTTAAAACTAGAGCTCATTATTCTACCAGTTTCTTTACCAATCTGATCTAATTCTTTAAAGTATTGCGATGTATCGCCGACTCTTAAATCGATACTGACTGCACCAGCTGATGTAATATTTGCTGCCATTTATATCCCCCCTTCTAATTTGTATATGCTGCTTTTAATGCACTTTGTAATCCGCTTAATTGAGACTCTATGATATCTGGATTGTCTTTTATTAATCTTTTAGCTTCTTTGCTTCTCCATTCATTGCGAAGTTTCTTTTCCTTCGCTGAAAAGTTTTTTAACATGTCTTTGTCATCTTCTGATCTAATTGAAATAATTTGTCCCAGTGGTGTTTCATGATTAAGTCCAGTTAATAACGCACTGAACTCAGACCATGGCATATAAGGTTCATGCCTTAGTCTTATCCCATACTGTTGTGCAAAACTTGCTTCTATAAGATCCCAATCTTCATAGAGGTCGTACCATCTAAAGTTTTCTTTACTTGATTGATTTTGTTTGAAATCGTATAGATGACTCCATTTCTTCATAACTTAAGCCATTAATACTTGCCATTATTGCTGTGAATAATACTGTTAATTGAGTAACTGAATCTAAAATTCCAGGATGTAGCTCTACTAGTCTTGCTGTTTGATCTTCTCCAAGTAACAATCTAATTGTCTCTTCTAATTCAGTAAATCCAACTGAATTTTCTTTTTGAGATAACTGTTGAGCTTGTAAAATTATATTTTTATCGTCATTGACTTCATAAATTTCATCTTTACCAAGTTGTAGTTTTGGTTTTACAGCCTGCAATTTCTTACTAATATCAATTATGTTTGCCATTATGTTTCTCCTTCTGGTTAAATCAAAAGAGGGCTATTTAAGCCCTCTAATCTCTATTAATTTTTATTTAATTATCTTGATGGTACAGTTGGTGTACTTTCAAAGAATGTCGGTTGCCCATCGCTTTGGAACTCAAATTCCAATGGGTTAACGTCCGTTGAAGCACCACCGAATGTGCTCGTTACATTAACGACTGAGTCCATCATGAAAATTTCGCCATTTGGGAATTTAATTGCCATTGTAGTGGTTGCATCTTCGCCAGTCTTGTATGCTAATGAAGCAATGTAATCGTTACCCTTATCTCCCTCGTTTCTCTTACCACTTAGTGAGATACTGATACTCTTACCAGTCATTAAGCGGCGAGTCCAACCTTTTTGCTCCATTGGAGACCACTCTTCAACATTACCATCAATAGAAACTTCAAAAGTCTCCATATCAGCTACTTTAATTAATTTTGATATATCGTTTTTCTTTTCTGTGAGTTTTCCTTTGTCTGAAACTAAAAACTCTAAATTATGTACTGGATATACTCCTGCCATGTTTTAATCTCCTTTTTATAATTTGTAATAAACATCAAAATCTAAAACAAATTCATAATTGCCATGCTCGTCTCTATCAATGCAAACAGGTTCGCTAAAGATATCAAACCAGCAAGAATGATTACCTATTTGTTCTCGACTTGATGTTTCTATTAACTTTCTATATATGCTATACGCTTGTTTTTCAGCTTCTGTGTAGCTCCTGCCCCAATGGACTAAAAGAGTTACGCTCTTAATGTCATAACTTGCCCCACCTATCGCTTGAGGTCTTAACCTTCCCTTACGAGAATAAAGACCTATAACTTTGGGTGCATTTCTATCAATTAAACCAATGCCCCATTTCTCAACATCTGGGAATAGTGTTTTCATGTATTCTAATAAATCTTTTAAAAGTAACATTATTCTCCTAACTCCCCTCTTAAGAATGTGGAATATGAATTAACTAAAAAACTAGTTGGATCATTCTCGGGCAAATAATGGTCAAACCACCTACCACCCGCTCTGGCATTAATAGATTGGTTGAAATTAAATTGTGGGTTGAAATATAGACGTCTAGCATAAGGTGTACTAGACACAATACTTACAATTCCATCTTTTAGCTTGCTACTATCAACAAATGTACTATTGTCTTGCAACTCCCCTGTTCTAAATGGCATTACACCATCTAGTTTTAATTGTGAGAGTAACGCTTGACTAGCCTTATCAAGTGAAGCTTGTTGTGCGTTCTCTAGCTTAGTTCTAAAGCTATCGTATATTTGAAACTTTGCCATTTAAACCAACTCCAATTTTGTGTGATTAACTGTTCCATCAGGATTTCTTGGTCTTGTATAAGAAACAATACTTTTAACTGTATCGTATCCAGACACCTTGACCGTTCCAGAAACAAATTCAACTCCTGGCAAAATATCGCCTTTAACTCGAATTGTTGCTGATAGCAAAATCCATTGCCCAGTTTTGCTTTGCACTCGTTTGGATTTCTCTGAATAGTTGACTTTACCTGACCAAGTTCCTAAAACTTCATTATCGCCATCTTCGCCGATGCCGCCTAATAAAGTAATTTCAACAGGTGTTACGTCCCATGAATCTAAATAAGGTAATTGGATCATGCGAGTCTCCTATCTAGTAATCCTGTAGGCAATAGCAACTCAATTGCTTTGTCGCATAAGCCATAATGACTACCTAATACGCTGGCATTACCTTGTGGACTACTTACAGAAACATCTCCGATACTATACCCACCAACATTTGATAAAAAATCGTTAATCTCCCCATACTGGTCGATATACTCTGCTTGAGCACATGTAGCTAATTTCACTTGCCTTTTAGTAAATTCAGGCAATTCCTCAATGTTTCGTATCTTGTACATTGTTGCATTATTAATTGCTCTTGAAGCTGACTTTAAAGCATTTTCAAGTGAATCTGACGGTACGACATTACCGCCAAACTCATTCTGATAAAAATATAGATCTGCGTAACTCATACCGTCATTTTCCTCCTTGATTATTTAGCTTTTGTTTCTTTCGCTTTTGCTGCTTTTAAAGCTTCTAATTCTTCTACTACAGCATTGTATTTTTCGTATGGTACAGTTTTACCTAAACCATCAGATACTTTTTTACCGTTTTGGTAAATGTCAAAGCCTAAACCTATGTAATAAGATTTTTCTGACTCTGAAATTGTAATTACTTTGTTATCTTTGCGAGCTTCCATTACTTACCCCCTTAAGCTTGAACGTTGATCTTAACGCCATCTAATTTATTCTCGATTAAGAACAAATCGTTGTAACGTCTGTTTTGGTACAAGTAACCATCTCCTTGTGTATGTGAACCAGGTGTCCATAGGTTGATATAGCTATGTTTTACTAATGAAATAACTGCACTAGGATGTACCAAGATCATGTTAATTTGTTTTGCAGCAGATGCTGGTTTGTATCCGTCAGTAAAGTCATATACAGTCTTGAATCTGTCGCTTGGTACTGTCTTAATTGTTACTTCATCTAAGGATCTAACGCTTCTATTGATTTGGTTATCATTTGAACCGTTAACTACGATTGTTCTTGAAACTGCTTCTGCATTCTTTAATAGGGTGTGAACTGCTGCAGTAACGTATAAGATACGTCCTGATTGTGGTACACCTGCGTCGTCCATTTCTTCCATGAACTTATCAAACTCTGCTAATACGTTTTGAGCTGTCAAGGCTGTTGTATCAGCTGTTTTTGAGAATGTAGTTGTATATTCTGAGAAGATCTTTGAGAAGTTGTATGCGTCCAATTCTGGAATAGCATGTTCCTCTTCAAATGTATTTGTAATATTAGCTGCACTTACTACTTGATTTGTTTCGTCAACGTCCATTGTGTCAACAAAGAACTCAACGTCTCTATCGTGAGTTAATTTTTTAACTTCCCAATCGTTTGAAATATTCTTGCGATTAAATCCACCGTTTCTGCTGTGTTCTCCATAACCGCCTACTTTAACTCTTGGAATTCTAACTGTGTTAGTACCAATGAATGTAATACCTTTACTTGTTAAATCTGTACTTACTAATTCTTGAGCATATTTTTGCTCCAATTGTGGTACGAATTGTTCTACGTAATTAAATTTATTTTCTGACATATATTTCTCCTTCTGAAAATTGTTCTATTTTTTGTTGCCGAAGATTTTTGATAATTCATTATCTAAATCAACAGCTTTCTGGTTACTTGGGCTACCAACTCTAATGCCTTTACTTTCTTCTTGCTTAGAACTGTTTAGCCATTCTGGCAGGTCATTAGCTACTTGTTGTAATGCAGTGTTTAATGCACTTACATCGACTTTACCCTGTGCATCAACATCAACATTGCTTAAATCTGCGATTTTAATAACTTTCTCAACACGATCAGGTCTAAAGTTAAGCTTGTGAGCTTCTTCCATTGCATAAGCTCTGATTAATCTCCTGTTAGCTACCTTTAAGCCTTCTGTCTCAGCTTTTTCATACTGCTGAACCTTGTTTTGCAAAGCTGTTAAATCACTTCTTTCTTGTTCTTTAGCTGCTTCTTGCTTTGCTTTGAAATCTGCAAAAGCTTGATTTGCTTGCTCAGGTGTTAATCCTTGTTGTTTGAAATAATCAGTAATAGCTGACTTAGTCGCACGTTCGCTTCTTTTGTCTGCTATTTCGCCTGCTTTTTCAAAGTCAAGCTTCAACTCTTCCTGAGTGTTCTCTGCAACTGTGTTTTGAGTGTTTTCTTCTCCAGCTGTATTCATTTCATGCTCGCTGTTAGCATTTGCTTGTACGTCTGCCATTTATATCTCCTTCCCGTTTAACGTCCGTCGACTTGTTTTATTTCCGTTTATAGCCCGTCGGCTTTGTTTTTTTGCAAAATAAAAGGCTACTTAGTTTTTACTAAATAGCCTTGTCCTAAGGTTGCGGAGTTCCTTGTTACTCTTCGCTTTCTGGTATTATAATTTTAAATTTAAGCATAAAAAAACCACCCATTTAGAGTGGTTAATATCAATGGCTGGTGTGCTAGTCCAGCATCTCTTCGAACCTATAGCTACGGCGCTTAGCTATTAACTGTAAATCTCCCAATCCCCTATATCTGAGTGTATAAACGAAGGGAAAGCCTTTCACCAGGTATGTAGCAGCACATTCTCTACCTCATTGACAATTTAATTGTACTTTAATTTCCTTTATAAATCAACTTATATTTACTACTATCTTTGTATGCCTTTAAGCTATCTTCATTAACAATTCTTGCACTAAAAATACTGTTACTTTTTTCTGTTTTCCTACTCTTTTCATCGTTAATAATTAATAAAATTTTTCTGTTATCTTTTAAGTCTTCACTAATAAAAATTAATTGCTGCAATTCAGAATAATTTTGTCTTATATCTCTATATACTTTTGCAGGTTTTTTCATAACTTTATTCATATCTCTAAAAATAATATCTACATCATTCCTTGGCTTACCTTGCACTATATGAATAGCACGTTTAGTTGTTAATACAAAGTTCTCTTTCTTTAACTTCAATGCATTTCTTACTTTCTGGTTAGTCTTTCCTAAGTTTAATACTCCATCATCTTTTAATGGGATATTGTAATATTTTAATAGTTCCTTCTCATCATCTTTTAAGTATCTTACTGATTCATTCGACTTAGCATACAACTTAGGTTGTTTATCCAAATCAGCTTTGATTTTATCAGCGACTTCCTTAATTGCTCGCTCTGGATCATTCTTATACTTCTCGAATGGTGTAAGGTCTAGCAATCGTTCACGTTGCGGATAACGTTTCAATTGTGGGTTATCTTTTAGATGCTTTTTTAGCTTCTTTTGCCATGCAATTACATTTAACTGTGCTTTTATCTGTTCCTCTTCTGTGATTGCTATTGCTTCTTGTCTTTTAGCTCTCCTTATCTGTAACTCCAGTTGTCTTTGCTTTCTCTCGGCTTCATAGTTCGATTTTGTTTTGTCAAACTCGCTTTTTGTTGGTACTCTCGTTATTCCCTCGAAGTAAGTATTTAATGAGTGCCTGCAGTTAGGATGTAGAAATCCATCCCTCATTGCTTCGCTTAACAATTCATGTTTACCATCTGCTTTACCATGAGCAAATACATCATCGATTAATACAACCGCTTGCCATTTATAACAAATGTCGCACGTGGTCTTTAAATCTGCACTAACTACTAAGTAATTACCTGTTCTATCTCTCCAAGCACCTTCGGCTTGTAACTTAGCTCTATGTGAGCTAGTACGCAAACACATCTCAATATATGTCGATATGTTTACTCGCCTACCGTCTTTGTATTCAATTGAATTAATACCACGACTGGCAAACTCTTTGCTTGCCTTATCAACTGCCTGATCTAACGTATATGTACCAGTCTGCATTGCTATATCGACTTTTTGCAATATGTCTTTGTACTGACTGAATGAGTAATTAACTGCTGAGTATCTCGCAACATCAATATCTGATTTGTTATCTTCTATTACTTGCTTTAGCTTTTCTTTGTTGAAATTAAAAAAGCTTTCCTCTGAGTCAATAGGTTGTACGCTAAATGTCTGAGGTAAAGCCTTATCAATTGTATTTATTTTGTTTGTATCAACTTCAGTTTTAAATCTGCTGGCAAAATCAACTGGCTTTTGTTTAACTGCTTGAGGGAGCTTTTGCCATTCGCTTTCCCATTCGTTACTAGCTTCAGTATACGATCTTTCAAGCTCTTCTTCTGCTATAGGATATATTTCTTCAAATGCTATGTTAGCAAGTTCACTCAGCTCTTTCCTGTATTGGTTTAGGCTTCTTCTTTGTAATACTTGCCATTGAGTCCATTTCAGACCTTCGTCTAACTCCTCACGCATATGCCTTTTTAGATTTCTATTCGCTGAGTTTATCATCTCCAATTCTAGTTCTATCAGAAGCTTGATTATCTCGTCTATTTTCATCTTCAATATCTCCAATCATGCTATCTTCAAAACCATTCGGAGCTAAAACAGGCTCTTCTAATTCAGCAATGCCCCTCTCGCTTTTCAGTCTTAATATTTCCGCCTTTTTCCATTCGTCATCTTTAGAATCTCCCCAAAGTGTTTCAACTTGTGTTTCTACACTCATTATTTGGCTTGATGAAGCTTTACCGACTGTTTCAACTTGTGCTTCAAAGCTTGGGTTAGCATATTCAGCAAACTCAACTGTACATTCGATATCTGAAGGTGTAACACCTTGAATTACTCCTTGATAGCTCTTAATAGTTATATCAACAAGCTTTGGTAATACATCTTCTAAGATGCTGACTAAGTTTTGTCTTGTATAAAGAGTAGTTTTTTCTTTTTCTCTTTGAGCTTCTGCGTTATCTAACTTTTTAGTGTCAATTCCTAAGGTACTAGGGCTTATAATTCCCTGAAGGCACATATCCAAGTTATTTATATATGTATTGATGTATCCCTCGTATTGGATAGCTGGCTGGTCTGTGAGGATATTATTGTTGTTCTCCTCGCCCATGTTTGAATTAATGCCTATGTACTGGTTATCTAAAGTATTAATCGGTATTGCAGCACCAGTATTTGGATCTCTAGGTATCATGCTAATTGGTATGTACCTTTTAATTCGTCCAAGTCTTATAGCATCCTGCCATTGGCTAACTGTTTCATCCAACGCATCAAATGAGTCAGTCTTTGCATCAAATATTGATTTACCTCTGCCCTCATACTTCGGACTTTTATCAAATAACAGTGGAACTGCAAACATAAAATCAAAATCGCTTGATATTGTTTGAAGCCCTCTTGTTTCTTCTAATAAAGACAAGCTAACTTCTTTCTCGTCCTTATCAAATAGCCTATAAGTAACTCCAGCATTAGAATAAGTTTCTTCTAATGTATATCGTGAGTTTTTGCCTTCTATTTCTGTATAAAATCTTATAGCTTGTAATCGTCCACGCTTATATATGTACTCAATCTTATCGCCTGGATAAAACTCAATAATCGGGTATTGGCTTAAATCTGTATCAAAGCTAATTTTGAATGCACCATCTCCAATTACCAGAGTATCCTCAATCGCTTGGGTTATTAATTCTTTGAATTTGTTTTCTTCAGCTATCTCTTCCCAAATTTTTATTAGTGTAGGATCAGTATCAATCACATTGAATTCAACATCTTGCATACCACTAGCAACTATGTTCGATAAAGTATTAACCATCATTGCAGGCAAGCCTGAATGCATTTTTCGAATATTGTTGCCTTTACTTGGTCTACTTGCCCAGAACCTAGCTTTTGTAACTTGATCATTAGCTGTCTGCATAAAAAATTGCTCCAGCTCGGAAGGGTCTCCAGCGAAGAGCAATCTGTTTTTATAAGCGTTTATTTGATAGCTCGTTTGTTCTCTCAAAGTTATAGTTGAATTAATTGCGGGTTGTACTTGCAACCAGTTTCTTATCATACTTTTAAAACTATCCCCCATTCTTGTAAATACATTCGCCATTACTAAAATTGCCCCTCTCTTAATAAGTTAGGTTTGTATGGTTGTATTGAATATTCATCAGAGTCTAAACAGTCAACTGGATAGCTACCATCATCAACCCTTACCCATTCTTTTTCTTGGTATTTGTCTGTATCCCATACTGCTTGTTCATAAGCATTAAACCAAGGCTCTAATCCGACCTTTATTTTCTTTCGTCCTTGATTAATAAGTATCTGCATAAGTCTAATACGGTCTTCTATACCGTCAGCCTTATAGCTTGGTGTAACTGACATATTTCTTAAACCCTGCTGGTCTAATTCTTTTCTTAATGCTTGCCTGAATAACTTATCTGCACTATCTGAGAAAATAACGCTACTGGCAAGCTTTGGATATACAAGTGTATACGGTTTAATAAATGCGACTATCTCACGTGCATAGTCTGCGTGGTCTTTTTCTTGGTTAATACCTTGTTTGTGGTAATAACCATCAATTAATACTGTTGTTTCATAACGAGGTGTAAAGCCTGTTATTGTTGCAACAGTCGCATCCGTTCCACCAATATCAATACCAACGCTAAACTCAATAAATTTTTGCTTTTTAATCCATTCAGGAGTAACAGCAACATCTTTATATTTATAACCTGTATAAATTCTTCCTTCTGCAGTAGTTCTTAAACCTAAAATATCACGCTTGAACCATTGAGAATCTCTATCATAAGTTTTTAACGTATCCCTTAACTTCTTATCAGACAAACTCATGTTGTCAGCAATAGTCATATGAGCATAATTTAAACCATAATATTTATCTTTAGCTTGCGCTTCCATATGAGGGTCAAGAAAATCAGCATAAAACCAATGTCTTGGTGGCTTAGGGTTTAAGTCCATAAACATTTTAGGATCTTTACTCGCAATAATACGGTCTCTAGTCTCTCTTACAAAGTAAGGGTTCATTTCGTTTACTTCTGTTAGATAAACAGTACCTGGAGAGAAACCTTTGATCCTTGCTACATCTGAAATCTTTTCTCCACCAACTATTAAGACAACTTTCTCGCCTGTTTTAGTTTGGATATATAAAGCTTCTATTCCTTGATATAAACCTTCTCGGCATCGTCCTTTGTATATGAACTTAAGACCGAACCCATTACTATCGATTATGTTCATTCGGCTAGTACCTTTGGTATATCCTGCAGCTAAATGTATCTTATCTGGGTGCTTGTCAAGAACCATTGCCCATGCAACTAGATTAGTAATGTTCTTACCAGACCTCTTACCGCCCTCTAGAACGTTCAACCAAGCGATTTGGCTTCTAAGTATATAGTTAACCTGTTTATTGTTAAAACGTGCGTAAGGTATCAAATTATTGGATACAGAAAGGTCTAAATCATTAGTCGTCTTGTTCATTATCATTTCCGCCTTTGCTTGTATCCTCAAAGTAATCGCTTATCGCTCTATCTTGTACAGATTCATTGATTAAATCTGCTATTGCCAATATTTGAGCAGTGCTTTGCTCGTTGTCTTCTGGCGATACTAGGTTTCTTAGTTTCTTATTCTCTAACTCTTTACGCTCAAGCTCTAACTTATGCATTTCTCTGTCAATTGTTGCTTGGCTTCTCCATTTGTCAGGCTTCCTGTTTTGTAACCAGTAAATAGCTGCATTGACATTTCCCTTTAATGCTTGTTGTAATAGTGAGTTCTCTACTAGAGTGTCTGTGTGTGCTTTTCCTACCTCTATAGCTTTATCTATAATTGATGAACTATTTCTCCAGTTTCTAATGGTTCTTGATGATATACCAATTTCATTTGCAACTTGCTCATCAGTCATCATTAAATCTCTATAGAAATAAGTTAATAAATTCCGACCTTCAATTGTTTCGTAATAGTCTTTTTTCTTTGGCAGTTTAGGGACAATATCTTTTTTTCTCTCATTTGACAATATTAATTCCCCCTTTTCCACTTTTCTCCTTATGGTAGGAAATTTCTCCATTTTCTCCATAAAAAAAGCACCCTTTCGAGTGCTCTGTCTGTTTTCTTATCTTAAATTATAATTAGTAAGGCTCCTCTGGAGTTGCACCAGACCCTCTTAAATAAGTGTTCTCCTTCGTAAACTAGTAAGCCTTACTTATTTCTATTTTCCCATGTGGTTAAAACTCTGTCAACCATCTTACTCTCTTTATTACTTAAACTATAGGTGCCCTTCTCATCATGATTATATCCTTTATGTGTGTGTGGAATAATTCTTTCATTATTTACTGTATGTGGTCTACCAATTACATCAATTTGTTTATATCTTTTATTATTTTTATCAAAATACGTAATGTATTTAACTCTATCTTGTGAATCTATAGTTGCATACACTCTTCCTCTTGTCATTGTCTCCATAGGAGCAGTTGCAGCACTAGATAAATTGTATTTTAAAAATTTTATGTTGCCAGATTGATAAACTGATGTATATTCTGTTCCATAAATGTAATTGCTTTCACTTATACCAGTTCTAGCTCCTCTACTACCCATTTATTCCCTCTAAAAATTCTAAATATTCAAATAATTTTTCAATCTCTTTTACTGTCATTTTTCTTACCTCTCTGCCTCTTATTTTTTAAGTCACTTCTTAAATAGCAATATAATTATTTAATATGTTCATAATTAATTCCAGCTTTTTTCAATAACTTTTCTAATGTTGCTGTAGTGTTTCTTTTTCTTATTCCTTTTACATTATTATCAATTGCTAATTGTCTTAATGCTTGATTTCTAGCTAGACCTATCTCTCCATTTTTCAAGTATTTTTCATACCGTTCATCTGATTTTTTAATTTCTGCTTTAAGTTCAGAATCAGTCATCAGCTGCGATTTTGGCAACCATACGTCAAAATAACCTTCATCCATTATTCTTCTATCAAACCCATGAGTATTAACTAGGTAAGCTTTTTCAGTCTCAGCTTTAATCTGCATATCAGTAATTTTATAATCATACATATGATTTTTCTTTGTTAACCAATCAGGCACATGAATCCTACTAGTTTCTACGATAGTACCATCTTTTTTAGTAATTGAGTAAACCCTATCATTTAGACCTTTTGCACCACGTCCACCCATAATTAATCATCTACCTTCTCTTTAAATGCACTAGTATCAAAATATATTACTTTAACATTACCAAAGTCATAATCGACTCTACCGCCATAAACTACTATGCAGCTAGGCTCAAGCCTTTTTATTGCTTCATCAACTCCAGCTTTCCAAATGTCGAATGCTTCATCATCTCTTTTAACACCTATAGTTGAAATTGATACTGTCCCACCTTTTTCTATTCCATCAAAACAAAACTCAAACGTTTCTTTTTCTGCCCAGCTAAGTGTAGGTATTACTGTTATGCCTGAATCTTGTAATATCTGCCCTATCAGCCTGCTTCTGTAAACATTCCATATTTTCATTGCCATTGGCATATCCATGTAAAGGCTAAAGTCTGGTGTTAAAACACAATCAAATTCTGAAAGCAAATCAACATATTTGTATGGATCATTCCAAATTCTTTCGAACTGGTAATCATCTAAATAAAAATGAATACCTGATTCATAATCACTTGAGCTTTTAGCATAGTTGAAACCAATTAAATTATTTGGAACATGGTCAACTGCTTCAATAAATGGCATTTGATATTTTCCAACTGTTCTAGTCTGGTCATAGTCATATAGGTTATAAGTTTCAAAAGTTCTTTCTCTCTCAGCTCCGTAATAAGGTATATCCTCCTCATCATCATCTTCAGGTGTATTGTTTAAGCTGTTTTCTTGATCTTCTTGTTGGTCTAGTTCTAAATCAATCTGGTTTGTGTTTTCAAAATCAAAACTAAACTCATCCATATCAAAATTGAAGTTTGCAATTTCTTCTAGTTCAGCAGATAACATTTCGAAATCCCATTCTGCTAATTCTCCAGTTTTGTTATCAGCTAACCTGTACGCTTGTGCCTGTTCAGCTGTTAAGTCTCTTGCAATTATGCATGGCACTTCTTTTAGTTTAAGTTTCTTAGCTGCTTTTAGTCTTGTATGCCCTGCAATTACGACATAATCCTTATCTAATACTAATGGTTGTTTTACTCCAAATTCTTTAATTGAGTTTGCAACTGCTTCAACTGCGCCATCATTAAATCTCGGGTTGTTTTTGTATGGAATAATCTTTTTAGTTTCTACCATCTCAATTTTTGAATTGTTTTCCATATTCTCTAGTTCTCCATTTCTTTTAATTAAAAAGCGGAACTCGTTTTCACAAATCCCGCTTGAAGTAGTTTTGTGAACAAGTGCGAGGCTTAATTTTAAGAGGCTAGAATCTATGAAATACAAATCATAAAAATAATAGAAAGGACTTTTTGTGTACGCTTAACAACTTTTTTCACTTGTTCACGATATAAAGATACCACCATCACATCTAAGACGATTTAAGATTAATTATGATTTTTTATGATTGATTATGATTTTTTATGATTCAACTAAAGTCAAAGAAGGTCAACACAGGTCATCTAAGGCAATTTGAGATTTAGCACGTCCGTACTCTTCTAAAGCCTCCGCATGCAACTGATAAATATGGCTTGAATAGCCAATTACTCCTGCTACTATCTTTAATTCTTTATCTTCAATGTAATGTGAAATGATAATCTCTCTTAGAACAGGATCATTCATCTTTCTAACGTTGTTCATTATCTCTTTTTTAAGTTCGTCGTACTCTTCCTGATATTGATCAATCTTTTCTTGCTGTTCTACTAATTGGATTGCTTCCCAATCATAATTTCCTCTACTGCCAACTTTGGAAACTTTTGGGATAGTTGTATCAATGGCAGATACATGCCCTGCTTCTGCTCTCATTTTCTTTAATGTAATCAAATTAGTTTCAATTACATAACGTAATCTTTTAATATAATTCAGTTCATCAATTCCGGCGAGTTGTAAAATAAACTGAAATAATAAAGGCTCAAACAATCCTGTACAATGTTAATTGGAAAAACGAAACAAAGGAGGATCGTATGAGCCAATTACATTATATCAGGAAAAGAGAAGCAGGTCAGCATTTAACAATAGAAGATAGAAAGCATCTAGAGTATTTATATAATGAGAATTTGAAGCGACCTAAAAAAGATAAATTAAATCAAAAAGAGTTAGCAAAGATATTAGGCTGGAGTGAAGCAACTCTATCTAGAGAACTAAAACGCGGTAAAGTCAAACAAAAGAATTCTATGCTAGAAGAATACACAGCATATTCCTCTGTAGTAGCTCAGAAAACAGTAGAAAAAACTTGGAGTAATAAAGGACCATCTTTAAAGATTAGTAACGACCATATATTAGCCAAAATAATAGAAAACATGCTAATAGGAAAAGAGATGAATAGAATAAATAATCTTAAATTCTCTCCAGCAGCAATAACAATGTATTTTGACAGAGTTGGCTGGCCTACAGATAAAAGACTTTGTACTAGAACTATTTACAACTATGTAGAAAAAGAAGTCTTCCTAGAAGTAACAATGAAAGACCTTCCACGTAAAGGAAATAAACCTAGACAAAGAAAACGCTATATAGAAAAGCGCTTATCTCCACCAGATAAGAAGAGAATAAACCATAGACCAAAAGCTATAGAAGAGCGTACAGAGACGGGGCACTGGGAGATGGATTGTATAGAGTCTAGTAAGGGAGATAGGACTTGTTTATTGACACTTGTAGATCGATGTACAAGAGAATGCATTATTTTAAAGATAAATACGCAAAGACAAGAATCTGTAGTAAAGAAGCTTAATGCTATAGAAAGAAAACTAGGAGCAAGAGCATTTAGAGAAAAGTTTAAGAGTATAACGGTAGATAATGGAGCAGAGTTTCAAGACTGGAAAAGCATGGAAAAATCTATACATAGTGAGAAATATAGAACTAGTGTTTATTATGCGCATGCATACTCATCTTGGGAGCGAGGAAGCAATGAAAATCTAAATGGATTTATCCGATATTTTATTCCTAAAGGTACAAAACTAAAAGATATACCACAGAGAGAAATAAATAAATTAGAGGAATTTATTAATAGTTACCCAAGGAAAGTATTAGAAGGAAACAGTGCAAATAGTAAATATTTAGCCATAGCGTAAACAATTAACATTGTACAAAAAACAATTTCAGTTTATGTTGCACTTTACACAGTTCATCAATTCCAGTCATTTTTATTGCCCTTTCCAAAGCTGTACGCTAAAATGTATTTGTTAATCTTTTTTAGCCTGAACACTTTGTTTGGGCATTTTTTATTTATGAGTTTTAGAAGACCTAACTCCTAAACTAAAACCTATTATTGCAGGCACAATTCTTAACCTTATATTTCTAGTAATTAAATATTCAATTGCACTAACTACAATTAAAAGTAAGAGAAACAACACTGCTAGTGCTAATTTTTCAATTAACGAATCATTTTGATTCATGTGTATATCCTTTACTGTAACTTCTTTAATATCGCACTTAGAATTGTAATAACCAACAGTACGAGTAAAACTCCGCATGTAGCTCCTAAACCTAAACCAAATCCGATTTGGAAAAATGTTTTAATCATAATTCTAATCTCCCCATACATACATCTTGTCTTTGTTTGGATAATATTCTTTGAAATACCAATACAATTCTTCTTTAAACTCATCTATTATTTGTCTTGCAATCTCATATGTTTTGTAATAACCAAAAACTGGTAAATCGTTAACACTATAAGTGTACTCTGGTAAAATATCATTTTTAATGTATTTGCTATCTTCATAGAAAATAAAATATTTCTTCAAATTCATATTTCCCCAATCTGGCTCCCAACCGTCATTTAACTCAATGCGTCTTATTCTTATGGCTTGCTCTAACTGCATTGCCTTGATTACCATTCTTGCGTCTTCTTCTGATTTGAAATAGTTGCCAATACTTGAATTTTCTTTTATTTGGCAGATGTCAAACCAATTGGGATAATTATTTTCAGATTCGCACTCTAACTCGTCATTGATATAAAAGAATTTTTCAGCTTCACTTGGCAAAGTCCTAATTTTCTTTTCATCTTCTGGTAATGCTTCAACTTGCTTTTTCAACTCTTCTATTTGTTTTAATATTTCTGCTTTAGTCATTTTCTTCTACCTCCTCAATCCTAAGATTTGTTACTTTCTTTAAATATATACCTTGATACTCAAGCTCCATCTCATATACAGCATCCTCAATGAATTGCTTTTGTATTTCTATCCATTTTTCTTTGCTAACATAAGACATACGTCCTATTGCTTCATCTGTAATTTCAAAACTTACTTTGTACTTAATCATATTGCGCTCCTTAAAATTGCTTTTACTGTGAATATGTCTATTCTGAAATAATCAGAAATCTCCTTCGTTGAATAGTCTGTGTCTAACTTCATGCGAATAATTCTGCCCCTCACATCTTCCTTGAAGAATGCTTCTCCTACTTCTCGATAAGCACTAACTGCTATCTCCGGAACGTCTAACCTCTCGACTATCTCATCGTTACTAAATCCATAATCAATTAAGATCTTGATCTCTCGTTCCTTCTCGTGTCTGCCTGCTATACTAGTCCTCCGTGATGATTCTGATTGCATCTTCTACACTCCTTGCTACTCCTGCTAAACATCCTGCTTGTTTCGCCATTTTTATGAACTTAGCTTGATTTTTAGAAACTCTCCCTGTCTTAGTCTTAACTTCTATGAATACTGCTTTACCGTCTGATCTTCTAAATCCTGATAAATCCGGATAACCTTCTACTGCGACAGATATCCTGCGCAAGTGATGAATATATGGTGTACCGTCTCTCATAGTATTGAACTGACCTTGGTAGTACTTACCTGCAGGTATCCTAAACACTGCAGCGTATGGACTAACTCCTACCTGAATTCTTTTCTGTAATTCTATTTCTGTCATTAATATGGCACCCAAATCCCTCTGTTAACGCATTGATGGTATGCCCAACCCTTCTTGTATCCTCTGGCTTTAGCTATTGCCATAAACTCCGAATAAGTCTCAGCGTTATCAATAGCTTCACTTGACCAATAATAGAGTTGCTTCTTCCTGCGTTTTTCTTTATCGATTTTCTCTAGCATTATGTTTCGTTGAACTTCTAATTCTCTCGCAGTAGTTTCATAAATTTCTCCACAAACTGGACAAGTCTTTAACGTGCTCTCATATGCTGCATAACAATCCTGGCAAATCCTGATGTTGTAGTTTCCGTCTTTGTCTATTTTTCTTCCTTTAGACTTTACTTTTTCTTTTAAACTCCAGTTTCTTTGATCTTCAGGCAGTCCGTGCCTATCAATGTTTCCTACGTGGTCAATGATCACTGCAGTCTTACCTTCTCTAGGTCTTAACGCTCTACCTGCCTGTTGCAAGAATATTGTTAAGCTCTTTGTCGGTCTTAACATTCCCACTACATCGCAGTTTGGCATATCGAAGCCTTCTCCGATTAAGTCGACGTTGCATAGTATTTGGATCTCGTTATTTCTGAACTTTTGAATAATCTCATCACGCTCTTTCTTTGGTGTGTTTCCGTCGAAGTGTACTGCTTCAATTCCGTTATTTTTGAAATACTCGGCAGTTTCTTCAGAGTGTTTAACTGTCGCACAGAAATAGATAGCTTGTTTTCCATTAGCATGTTTCTTGTATTCTTCTAAGACTTGCCCATATATCACGTTGTCTCGCATAGTAGCTTCTACTTGTTTCCTATCAAAGTCCCCTCTAACTACTTTTAAATCTGAAGTATTGAACTTAACTTTTGGCGCTATGTAGTCATAATCAGATAAGTAACCTAGATTAATCAGTTGCCTTGTAGTAACTCCTAGTACTAGATGATCAAATACTGTTCCTAATGGTTGACCTGATAACCTCGTAGGTGTAGCAGTTAATCCTATGATATGAGTATCAGGATAAGCTTCTACTATTTTCTCCCAAGTCCTAGCAGTAGCATGATGCGCTTCATCAAATACTATTAAGTCAGGTTTAGGCAACTTCTTCCACTGACTAACCATGTCTATGTGAATTGTATTAATCGGTATATCAAACTTTTTAAACGTATCTATTGCTTGTTGCTTTAATTCACGTCTATGAACTAAGAACCAAACTGTATTACCTTTTTTCTGAGTCTGAGCGCTCATCCAAGCAAATACTGCAGTCTTACCTCCGCCTGTTGGTAGAACTACTAAAGGTCTTTGATGTCCTTTTACTAATGAACTATGTGTTTTCTTAATTAAATCTCTTTGATATGGTCTTAGCTTTAATTCCATTACTATATCTCCTATGTATTAGACCACTAGACCACTTAAAAATGTAGAGTGGTCTAGTGAGTGGTCTAGTAAAAAATCCCTTAACCATCGGCTTTATTACTATTACTAGACCACTAGACCACTATATTTATATATATAATATATATAGAAGCGTATATACATATATATATGTAATTTATACGTATATATATATCTACCCTCTGAAAAGTGTGGTCTAGTGGTCTAGTAACTTCTGTAACCCTTGCCCTGCCTGCGTTTCAGAGTTTTAATTTGGGTCTAGTGAGTGGTCTAGTAGACCCAGATTTGTGGTCTAGTTCCTAAATTCGTCTGCTTTTTCCATGTTGTACACGTTAAATCGTTGTTGTTTTCCATCTATGAACTTACGCACTCCATACCTAACCTTGCCATTAGATGTGCCCTGTTCAACTTCTATAACTCCTATGTCAGCTAACGCACTCAAAGCTGATGTGTAGTTGTTAACTTCATCCATTAAAACTTCGTTTCGCATTACTGACGGTATGAAATACACGGTTCTTTCGTCTTCATCTATATATCCTGCCAGTTGTTGCGGCTGAAAATTGATTAGTGATTCATTATCTCCAATAACTTTGAACCTCGATCGATTGATGTTGATCCAGTCGTTAATGACGTCTATAGCTCTAAGTTCAACGCTTGAGTCGTCTTTTCTGACTAGTACGCTTATGACTTCATCTGGTGTTAGGTGTGAAGCAGGCTTCTTATCGTCTGAACGTTTGAGGACTTTCCACATAATGCTGTCTCCGATTAATAACGCGGTTGCAGTCATCAATTGTTTGTCGTGAATCTCTCCCTTGCTTAAACTTTGCAATGTTGTACCTAACGTTTGGTACATCTCTTTTATGGTTTCTTTACCTATGCGCTTTATTTCATTTACTATAATCTCGCCGCCAAAACCGTAGTTGTCTCGGATTGTATTCGCGATCTTATTACCTTCTGTGAAATCTACCAGTTGATCCTTAAGCTCTATCTCTATAGCTCTGGCAAAAGCACCTTGACCATCTGTGTTTTTAACGATTGGACTTTCTCCAGTAGTTAAGACCATGAGTCTCCAAGTGCCTTGGCGCTGGAGTCCGCCGTCGCGCCTGCCCCTGCCTTTGCCCTGTCCGCTTGCTAAGTTGTATACACTGAATGTTGTTTGTCCTTTGTATTTGCTTGACAGTTGCAATTCGTCTAGAACTAATGGACAGTGCTGTAAGGTTTCTGCGTATCGCTCAATAGCTACTGTTGTTGAATTAAAAGATTGCAAATACTTACCTGATTCTGGATCTCCCCAAAGACTAGCTGCAACCATTGCGAGTAAGCTCTTACCAGTACCAGATTTTGTAGACCAAACATGACAAAATGCTGTGTCTATTCCTAAAACGCTTAACACTGGACTTGCAGCCGCTGCTGCTAACATAATTTTTGCAGCAATTGAACGCTCTCTAAAATCAATTATTGTATCTTGCCAGAGCTCGAAATCTCCCTTGGTCTCTACTGATTCAAATAGGCTCTGCAAACTCATATCGCCTGAGAAATCTAACCTGTCAGAATACGGCACAAAATCGCCTTGATCAGTCCAACCCAGAGCAGAGGTTGCTCTTTTGATAGGTATAGTTTCATAGTTGATATTGTCAAAATCCTGTAAGTACTTAATTAATAGATTTGCGTTGTCAGTTGTAACTGATATCCCATAATCTGCTAGTGTAACTATCTTTGTTGAGCTTGCTATAGTAGACTTATCGACTGTTATTGACATCCATCTGTCATTCGGCTTATAAGTTAGTTCTACCTTCTCGGTCTTATCGATATTATCTATTAAGCGCCTGCTTATATATATCGGATGACTGATTACGCATTCGTTTTGATAGTCAAATATCGCGCCTTCATCAGTCAGCTTAAAGTTCGTAGAAAAATCGAAGTTATTTAAACTTTTGTCTACTAGTTTCGGCTTAGGTTTGGTTTTCTTGATCTCTTCGCCTTCGTTGTAATCTGCAAGATATGCGTTAAGTTTTCCATCGAATTCTTTAGCAGTAACTCCTTTAGTCCTTGCGATTTCACGCATTTTGTACATCTCGTTCTCAAAATTGAAGTTAGATTTGTCTTTTAGTCCGGCAAGCAATTCAAAAGGGACAATGGTCTCATAATCTAAGTCTCTATAGTCTATGCCTTTTTCGTTTTCTGACATTCTTACCACCTTTCTGTGTAGTCGAACCAATACCGTTCTAGATTCTGATAAGCGTTTATGACCTCTTCCGTGAAATCTTCTATATTTGTTGGATTGGTTTCTAGAAACTTCTCTATGATTAGTTTCTGTTCCAAATACCTGTTGTAGTAGAATCTTGCAGCTTCACTTTCAATTAAGTTGTTGCTTACTTCTGTTTTCAAACGAACTTTTCTAGCCTTTTCCTCATGTGTTAGCTCTCTATCTACTAATCCATATAAACCTGCTATACCTTTGACCGCTTCTGTGAAATTTACTTTGTATACGAACATGTAAAAATCAATTATTGATCCTCCGCGATTGCAAGCAAAGCAGTACCAAGAATTAGTGTCGTCATAGATATAAAGGCTAGGCGTGTCATCTTTATGATCAGGGCAGGAAATGAACCCTGCCCTGTTTGTATTGAAACCCAGTCTCTTGACTAAGGAAATAATGCTTACCTCATCTTTTAAACGTTCCGCCCTAATCATGATTAGATATCAAAAGGCATATCGTCAGTATCAGTTCCGCCTAGATCAAATAACCCTGATTTGTCGACCTTTGCTTTTGCTAGATCTGCATCTGATAGTTCTTTTTTATCAGGTATTATTTGATCCTCGACCTTATCTATTCCACAGAACCAACGTAATTTATTTGATGTTTTAACTTCTCCTTGTTGGTTCAGATACTCTTGCTCTCCAAAGACTCCACCGACTTCTCTACCTACTAAGCCTTGTTCGTGATCCCAGTCAAACTTGTAGCCTGGATTAGAATTCTCTACAGATGTGATGAACTGTTTTAGATTTCTGACTGCCCACTCGTTTTCTGTCAGCATAATGTAGTGTGTGCCTTGGTAGTAGCGACCTTTAGTGTGGTTTTTCAGGAAATAACCTGGTTGTTTATCTTTTTTTGATGTGTCGTATGTGATGACTAGCATGTCATTACCACTTTTTGATACTGTTTCTTCTACTGTTAGGATCTTTAGGTAGTGCCCGCCTAAATCTAATGGTTTCCATCCTGTGTTTGTTTCTACTTTGTCGTAATTGCTTGGTTTTCTCATTTTTCTAATACTCCTTTAATTCTTTAATTAGTAATGTAATGTCGTTCTCGATTTCGTCCTGCTCGAACATCCCTAACGGTGTCTTTGCTGTTGTGTTTTCTCCTCTGGTTTGGAAAACATAACCTGATGAGGTTTGCTTTGCTAATAACACGGTTGTGAACTTAGACTCGAGAACTATTTTTTCTAGTTTCCTACCGTTAGTCTTTAGCCTTGTTTGACGGTAACCGTCTTCAGTTGTGATTGTTTCTGCGTGACCCAGAATAATGACTACTTGATCTTCTCTAAGGTCTGATGCTAGCTTGCATATTGAGTACGCAAAATCTGCTAAGTCAGTCCATTTGTCGTAGCCTTTAACCTTTAGATTTGCCATCTCATAATCCAGCATTACCGCGTTAATTGTGTCGATGATGATGTACTTGATATTCTCTGACTGCTTAGCTGATAGCATGGCTTTTAAGATTAGGTCATAACTACTTGATTTGATATAGTTCTTGTTCTTAGAGTTGTACTGGTCGCGCCAACCTTTCCAACTCAGTCCCTTACCGTCTGCATCTATATATAGAACTTCTTTAGGCGGTAAATTTCTTAAGCTTGTGGTCTTGCCTGCGCCAGACTCTCCCATAATTAATACTGCTTTACTCATTCAACACTCCTACTTAATCTGTAAGTTTTGATTTTCAATCAACATCGCGCCTGCTATGTCTTGACCGTTTTTTATCGCTTTTTTGATTGAGACCTTGTCAGGTGTAACAGTTAATTTTGCGTTGATGTATTCTTCAGGAATTAAGCTTTCGTCTAAGATGTCGACTGATTCTGATTTCCTGAAACTTATCCTGACGTCGTCTGTCTCAACTTTGTCTTTGCCTGCTCGGTTCATCATGTCTGATAGATAAGCCTTTAAGCGTTCAGCTTTGTTAATCGTTGACTTTTGGCGGTCATATAACGAATCGCGTTTATTCTTAATAGCCTCCGCCTGAGCTTGTAACTCTTGGATATATAAAGCGATATTGCTTGCTTTGTCGTCGAACTCCCCTTGGATCTCTTCTAGTTGCTCAAGGTTTAATAATTCGCCTGTTTCTTCGTCTATCTCAATGTTTTCGAAAATCTGTAATAATTCTTCTGTGATTCCAAATAAGCTTTTATTCATCGTCTTCTCCTTCCACTTTTAGATCTACTAAATCCAATACATCTAATAATTTGTTCAACATTTCTCGGCTAGGTGTTCTATCTCCTCTCATCCAACGTCTAACTGTTGAATCTGCGACTCCTACTTCTTTGGCTATCTCATCAACTGAACGTTTGTCCATCTTCACTAGTCGTTTAATCTCTGATGCAGGCAGTGTATTTGTTACTTTAATCATTACTTTTAGTGGAATAATGTAGCTTAGAATTTGGATCACATAATCGAGTGATTGAGCTTTTGCATTAGCTACTATTTCTGCTGCTTTTAAATAATCTTCTTTTGTTAAATTGCTATTCATCTCTCGATACCTCCTCATAATCTGCGTTTTTAATTAATTGCTTTAAATTTCTTATTTCTTGGTCTATAATTAAGTAAGAATCTTCTATTTGGTAGATCTGTTCTTGAATTTGCGTGGTGGCTTTTTCTAACAGATCTATTATTTTGCTTAAGTCGCTATCCGACAGTTTTAAATAGATTTCTTTCATCTTTTAATCTCCTCTCTACTTCTTGATTGACTTGCTCCCTTAAAGCCTCATCACCTGCTTTCTTTTTATTGAGTTGCCTCTTTAGCTTTTGATTATCGTATTCCAACTTCCAAAGCTCTTTTTGCATCACCTCCATTTGATTGTTTGAATATATTGCCCACATTACTGCTAGTGCAGTGATTGGTGCTGTAACCCATAAAATTGCTGCTACTACCATGTCTCTGCTTCCTTTCTATTGTTTCTAGTTATCATCTGATATAAATCTCTCATTACTTCTTCATCTGTTCTTGGTTTCTCTTCCTCTATGTCCCATTCTGTAAGCTCTCTAATTACTTCTTTTGTTGTCATATCGAAATAAAATTTAATTAAAGTAATTTCATTCAAACTAAACGGAAGATTCTGCCTTAGCCTATTGCTTACAGTTACCTCGCTTATCCCAAGTATTCTTGCTAGGTCTTTTTGCTGAACATGCTGTTCTTGCATTCTTTTCCTAAACTTGGTGTAATCCAGTTTCCTCATATTGGTCTGCTCCTTTCTATGTATTGTTTGTGCTATCCTTTATTTAAAATCTAAGTAAAGGAGGTTATTTATATGCTTTCACCTTATGAAGCTACAATCGAAGTCTTAAAATCTCGATTGACAAATTCCACTGCTGTAGTAAATCAAGAAAGTGCTAAAGATGTAGCAGACTTCGCCCAAGTTCTTTTTGATAAATTCACTGAACTTTACACAGCAGATAAAGCCAATAAAAAGTCTCAACAAGTTAAATATAATTAGAAGCCACTGACTTATTGAGTTCTATTAGAAAGTCTGTTTCGGATTGGTTTAGCTGACTACCGTTACAGGCTTTTTCTAATAAGTACTTTCCATATTCAAAAAACAACTGTTGTATTTCATATATTTCTATAACCTTATTCATACTTCCTATCCTTTCCTTTGTGTTGCGTTAAAGTCATACATTGGTTGACTTTGAATTTAAAATTTTTTCTGTTAAATCATCAATTGTTAAACCTAACGCATCTGCTAATTGATTTGCTGACTCTAGTGTAGGTATCACAGATCCTTTAGCTATCCTACTTACACGTTGTCTACTCCAACCTAAATGATCTGCTAAGTTTGATTGAGAACCATACTTTAAAATAATTATTTTTTGTAATTCCGTCATATTGCCTCCTTTCATAAATCATATCTTAGTTGACGACTTAATAGTAAATCATCAAAAAGTACTTGTCAACCAAGATGTGATAATGTAACATAGATGTAACATTACAGTTGACTAGGAGGAGTTCTTTATGGCTACATTTGGTGAGAAAATAAAAGCTATTAGATTTCATTTAGGCTTTACGCAAGATGAGTTAGCTAAAAAACTTGATGTTACTAAGCAGGTTATAAGTAAGTATGAAAACCAACAAGCTTCACCTAGATTGGATACAGTTAGTGAGTTTGCAGAAAAATTAAATATAGAATTAACATTCTTAATTAACGATACTTACACAGTTGAGCAAACAATCAATGCTTTAAATAGAACTGCAGTTGTTAACTTTACTAACTCCCTTCCTTCAAATATTATCCCAATCAACAAAGCTAGACGAATACCAATTCTTGGCTCTGTCGCTTGTGGTACTCCTACTTTTGCTGAGGAAAACATCGAGGATTACTTTGTTACTAATGACATTATCAAAGCTGATTTCTGCTTATATGCTAAAGGCGACTCAATGATTGAAGCTGATATAAATGATGGCGATCTAGTTTTCGTTCGTAAAACTCCTGCTGTTGATAATGGCAAGATTGCTGTTGTATTAATCGGCGAAGAAACTACGCTTAAACGTGTTTATAAGACAGAGGATAGTCTAATATTGCATGCTGAAAACAGAACCTACCAGCCTTTAATTTATACAGAAAAGGATTGCAAGATTGAAAATATAATGGTGCTCGGCGAGATGATTGGTATCTATAAGAATATTAAGCAGTAAGTTAGGGAGATATCTATGAATAATGATGATTTAATTAAAAGATTAGTCGATAAAAGTATAGAAGCTTTTTTAATGGGCTTAGAAGTTTATAACAAGCCTACAATTAAATACAGGATTGAAGGCTTTAGTTTCTTCATATGTAATGCATGGGAACTTATGCTTAAGGCAGAATTAATAAAAAAAGATATACCGATTTATTACAAAAACAACCCAGATAGAACCCTTAATATATCTGAATGTATATCAAAAATTTATCCTGATAAAAACACTAGGATTAGATTGAATTTAGAAAAAATAGTTGAGCTTAGAAATACAAGCACCCATTTTATAACTGAAGATTATGAAGTTAAATATGTAGGGCTGTTTCAAGCATGCGTATTAAATTATTCGAATGAACTGCAGAATTTTCATAATGAAAATATCTTAGAATATATACCTCAGAATTTTTTAACAATAACTCCACACTTTAAAGCATTAAATAACGAAGAAATAAAGATTAAGTACCCAGTGGAAATCGCTGAAAAATTAATAGAGCGTTCCAATTCAATTGATGTATTAAGTGATGAAATAAATTCGGATAAATTTTCTATTCAAGTTAATCAGAACCTTTATATAACCAGAGATAGAAGCAATGCAGACTTCACGTTAAGAATTACTAAAGATTCTGAAAAAGGTGTAGCAATCGTAAAAGACTTGAAAGATCCTTCTGATACACATAAATACTCATATTCTAATGTAATTACAGCAGTTCAGGAGAGAATGAAAAAGAAAAATTTAAAAATTGATTACGAAAAGGGGTTCAATACATATGTATTTCAATTATTTATAGATTTTTACAACATAAAATCCGAACCTAAATACACTTATCGTCATACAATTGGAAATAACTCACAGTATACATATTCACAAACATTAGTAGATTTTATAATAGGAATGATGGAACAAGACCCTAATAACTTTGTTAAAAGCTTAGTCAAAAATAAAAAAAGATGACCTCAGGCACATAGGAATTCTCAGCTTTCAGCCTACCCCATTATGGGACCCAGCGTTAATCCTTCACAAGTCATCTTACAAGTTTATTATAGCAAAAAACAGTAAAAAAACAATAACATTCAGTGAAGTGAGTAAAAAATATCAAGTTCATTGAAAAACAAAAAAGACTAGTTCCCCCACAGAACTAGCCTTAACACATAGCACACTAAGAAAGGAGCATGCTACACATATTATAGCAGATTATTAAATATGCCTAAAAATAGAATTCAAAAACATAATAATGGCAAGTATTATTATCAAATTACAATTAACAACAAGCGTAGATCAATTTACCAGCGCAAGAATGAAAAATTAAAAGACTTTGAAAAACGTTGTAATGAATTAGACATGTTGGCTGAAAATGGAAATCAACCATTTGCCTATTCAGGCTTAAATATTGAATCAACATTTGATGAATTATTCAGAACTTGGCAGAAAGAATATCAAATTCCTAACAATTCAAAATCAGATGTTAAAGGTTTAGAAAATTCTTATAAGTTATTTCTTGAGCCTATAATAGGTCAGTTACCATTGCACAAAGTTGATCGTGCATTAATATATAGAATTTTAAATGACCAAGTCAACCAAGGCTATTCTAAAGATTATATAGCTAAGACTAGAGCATGCATTTCTAGAACATTTAATTGGGCACGTAATCAATTAGGTTTAAAGATTGACGTCCCAACAACTGGCATTAAACTTAAATATAAAAAGGTTAAAAAGCCTATTAGAGTTATATCATATGCTGAAGCTGATTTATTTTTTGAACATGCCATTAAAACCAGATACTACAATTATTTTAAACTGTTACTCCTTACAGGTTTAAGACCATCAGAAGCTCTAGGCTTGCAAGTTGGAGACATTAAGAACAATTATCTAGAAGTTAATAGAGCAATTACCAAGCATGAAGATAGCAATCTTAAAACAGAGTCTGGAAAGCGTAAGATACCTATCACAGATGAAATTAAAGTTGTACTAAGCAATCAACTAGAACAAACCAATACAATTTGGCTATTCCCTACCAAAACGCAAAGTAAGCCAAATATGTTCGCTATAGAGAGCTGTTTTAAACGGATAATGAAAAAGATTAAACCCATCAAGTTTGTACTTTATGATTTTAGGCACACATTTGCAACTAGAGCAGCCGAATCTGGAATGCCTTTTAACATTTTACAAAAATTAATGGGACACAAAACAGTCGATGTTACTTTAAAATATTATGTAGGAATTTCCAGCGAGCAAGAAGATCAAGCGATGAACTACATGCAGAAATTAAACGGTGAATTATCAGACAATCGACATGAACAAAATAATAAAATTAGCTAGAAAAGTACTGCAATTATACTGCAATAGAATTAAATTTATTTTAAATTACAGAAAATCTAATTAATTTTAAAATAGTTTAAAGCTAGCAATCATCGGGTTTTTATCTATTTTTATTAAACTGTGTTAAACTAAAATTTAAGTTAGTTTAAGCTTCGGGAGTAGGAAGCCGCAAGTTCAAGTCTTGTCACCTCGACCAAGTGTGAAGCTTGTAACTGTCGGAGTTACAGGCTTTTTAATATTTATGCATTATTTTAAAACACACAAAAAATATGCCAATTATATGCTAATTGAAAATGATGTTTCTTTTTGCTCAAAAAAATATTTTGTTCAGCTCTTCCATCTATTCTATATGCTAGAAGTTTCATTTTTCAGAAACTTCATTTATTATAAGCTTCAAGGATTTTTATATTACTTATTAAATATAGGAGCTACTTACGCAAATGTACGCACTAGAAAAAGCTGAATTCACCAACATGTGTATGATCTCTGATGGCAATAAAGTTGTGGTAATCGAACGCAAAGGACAGTCCTGGCCTGGTTTTACTTTTCCTGGCGGACATGTAGATTTTGGCGAATCTTTCACAGAATCTGTAATTCGCGAAGTAAAAGAAGAAACTGGTCTAGATATATATAATCCTAAACTTTGTGGTGTAAAAGATTGGTTTGAAGCTGGTAGACGTTATGTTGTTTTTCTTTACAAGACTGATAACTTTAGTGGACAATTAAAATCCTCTGAAGAAGGCGAAGTTTCTTGGGTCAAATTCTCAGAGCTTGGGCATCTCCCATTAGCTAACGAGATGTACCCTATGTTAGAAATTTTCACTAATGATAATTTAAGCGAATTTTTCCGATATGAAGATGATAATGGTTGGAACTTCGAGCTTAAATAAACTTTTTAATTTTTCCTTCCACAAACCATTCTCAACCTCTTTCTCAAAATCAGCATGGTATAATATTTTATACCAATATTTTGATTAGTCAGGAGGACATCATGTTAAAAGAAATAAAAACTTTACCAAATAACCCTGAATTAGTAGGCTTAGCTGAGCTATTCAGAGACATTCAATATAGCGAAAATGGACAAAAACTAAACTTACTCGTACCTTGGTCAGTCAATCAGTTGCCTGACAGGAAACAGAAACATCCACTAATCGTCTTCGTACAAGGCAGTGGTTGGACAAAACCTAATATAGATTACAAAATCCCTCTACTATCTCATTTTGCAGAAGCAGGTTATGTCGTTGCTAGTGTTTCACATAGAAACTACAGAGATGGCTTCCAAGCGCCTGCATATTTAGTAGATGTCAAAACTGCTATAAGATTCTTGCGTGCAAATGCTGAGAAATATGGAATCGACAAGGATAAAGTCATGATTATGGGAACTTCTTCTGGTGGTAATACCTCCCTATTAGTTGGAGTTACTGCTGATGATCCTCAATATAAGAGTGATGAATATGCTGATGAAAGTGATTCTGTATCTGCTGTAATCGACATCTTCGGCCCTACTGATCTATTGCGTAGATTCTTCAATGCTAATAATAGAGAGGAAGCTGCTGAAGTTATTAACAATCTTCTAGAAGCAGATGACGAAGAATCCAAGAATCACGTTGCTACATTAGAAATGGCTTTGGGTAAAGACCATGAAAAATGGATTCCTCTACTAGAATCTCTAAGCCCAAGCAAAGTTGCCAATGAAGAAAATAGTAAAATCCCATTCTTATTGATGCACGGTACTGCCGATAACGTTGTTAACGTAGAACAGCTCGATAGAATGTACAACTCTCTAAAAGCCGCTAATGCTGATGTTGAAGCTTATTATATAGAAGATGGTATTCATGGATCTAACTTCTGGAGTCCTGAAGTTAGAGAAACAATTCGCAAATGGGTTGCTGAGAAATTCCCTCTATAAATTAGAGCACAAAAGCTGGTATAAGGATATAAAAGAGCACGAACCGGAGGTATTCCACCTCTAATTCGTGCTTAATTTTTTGTTATTTTTAAAAATCTCTCTTGACAGAAATTAGAACTTCGGATTATACTTTTAGTACTTTAAGTTCCAATTAGCGATTTATTGAGATATATTTTTCTTTACAAATGCGTTTTTTAGAACTTAGATTTCCAAAGGAGGTAGACATGAGTTTTGGCGATAAGCTTAAATATTTGCGAGAAGAAAAAGGTTTAACCCAGACTGAACTTGCAGAAGTTCTAGGCACTAGCCTGAAAACTATAAGCAATTATGAAGTTAAAGGCATTAGACCACGTAGAATGGATATGTACGAAAAAATAGCAGATTACTTCGATGTTAATATTAATTATTTGCTTACTCAAGATAATGACTTTGTTTTAGAAGCTGCTAAAACATATGGTTATGAAGGTGCTAAAGATGCTGAGGCAATTCTATCTTCAGTCACTGGCCTATTTGCGGGTGGAGAACTGCCGGAAGAAGATAGGGATGCTCTATTTAGTGCAATACAAGAAGCGTACTGGGAAGCAAAACTAGAAGACAAAAAATCTAACAATAAAGATTAGTTCAGGAGCCACTTGATGTCACACAAATGGATATATGACAAAGTTAATCTGCTCATCAAAGAACATCAGACTCGAGATCCTAAACTATTAGCAGAAGAATTAGACGTAAAGATAAAATATTTAGGAGATACAAAATCGTTACTAGGTATGTATAAAGTCATCCTAAAAACTCCTTATATATTTATTCCTGCTAACCTCGGTCCTATTCAAAAGACTGTACTAGCACATGAATTAGGTCACGATCAATTACATCGAGAGTATTGTCTAGATGGCGGACAATTTTATGAAAGTAAGATATTCAATCCAACAAATATTTTTGAGATTGAAGCTAATATCTTTGCTGCTCATTTGTTGATAGCTGATGAGGATTTACTCAAACATATTAAAACCTGCAATAACTACACAGATTTAGCTTCTGAGTTAGCTGTTGATACAAACTTACTTAACATTAAGATTGCAGAAATGTTAAAGCTTGGCATATTAGATCAGGCAGATTTAAAGCTTAATATACCTGATGCAAGATTCTTAAAAGAATATAAACCACAAGATGAGAACTGGTAGTATCTTAAAATATTAAGGAGGCCTATATGACTTATATTGACTATACAAAAGAACCTAAGTCGGATATAGCCTTTGTAGATATGAAAAGTTTCTACGCAAGCGTAGAGTGTGTGAAGCGAAACCTCAATCCTTTAACTACTTCATTGTGTGTAATGAGCAGATCAGACAATTCAAGTGGACTTATATTAGCAAGCTCCCCTACTTTCAAAAAAGTTTTTAACAAGTCAAATGTAAATAGAGCTAGAGAATTGCCATTCGATATCGAAACAAGGAAATTCAGCTATAAAAAAGCTTTGGAACAAGGAATAAAAGTCACAGATACTTATGTTAAATACATAGAGGACTGGGCTGCTCGAACGGTCATTGCAGCGCCTCGAATGGCTCTATACATCGAAGAAAACCTCAAAATACAAGAAGTTTTCCATAACTATGCCGCACCAGAAGATGTCTACCCTTACTCTATAGATGAGAACTTTATCGACCTGAGTGCATCACTGAATCATTTTGTACCGGATAAGAATATTAGCAAAAAAGATAAACTCGATATAGTCTCCGCTAAAATACAAAAAGATATTTGGGAAGCTACCGGAATTTTCTCAACTGTGGGCATGAGTAATTCCAATCCACTATTAGCTAAGTTATGCTTAGATAATGAAGCTAAGAAAACTAAAACAATGCGCGCTAATTGGTCCTATGAGGATGTGGAGGAAAAGGTCTGGGGTATTAAAACCCTTACCGACTTCTGGGGTATCGGTAAACGTACTGCCAAAAGATTAAATAAACTTGGCATTTATTCCATAAAAGATCTTGCTAATTCAAACCCTGACAGGCTAAAAAAAGAGTTCGGAATAATTGGAGTACAGTTATGGTTTCACGCCAATGGTGTAGATGAATCTAAAGCTTCTATCCCCTATATACCGAAGCAACAAGGCTTAGGGAATTCTCAAGTACTACCTCGTGACTACACTGAACAACGTGAAATAGAATTAGTGTTAAGAGAAATGGCTGAACAAGTAGCAATTAGAGTACGTAGAAATTCTAAGAGAGCTGGTTTAGTTTCTATATTTGTAGGTTATTCTTATAAAGAAAATTTAAAACCAATATCCGTACAGACGAAAATCACTCCTTCTAGCTCAACTAAAATACTCTGCAACCATGTAATTAAGCTGTTTCGCAGCCAGTATAAAGGCGGTGCTGTCAGAAACATTGGGGTACGATATGGGAATCTTCTTAACGATGACTACACGCCCTTTACCTTCTTCGATGATGCAGAAGAACTTAATAAGCTGGAGCGCTTGGATAAAGCTATTGATCAAATTAGAGATACCTATGGTTTCCTATCTGTACAAAACGCAAGTTACCTTAGTGAAGGTTCTCGAGCTAAAGCCCGAAGTGAACTTATCGGTGGGCACTGTGGTGGGCTAGATGGATTAATGTGATTTTATAAGAATTATGAAGTAGGTACTTAATATGATAAATCGACAATATTTACCTTTTAAATCGGCAAAACAATATGTAGATAGAGGCATGGCTAAATGGGCTGGTTTCTTCATATCCGAACACTCAACTGCCCTAGCCAAGCCAGATGATAGCATTGATTACTCCATAGAAATGAGCACCGAAGAAATATTGCTGCTTACTACACAAGCTTATATAAACAAACTCGAAGTTAAATTATTTACAAATTTACAGCGAGCACCTTTTTTAGGATTTGTAATAGAAATTGCAGACGATAGCTTCTATTTTAAAAGCACTGACAAGGTCATGTTGCTTAATATAGATAAAATACTTTGTCTGGAGCTAGTTTAGAGGAGATACCTTAGATGGATCTTAGAGGGGTTACTTTAGTAAGGAAAGAAAATGAGGGATGCATTAAATAAAAACACTTATCAATTTGATTACTTCTCAGAGAGCTACGAGAAATTTGAGAATGCATTTTACAAGTATGCAGATTTTGACATTCCGCTTACTTTCATAAGCGATGACATTCTCAAGTCCATGCTAGCTTCTGGAAATAATTATTTTAAATTGAATGCAGCAAACACTAAAGATAAACAGGATCACTACTTTATATTTAAGCAGGTTGAAAGTCCTGACAACCCCAAAATAAAAAGATTCGTTTATCTAACTTGCAAATGAATATCTAAATTCGTATTTTAAGCAATTACTATCTAGTTTACTATTCGATACTCCAGCTTATTTCAACAGTTTCTGTTACAACAATTTCGTCGACCAAAATATCAGGGCTAGACTTAGCATTAAGTGCGCCTCGCATTAAATCTGCTGAATAAAAGGTCCCATTAGTTTCAGCAAAATTACTACCTACATAATTAATTGCTACTATTTCACCTAGTTTTACACCAGTACTTTTTGCAATTTTCTCAGCTTTAACTTTTGCAGATTCTATAGCATTATCTATGGCAGTATCTATAGCTTCTGACTTGTCTTTGACAGTGAAATCAAAGTCAATTTCTGGATTAATGCCTAGTCCAGAGAATTTATACATAAAATCTCCGAGCAAATCGAGGTTATAATCAATTTTTACTTTTAGCTGATGGGTTGTTATATAGCCAACATGTTTGTTTTTCCAAACACCATTTTCTTCATAGTTTTCGTAATCATTCGAGACTCTCAAGCTTGTTGTCTTTGTTTGCTTTCGCTCTATACCTATTTCATTAAGAGCTTGTAGCATTCTATCTAGATCTTGGTTAATTAGATTTATTGCATCTTCATAGATCTCAGACTTTCGTGAAATTACTATATTAATCTCAATTTGATTTGGCTTAATTTTGCCAATTCCACTAGCTTCTACTTTTAGAACTTTATCCATATAAAACCCCTTAAATCCCTATTTCTTTACTAGAGATGACTTAAGATATATTGTACCGAATCCATCAACTCTAGCCTCTACGTCATGTCCATTTACAGGCACATCTAGTAACCTAATACTCTTCGCCTTGCTACCTTGTTTAATAGTGTTTCCACCGAGCTTAAGATCTTTGATTACAACGACATTATCACCATCTTGCAATTCATTGCCATTTGCATCTCTAATAATGCTAGCAGTATCTTCTACCTCAACGTCACTATTCCACTCATTAAAGCACATAGGACAAACTAACATATTACCATCTTCATAAGTAAACTCTGAACCACACTTAGGGCATGCTGGATATGGCATAAACAAACACCTCTTTTTATTTTTATTCTATCATAGTCTAGCTTACAACTTAGCTCCACCTTAATAGATCTACTTTCTGCAAATAAACTGTAAAGAAGCTATGAGACACTTGTCTTTAACTATTGAAACTTGATAAGATGAACACAATCAAAATTAAGGAGAAAAACTTTGCAAAAAATATTATTTGTTTGTTTAGGAAATATATGTCGAAGTCCAATGGCTAAATTTATTCTACAAGATAGAGTAAACAAGGCTAGTCTTTCTGAAGAATTCGAAATCGACTCTGCAGCAACAAGCTCTTATGAAGTAGGAGAAGATATCTATCCACCTGCACGAGAAAAACTCAAAGAACATAATGTTAATAGTGACGGTCATAGCGCTAGACAAATTAGCAAAGCAGATTATGATTATTTCGATAGAATTATTGCTATGGATAATAGTAATCTTAAGAATCTAGAAAAAATTCTAGGAAAAGATAGAGACAATAAGATCTCTTTACTTCTAGATTACACTGATGAACCAAGAGATGTCCAAGATCCATGGCATACTAGAGATTTCGAAGCTACATGGCAAGATGTGAATAATGGTCTAGATGGCTTAGTTAAAGATTTAGGTTACACCGAATTAAGTAGAAACTAATTAAAATAATTTTTGTAATTATGTAATAAAAAAATCTATTTAGGTATAATTTAGCCCCTCTATCCTTTCACTTTGATGTGTTGGGATTTTGGGGTTCTCATCACCTAAGCTCAGCGCTCTAAAATATATTAAAAAGGAGCGTAGAAATATGGTATTTCAATCAAATTAAACCAATATTTTACATCTACTCATTAATAACTACAGTATAACCATTAAATGTATCCCCTGAAATAGTAATATCATAAATTTTTCCATAATCTGCTTTTAAAACAATAGGCTTGAGAACTCTTGTCAATTCCTTAGGGTAGATGTTTTCAAAATTAGGTTCAACATAATCAGTAATAATTCGAAATTTAATAGATAAGTCAAGGGGACCTGAGTTGACCTGTAACTCTTCCTTATTCCAGACGTGAATAATTTGATCATCATGCTTGATCATAGAGCGATCAGTGTTAGATATACCAGAACTAAACTCATGACCATTTACCTCATAGTCAAAGATTAATAGTCCTATATCTTCTTTTAAATCAAACTGAATTCTTAATGCAAGTTCATCATTAGCTGGAGTGTAATCTGATGAACTTATAAACTTATAAATAACAATGCATAGAATAAGAAAGCAGAAAATTGTCGGTATAATAAGATTTCTTTTTTTCATAATTTGATAACCTTTCACACAATTTTAAAATTTTATAGAAATAAAAAGACTACATTTTGTAGTGCGCCCCAAAACCCGGACATCAATTCAAACATCCAGTGTAAAGTTTCTTTGTTATTTTCTTTATTAAATACTTTTTGAGGATAAATATACATTGAATTTCTTATGTGTAGTAAATAATTTCTGAAGCATTCACAAATTAATCCTCCAACAAGGTAGTTTACAGTACATCATCCAATTAGAGCAGACATATTGCCTTTCTATTAATATTTATTAATTTTGCTAAGCACGCTAGTATAATTTTAGCATCATTTTATATTTTAGTTTTCCCCTAGTAATTTGATTTAATTTGCCTATAAATAATCATATCCTCGTTAATATAAAAACCTAAATAATATCTTCTCGTAGATTCTTGCCACTATAAATAGTACTAAAGCAATGATAAAGACATATAAATAATAACTCAAGATATTTTCTATAGTTCCAAAACTATATGCCGATAAAACTAAAAATTTATTTTCTTGTCTCAGCGTTGGAATAAAATTTAAAAACACAAACCCAAACATTAAAGTAGCCGTCAAATTAATCGATTTAATAAATAAGGAAAGAAAAAATGTAACAGATGTTAAAAAGAATTGCAGTATGAAAAATCTTACAAAATCAAAGACAGCCATAAGCTCAAAATTTGCTGCACTAAGATATGTGGGCAAAGCTATTAGATTGAATAACGCAAAAATAAATAAAATTCTAAGGTACACAAAATATCCTTTGGTAGAACGAGAGTATTCGAGACTATCTTTATATAACCATACTTGTAAAAAACTTATATTCCAATTTACAATTGCAATAGAAGATAATAATGTAAATATGCTAGAAAATTCTACGCGCAACTCAGCTTTGCTCAAATTTAAATTGTTAAGAATATACGCATTAGGAATTATAATTAGCAGTAAGACAATCAGTAACAAGAATAAGATATTAGATTTAGTAATCAAAAAAACTTCATTTAACAAGTTCTTAATTCTCTGCATTTGATTCACTTTTCCTAATGTACAAAATATATGCATCTTCAATGCTTACGGCTACCACAGGGAAATTTTGTTCTTTTTCAGAGATAAAACGTATCTTTGTATCGCCCTCAGCTAAATATTTCTTAACTACATACTCATTTCCACTTGGCTTGAAGTCTTTACTAGGAGCTAGGTACACCTTATTTTCAGCAGCTTGAATCAAAGCTTCAGCACTATCATGAAATAGGATTTCTCCATTATTCATAATAATAATTTTTTCACACAAGCCTTCTAGATCACTAACTATATGTGTTGAGATTATAACTGAAATATCCCGTGAAATTTCGAATAGAACTTGCTTAAAATTCATTCTTTCCTCAGGGTCTAGACCTACAGTTGGCTCGTCAACCAATAGTACACTTGGATTTCCCTGTAGGGCAATTGCTATGCCTAAGCGTCGCTGCATTCCGCCTGATAAATGTTTGACCTTCTTATCTTTTTCAGAAAACAAATTTACCTTTTTCAATAAAGATTCATTTTCTAAGCGAGCCTCATCAGTTGGGATGTCCTTAAGTTTAGAAAAATACATCATTGCATCTTTTACCTTAAAGTATGGATAAAACCCAAAGTGCTGTGGCAGATAAGAAATATCGCTTGGTGCTATGATTTCTCCTGCATCTTTTTCAATAATACCTGTAATACAGCGAAAAAGGGTGGTCTTCCCTGCACCATTTGGTCCTAGCAGACCGTGTATACCTGCTTCAATCACTAAATTCACATTATTCAAGGCTAACCGTTTAGAAAACTTTTTACTTAAGTTTTTAATTTCAATCATAATAATTTGTGCTACTCCATATAAAATATGAGATCAATATAAGAGGTGGAACTATCCTCATTTTTGATATATTCATATATCTTTTTTAGCACATACTCCTCTCCTAGTACATTCATCTGATAATCTAGCAAGTCAGTAAACTCATCACGAGCCATCCAATATTGGTCCTCAGCTTCATCATAAAAGTTCCGCTCTTCTTCACTAAAATCATAGTAATTTTTCGCTAATAATTTTTCGTACTTATCTATTATGGCCAAAGTCTCATATGAAGGTTTTTTCCTTACTTCTCTATTAGCACCATACAAAAGCTTCTTTACGAAAACACCTTTGAGATCATCACTTATTTGAAAGCTCTTTAACTCTCTTATCAAATGATTATATAAAATAGCATCTGGGTTTGGCTGAATATCACTTAAAATGATATGGTCGGGGAAAAGAGTCATTTCTTCTGCTCCATTGCTTTGTTTAAGCATGATGTGAGTCATGAAAATATCTTTATCTTTATAGTCCATAGGCAAATTAAAATCTGTAATTTCATTAACTTTTTCACTAAGCTCACGTGCTTTTCTCGTGTCAAAGTAAGGCCTCTGACCGCTCATAGGTCCATAAATATAGCTCTGACCATCTCTCTCAACTCTTTCTAGAAAACCACCAAACAAACTCACGCTCTCGGCTTTGCCCTGAAATGTATCACTAGCTATTTTCTCTAGATTGGATTCGACTTGGTAATTAGCCTGCACTTTTATCAAATAGTCAGATTCCTGAAATTCAGTATTGACTTTGTAATTGTCTAAATCATAATCCCAGACATGGTAGAAACCTGCTCTTGGATAATAAATATGATAGGCCGGAAGGGTCATATTCTGATGATTTACAAAATATTTATTATGACTTATGCACTTATATTTAAAATTTATTTCATCTGTATGATTTCTAGGCTCAATGATTATGTAGTCGTAGGCTCTGGTGAAAGGAATTGTCCTGCCGGCTTTATCCGTAATGGCATTAATTTGATATGAGTGGTGCAAAGTAAATAGGTATTTATTTAACTCAGGATTATCTAGCTTAACAGTTGCATCTGCTTTTAAATTTGCAGCAGCCTGAATATTTATCGAGTATTCTTCGACTTGAAACTCATTATAGTTTGAAGTGAAATCTGCCTCTATGGCATTTATATCAGCTCTATTTTCTTGATAGTATGCAGTTTCAGGATTATTCATGTATGAGGATTGCCTGTCTCCTGTATATTTAACACTATGATGAGCTTTGAGAGAAAATGATACAAATAGACTCAAACATACTATACCTATGACTGATGCAGTTACCCTTTTTATGTTTTTATTAGAAAACTTGGTTCTTAAGATTGATACCTGCAGCAAGAGTGTGAGCCAAAATAGAATATTGACAATACGGCTGAGCTCTAGAGGAATTCCATAAACTCCATCCGCTGCAAATCTTGCATCTGGTGCAGTAATTTGAAACAAGTCTAGAATACTTGCCACTTCAAAATTAGCAATACTCAAATTTTGGGTAAAGTTAGATAAATATCCACTGCCAAAAAGAGTAAAGACTGTTATTAATACATAAGCCAAAGCACGCCCCCTTCCTCTTAAGGTTAAACCTAGAAATACCCCTAGTATTGAAGGCAAGGCTACGTATCTCAGGATTGCTAATAAGGCATGCATAGTATATTTAGCACTCGGCAAGTCGGCATTGTTCAAAACAGAACTGAGGGAAATGATAGATGGAAGACAGGAGATAAGAATTAGGAAGGCAGTAATCAGCGTTTGATTTATAAGGATTTTCCCTTGAGCTTTAGGAATGGACAAGACCATTTCTTCTGCTTGTACATTGTATAACTCCGAAAAATAATCATAGGCGAAGAATGCAAAAAAGACAAAGTGCACAATCCCGAGGCCCAATAATGAACTTAAGTAACTTATAAAGACTCCATTGAACAACTGTGCGTTTCGCATAGAATAATATGTTACTAAGATGAAGAAAGCAACATAAACGATGAGAAATATGAATTTTTTCCTAATACGACTAATTTCAAAAATTAACAACTTATACACGCTGCCACCCTACCAATTATAAGCTATATTAATAATATCATACCTAAGTTTATGTAAAACTAATGAAAGATAAATGTAATTAAGCCTATTTTAACAAAATAAAAATCCCCATTTTAATTGCCTCGATTAGAATCTTCATTTGGTGTCTAGTAGTCTCTTATCTTCCTTGGATATGTATTAAGTCATATTTTAATATACATAATTTCTTTCCTATTATATTTACTTAATTCTGTTACTTTGATATAATTTAAAATCATCTTATTAAATTTTTCATTAATTCTATAATCATATAATCTAAATGAGTGGGTATAAATATCTGTTCCTGTGCCTTCTTACTTAAAAAACACTCCAAATCATTCCAGGTAAAAATAATTAGTCATTATCAACTACAGTCTTGCATAATGGCCAATAATAATCCTTTTTACAAATAAAAAAAGAAGATATAAGAAAAAGCACTACTTAATTCTAAATTTCACTTCCACACGATTACCCTAGCTATCGCTTAGCAGTATCTAGTAATCGTGTGATAGTTCGAACTATCGTTTAATGGTTTCAAATCGTCTTTTTTAGCTCTCTTAAAACGATAAAATTCCGCCAAAAACCAAACCCATGCACCTAGATCGTAACAAGCAAGATAGCCCAAAGTCTTGTATTTCCAAGCGACAAAAAACCACAAGATTGTATTGTTCTTGTGGTTTTTATATGGCGCCTCATGATGGACTTGAACCAACGACAAACGGATTAACAGTCCGCTGCTCTACCGACTGAGCTAATGAGGCATTTATTTTTATATTAAATTTTATATTAAAATGGAGCCGGCGAAACCTATCCTCCCAGTCCGTCACCAGACAAGTACTTTCGGCACAACTGAGCTTAACTTCTGTGTTCGGGATGGGAACAGGTGTGGCCTCAGTGTCATCTTCACCGGCATGGTTAAGAGTTGTCTTTCGACTGTACCCTCAAAACTGCATAGAATATTTTCTTTATTAACTTCGTGTTTCTCTTAGATTTTCTGAGTTGGATCTTCCTTTAACCTTGTGGTCAAGTCCTCGACCTATTAGTATCAATCCGCTTCATACATTACTGCACTTCCACTCTTGACCTATCTACCTTGTAGTCTACAAGGGGTCTTAATCCACTTGGGATGGGAAATCTCATCTTGAGGGAGGCTTCACACTTAGATGCTTTCAGCGTTTATCCCGTCCGGACTTAGCTACCCAGCTATGCATTTGGCAATACAACTGGTACACCATTGGTCCGTCCATCCCGGTCCTCTCGTACTAGGGACAGCTCCTCTCAAATTTCCTACGCCCACGACAGATAGGGACCGAACTGTCTCACGACGTTCTGAACCCAGCTCGCGTGCCACTTTAATCGGCGAACAGCCGAACCCTTGGGACGGGCTTCCGCCCCAGGATGTGACGAGCCGACATCGAGGTGCCAAACCTCCCCGTCGATGTGAACTCTTGGGGGAGATAAGCCTGTTATCCCCAGGGTAACTTTTATCCGTTGAGCCACGGCAATTCCACATTCTACCGCGGGATCACTAAGTCCTACTTTCGTATCTGCTCGACCTGTACGTCTCGCAGTTAACCTACCTTATACCTTTATGCTCTTTGTACGATTTCCAACCGTACTGAGGTAAGCTTTGAACGCCTCCGTTACTCTTTAGGAGGCGACCGCCCCAGTCAAACTGCCCGACTGCCATTGTCCGACTCCCGGATCACGGGATATCGTTAGAAACCCAACATCGTAAGAGTGGTATTCCACATTGTGACTCCATGTCAACTGACGCCAACACTTCATTGTCTCCCACCTATTCTGTACATACGATATCGAGTCCCAGTAGCAATCTACAGTAAAGCTCCATGGGGTCTTTCCGTCTAGTCGCGGGTAACTTGCATCTTCACAAGTACTACAATTTCACCGGGTGCATCGTTGAGACAGTGCCCAAATCATTACGCCATTCATGCGGGTCAGAACTTACCTGACAAGGAATTTCGCTACCTTAGGACCGTTATAGTTACGGCCGCCGTTCACTGGGGCTTAAGTTCTGTGCTTCGAGTATTCTCTAACACTTCCCCTTGACCTTCCAGCACCGGGCAGGCGTCAGCCCCCATACTTCCACTTTCGTGTTTGCGGAGACCTGTGTTTTTGCTAAACAGTTGCTCGGGCCATTTCTCTGCGGCCAGCGCTAGCTGGCTCCCCTTATCGCTAACTTACGGGGTTAATTTGCCTAGTTCCTTAACGATGATTCTCCCGATCGTCTTAGGATTCTCTCCTCATCTACCTGTGTCGGTTTGCGGTACGGGTGCACTGTTACTTGATAGCAGCTTTTCTCGCCAGTTGAATTCAGATCCTTCGGTACTTATTTTCCCTCCTTCGGCACTCTCCTATTAGGACCCGTACTTTACTAAGTCCTTCGTTTCGTGCTTTCCACAGACTATTCCAGCTGTCTGCGATCTTATCCTTCCGTGTCCCTGCGTCTCTAATAACGCAACATTGCAGTGCAGGAATTTAAACCTGCTGTCCATCGACTACGCCTCTTGGCCTCGCCTTAGGTCCCGACTTACCCTGGGAGGACGAGCCTTGCCCAGGAAACCTTAGATTTTCGACGGCAAAGATTCTCACTTTGCTCTCGCTACTTATTCCGACATTCTCACTTCTGATACCTCCACATGTCCTTTCGATCATGCTTCAACGGCCTACAGAACGCTCCCCTACCATCTCTCGATCCGTAGCTTCGGTGTACAGTTTAGCCCCGTTAAATTTTCGGCGCAGACTCACTCGACTAGTGAGCTATTACGCACTCTTTAAATGAGTTGCTGCTTCTAAGCCAACATCCTAGCTGTCTTAGCAAATCCACATCCTTTCCCACTTAACTGTAACTTTGGGACCTTAGCTGACGGTCTGGGTTGTTTCCCTCTCGACTACGGCACTTATCTGTCATAGTCTCACTCCTATTCATATTTATAGGTATTCGGAGTTTGATAAGCATTGGTACCCTGGGAAGGGCCCTTTGCCATTCAGTGCTCTACCCCCTATAAACTCTATAATAAGGCTAGCCCTAAAGCTATTTCGGGGAGAACCAGCTATATCCAAGCTCGATTGGAATTTCTCCGCTATCCACAAGTCATCCCAACCTTTTTCAACAGATACGGGTTCGCGCCTCCAGTAAGCTTTACCTTACCTTCACGCTGCTCATGGATAGGTCGCCTGGTTTCGGGTCTACAACTACTAACTATTCGCACTATTCATACTCGGTTTCCCTTCGGCTTCATAGCTCTACTACTTAACCTTGCTAGTAATCGTAACTCGTCGGACCGTTCTACAAAAAGTACGCCGTTGCACATTAACGTGCTCCGACTGCTTGTAAACACAGGGTTTCAGGTTCTCTTTCACTCCCCTCCCGGGGTTCTTTTCACCTTTCCATCACTGTACTATTCACTATCGGTCACCATGGAGTATTTAGGCTTGGAGGGTGGTCCCCCCGTCTTCCTGCAGGATTCCTCGTGTCCTACATTACTCTGGATACTGACTCTGAACTTGAGTTTTCGCTTACACGACTATTACGTTCTATGGTCTCGGCTTTCCATCCGCTCATTCTGCTAACTCTTGTTCTAGATTATTCAGTCCGAACCCCGATTTACCGAAGTAAATCGGTTTGGCCTCTTCCGCTTTCGCTCGCCACTACTTACGGAATCTCGGTTGATTTCTTTTCCTAGGGGTACTAAGATGTTTCAATTCCCCCCGTTCCCTCTACCTAGACTATGTATTCATCTAGGAGTAATCAGGAATTTACCCTGATTAGGTTTCCCCATTCGGATATCTACGCTTTAATGGTTATTTGCACCTACACGTAGCTTTTCGCAGCTTATCACGTCCTTCATCGGCTCATGGTGCCAAGGCATTCGCCCTGCGCTCTTTGTAACTTGACCTTTGTTT